>NZ_MDZA01000149.1 GCF_001816125.1 Hymenobacter coccineus | reverse complement strand
CCAGGCCCCTGGGCGTGGCCGGCCAGGGCCCCCCAGCCCGGCCTTCACCGAGGCCCAGCCGCGTGGGGCCCCCCGCCACCAGCCGGTGCGGAATATCCACGCCAGTGCTCGGCGCACAGGGCTTGCCAGGTGGCCAGCTGGTCGGCGGGCAGCACCACAATGATTTCGGCCACGGCCAGCGCCGGCTCGGCGAAGCGGCGCAGCGTGTGCAGCAGCACCGGGGCCCCCCGCAGCAGTAGAAACTGCTTGGGCATGCCCGCGCCCATGCGTGTGCCCGTGCCCCCAGCCACGAGAATGGCGTAGCGCGGCGGTGAATTAGTGAATGAGTGAGGGAGTGAATGAGCCAAGGGAATGGGCGATTTAGGGCGTTAACGGGGCGCTTTTCGGTTATTCAACGGTAAGCAGCACGTCTGTAGCGCGGACGTTATAGTCCGCGGCGCTGCTTAGTTGTTGAACGATGAGCGGCACTACTGTAGCGCGGACTTTGTAGTCCGCGGCGCTGCCCGGTCGCCCAACGATTACCAGCCGGACGAAGCGAAAGCCGCGGACTACAAAGTCCGCGCTGCAAAAGAAAAGGCCCGGCCGCAAATACAGCCGAGCCTTCACTCATTCACTCAATCAAAATTCACCCTTACAGAATCAGCATGGCATCGCCGTAGCTGAAGAAGCGGTACTTCTCCTTGATGGCCTCCTTGTAGGCCTCCATCAGCAGCGGGTAGCCGGCGAAGGCGGCCGTAATCATGATGAGCGTGCTCTCCGGTAGGTGCATGTTGGTGAGCAGCGCGTTGGCGATTTTGAACTCGTAGGGCGGGAAGATGAACCGGTCGTTCCAGCCCTGGGTGGGCTTCATGCGGGCGTTGGCCGACACCGACGATTCCATGGCGCGCAGCGTGGTGGTGCCGATGGCGCACACGCGCTTCTTGGCGTCCAGCGCCTTGTTGACGATGGCGCAGGCCTCGGGGCCCACAATGAAGTTTTCCGAATCCGTTTTGTGCTTGGTTAGGTCCTCCACGTCCACCGTGCGGAAGGTGCCCAGGCCCACGTGCAGCGTGACGGCCGCCGTCTCGATGCCCTTGATTTCCATGCGCTTCATCACCTCGCGGGTGAAGTGCAGGCCGGCCGCCGGCACGGCCACCGCGCCGATGTTCTCGGCGTAGATGGTCTGGTAGCGCTCCTTGTCGGCGGGCTCGGTTTCGCGTTGCAGCGTCTCCTTCGGAATAGGCGTCTCGCCCAGCTCGTAGAGTGCTTTGCGGAAGTCCTCGTCCGAGCCGTCAAATAAAAACTTGATGGTGCGGCCGCGCGAAGTCGTGTTGTCGATGACCTCGGCCACCATGTCGCTCTCGCCGAAGTACAGCTTGTTACCGACGCGGATTTTGCGGGCGGGGTCCACCAGCACGTCCCACAGGCGCAGCTCCTTGTTCAGCTCGCGCAGCAAAAACACCTCAATCGTGGCGCCGGTCTTTTCCTTATTGCCGTACATGCGGGCCGGAAAAACCTTGGTGTCGTTGAGCACGAAGGTGTCGCCTTCGGTGAAATAGTCGAGAATATCTTTGAAGTTGCGGTGCTCGATGGTGCCGGTGGCGCGGTTCAACACCATCAGGCGGCTATCGTCGCGGTTGCGGGCCGGGTGCGTAGCAACTAGCTCTTGGGGGAGTTCAAACTTGAACTCATGCAATTTCATGGCCATCCGGGCAGTATTAGGGGGAAGTTAACGAAATTTGGGAACGCAAAAGTACGGCTTTTTTTGGAAGCAGCGCCGGGGGCGGGGCCTCCAGGGGCCCCCGGGCATTCGTGACCCGGGGCCCCAGCTACATTACTACGTAGTATAGAATAGCGGTGGCCTAAAACGGGGTGGTCCGGCGACTTTTTCAGTCGTCGGACCACTCTGACATTGCCCCAGAGCCACTGTTATTTAGTGAGAGTGGCCCGACGACTGAAAAAGTCGCCGGACCACCCCATTCCAGCCCACCGCTCTAAAGAATAATGCGCCAGGCGCCCACAATTCGCGCCCGCGCTACCTTTACCCCATGCTCGCCCTGCGCCTCACCTTCGAAAGCCTCCGTTTTGCCTGGGATGCCCTGCGGGGCAACGTGTTGCGCACGGTGCTCTCGTTGCTGGGCGTCACGGTGGGCATCTTCGCCATCATCGCCGTGTTTGCCGTCGTCGATTCGCTGGAGGCCAACGTGCGCCACAGCATGGACTTCATCGGCGACAAGGTGATTTACGTGGGCAAGTGGCCCTGGAAGTTCGACGCCAACCGGCCCTGGTGGAAATACTTCAACCGGCCCGTGCCCACCGAGCGCGAGTTTCGGGAGCTGCAAAAGCGCCTGGGGCCCAACAACAAGGGCGTGGCCATTTTCGTGGCCAGCGGCGGCAATACCCTCAAGGCGGCCGTGAACTCGGTGGCCGACTGCGCTTTGCAAGGCGTGAGCTACGATTACCGCATCATCAGCAACGTGCCCGTGGAAGACGGCCGCTACTTCACGCCCCAGGAAATGGCCGACGGCCGCCCGGTGGCCATCATCGGGGCCACCATCGCCGAAAACCTTTACCCGCAGGGCCGCGCCCTGGGCCAGGAGTTCAAGGTGCGCGGCGCCAAGTTCACGGTCATCGGGGTGATGAAAAAGGAGGGCAAAAACATGCTCGACACGCCCAGCAACGACGCCAACTGCTTGATTCCGTACGGGGCCTTCGCCAAGCTTTTTGCCCTGAGCGCCACGGGCATGGGGGGCCCCAGCCCCTCACTGGGCGTGAAGGGCCGCGACGAAGACCCCGGCCTATTGGACCTGGAGTACGAAATGCAGGGCGTGATGCGCAACATCCGCGGCCTCAAGCCCAAGCAGGAAGACAACTTCGCCCTGAACCGCCCCGAAATGATTGCCTCGGCCATCGGCCAGCTCTTCGACATCATCGGCATTGCGGGGGCCGTCATCGGCTCGTTTGCCATTTTGGTGGGCGGCTTCGGCATCGCCAACATCATGTTCGTGTCGGTGCGGGAGCGCACCAGCATCATCGGCATCCAGAAGTCGCTGGGGGCCCAGAACTTCTTCATTCTCTTCCAGTTCCTGTTCGAGGCGGTGTTTCTCTGCCTCATTGGCGGCGGGCTGGGCATTCTGCTGGTCTGGCTCATCACGCTGGTGCCGCAGGATGCGCTGCCGCTGTTTCTCTCGAGCGGCAACGTGGCGCTGGGCCTGCTCGTGTCGGTGGGCATTGGCATCCTGGCCGGCATCGTGCCCGCCATCATCGCCGCTAATTTGGACCCCGTGGAGGCCATCCGGGCCAAGTAGCCAGCTGATTAGGGGCCCAAGCACGGCCCGGGCTGCCGGCTTTTCGCCGGCTGCCCGGTAATCGTCGAATCGCTGGGTAATCATTGAATCGCTGTACTCCTGGGGCCCTAACCGTTGGCAAACAAACCCAACGATTACCGGGCAGCCGGCGGAAAGCAGGCAGCCCGGCCCGGTTTCCATCGCTCTTGAAATCAATATGACCTACTATGTGGACGAAAGATAAAATCCTGACCTTGGATCAGCTGCCGGCCAAACTGGCCGAGTGGCGCGCCGCCGGCGACCCGTGGTATTCACCAACGGCTGCTTCGATTTGCTGCACCTCGGGCACGTCGACTACCTGGAGCAGGCCCGGCACCTGGGTGGGGCCCTGGTGGTGGGCCTCAACACCGACGCCTCGGTGAGCCGCCTCAAGCCCGGCCGGCCCCTGCAAGACGAGCAGGCCCGGGCCCGCATCCTGGCCAGCCTGGCCTTCGTGGATGCGGTGGTGCTCTTCGGCGAGCCCACGCCGCGGGCCCTCATTGAGGCCGTGCGGCCCGACGTGCTGGTGAAGGGCAATGATTACGCCATCGACGGAATTGTGGGCCACGAGTTTGTGTTGAATAATGGCGGGCAGGTCCTCACCGTACCCTTAGTGCCGGGCTACAGCACCTCGCGCATCGTTGAAAAAATCCGGCGCGGCGCTTAGCCAGATTGGACCATAATTTGCACTATTGCCAGAGGCCCCCAGGGCTTCGAATACCGTTCTCTTAATCCCCTTTTGCCATGTATTTCCTCGTAATTCTGTTGATGGCCGTGAGCTGGGGCATCCAGTGGCGCCTGCGCAGCAAGTTCAAAAAGTACGCCCAGGTAGGCCTGCAATCGGGTCTCACCGGGGCCCAGATTGCCGAGCTGATGCTGGCCGACCACGGCATTACCGACGTGCGCATTGTGAGCACCGACGGCAGCCTCACCGACCATTACAACCCCGCCACCAAAACGGTGAACCTGAGCGAAGGCGTGTACGCCGAACGCAGCGCCGCCGCCGCCGCCGTGGCCGCCCACGAGTGCGGCCACGCTGTGCAGCACGCCACGGCTTATTCCATGCTTCAGTTCCGCTCGGCCATGGTGCCAGCCCTCAGCGCCGTGTCGCGCTACATGCCCTGGATTTTGCTGGCCGGCATTTTCATGTTGAACCGCACCATGATTCCGTTGGGCCTGGGCATCGCCCTGTTTTCGCTCACCACCCTGTTCTCGTTCGTGACGCTGCCCGTTGAGTTCGACGCCTCGCGCCGGGCCCTGGCCTGGATGGACAAGCGCGGCGTAGTGACCGTGCAGGAGCACGCCATGGCCAAAGATGCCCTCTGGTGGGCGGCCATGACCTACGTAGTGGCTGCCATTAGCTCGCTGGCCACGTTGCTTTACTACGTGATGATTTTTATGCGCCGCCGCTAGTCTCTGCGGCTGGTTTTGCCTTCGGGAAGCCCCGGTTCTGCGCAGCAGGGCCGGGGCTTTTTGCGGGCCCCAACGCCGGGGCCCCCGCGCCCGTTAAGGCCGGGCATGAGCGACACCCCCACGCTATTGCTGCGCGTAGCCACCACCTGGGCCGTGCCTGGCCTGGGCCTGTTGGCCCTGCCCGCTGGCCCCGACGGGGCCCTGCGCGCCCACGCTCTGCACACGGCCCTGCCCATCGAAGCCCGCCTGCCCGGGGGGAGCGTGGTATCCGGCACCGCTACCGTGGAGGAAATTGACCGCGTAGGCGTGGTCTCATACGGGCTGCTGCTGGACCTGGGGGCCCTGGCCGCGGTGCCGCCGGGCACGGAGGTATGGCAGGTGCCGGACAGCGGTGAATAAGCGGCGCGGCGCCCGGGCGAACAAGGGGCGCCATTCCGACGAAGGAGGGATCTGGGGACGGTTCCTGACTGGTTTTATTCAGGTTCTTCCTTCGTCGGAATGACAACCGCTGTCTGGCCTCTGAGCAGAGTTTCGCCAAAGCAGCGGGGTTAATCACCAATTAATATAGTTAATGTGATATATATTAACTACTTTGGGGCATCTTTTCACCCGCAACCGCCAGGTGCTGCCACTTTGCTGGCGCAGCGCTGTAGCGGGAAAGCTCTATTGCCTTTGCGATGATGGTTTCTCCCCCAGCGGTGCTGCTCGTGGCCGCGCCCAGCTTGTTTCGGCAGGGCCTGCTGGGGCTGCTGCGCCAGCGCTGGCCCCAGCTGCTACTCACCCTTACTGCCGACGCCAGCCAAGTGGCCGCGCTGGTGGCCCGCCGCCCCTTCGGCGCGCTCGTGCTCGACGGCGCCAGCCTGCCCGGGCCGGCGCTGCCCCGCCTGCTGGCCCAGCTGCGCCAGGTGTGCCCCGCC
>NZ_MDZA01000148.1 GCF_001816125.1 Hymenobacter coccineus | reverse complement strand
GGGCTGGTCCACGAACTTGAAGCGCGTCACGTCCGGGCCTGGCAACGCTGCCAGCAAGGCCCGGCGCAGGCCCTTTGCCCGCTCGGTGTATAGTCCCAGCATGTGGATACTCTTTTTTTGCGCCGCAACTGGTGGACAAACGAGACGGACACGCGGAACTGCGCAGCCACTTCGCCCACCGAATGGCTTGCTTCGGCGCACGCTGCCGCCACTCGTTCGCGCAAATCGGCTGAATGCGGTTTCATGGCACGAAGAAAGCAAATTATTGTACACTGACTCCGAAACCGCTCTAAATTGCGTGTATAATCACGTAGAGCGAGGCTATGGAAATGACCACCCACAGCAACGCACCCAGCACGTAGGGCTTGGCACCCACCGAGCGCACCACCGCGGCCGACAGCCCCGCGCCGATGAAAAACAGCGTTGCCGTGAGGCCGATTTTGGCCAGGTGCGTTAGCAGGGGCCCCAGGGGGCGCACGGCGGGCACGAAGGTGTTGAGCAGCATGGCCCCGATGAAGCCGAAGATGAAGTACGGAATCTTAACCTTCACGTCCTTCTGCTTGAACATCAGCGAGGTGCCGATGGCAACCGGGATGATCCACAGGGCCCGGGCCAGCTTCACGGTGGTGGCCACTTCGAGGGCCTGGTTGCCGTAGGCGGCCGCCGCGCCCACCACCGAGCTGGTGTCGTGGATGGCAATGGCGCACCACAGGCCAAACTGGTTCTGGCTCATGTGCAGGGCGTGGCCGATGGGGGGGAAGGCGAAGAGCGCCAGGGCGTTCAGTACAAATACCGTGCCCAGGGCCACCGACATTTCCTCATCTTTGGCCCGCAGCACCGGCCCAATGGCCGCAATGGCCGAGCCCCCGCAAATAGCCGTGCCGCACGAGATGAGGTGCACCACGTGCCGCCCCAGCCCCAGCCACTTGCCCACGAAGTAGCCCAGCACCAGCGTGCCGAAGATGGATACGACGGTGAACAGAATACCTTGCTTGCCGGCCTGCACCGCCGCGTGGGCGTTCATGCCGAAGCCCAGGCCAATTACCGAAAATTGCAGGAGCTTGTGGGTGAGGGTTTTGGTGTGGGCAGTGAAAGGATTGCCCACTGTTTGGGCCAGCACCAAGCCCAGGGCCAGCGCAACAGGCGGCGAGGCCCAGGGCGTGAGGCAGAATACCAAAAACAGCCCAAACACTGCCTGCCGCAGCGTAAACATCCGGCCAAACGCCACGCGCGGCGTGTGCAGGGCGCCGAAAAAGCCAACGGCACTCCCGGGCTCGTCAAGGGCCGGCGCGGCGTGGTCCATTTCCGCTGGCGAGGCGAAGGGCAAGGGTTCGGCGCCGTGCCCGTTTTGGGTCGGGCGGGGTGCTGGGTGAGAAGGGGGCATATCCACCGGGGAAGGCTGTTTAGCTGGTGCAAATTTACGGCACTACTACCCCAAATGATTATCTCAAAGTGTTATCCGTAATAACCAATGGTTATTACGAGCAGCTGCTGGTCACTGGGCTAGCGGTAGGCTGCAAACAGGTATTTCTCTGCGCTATTACTACTGGTCACGCCACCCGGGCGTTGGCTTTGCCTTGGGCGAAGCTCAAAAACCGCTGCGCCGGGCGCGGCAGCGGCTGCCCTTGCACCCACACCGCCTCAAACTGCCGGGGCAGGGCCAGGCCCGCAATGGGCACTACTTCGAGCAGACCCGCCGCCAGTTCGCGCGTCAGGGCCGGGCGCGACACGAAGCCCAGGGCCCCGGGCGCCGCTTCGAGGTAGCTTTTGATGGCCTCCGTACTGTCCAGGTAGCAGGCCACGGCCAGGTCGCCGAGCTTGATTTTGCGCTCGCGCAGGGCCATTTCCACCACCTCCAGCGTGCCCGAGCCGCGCTCGCGCAGCACCAGGGGGCTCGCCAGGGCTTCGGCCAGCGGCACCGGCTTGGCCGGCGGGCCGGCGGGGGTGGTCCGGCGCACGGCCACCAGCTCGTCGGGTAAGAGCAGCTCGTAGTGCAAATCGCGGTTTTTGGTGCGGCCCTCCACAAAGCCTAAGTCCAGCTCGCCGCGCAGCAGGGCGTCGGCAATATGTTCAGAGTTGGCGCTATATAAGCTCAAGTGTACTTGGGGGTAGCGCTGCTGGAAGGCTGGTAACCAGGCCGGCAGCACATATTGGCTGATGGTGGTGCTGGCCCCCAGGCGCAGGCGGCCGGCGGCCTCCTCGGGGTCGCGCAGGCCCGCTAGTTGCTCGCCCAGCTGCTGGGCCGAGGCGGCCACGGCCTCGGCGTGGGCCAGCAGTAGGCGGCCCGCCTCGGTGAGGGCTACGCGGTTGCCGCGCCGTTCCAGCAGCCGCTGGCCGTACTGGGCCTCCAGCTCGCGGATGTGCTTGGTAACGGCCGGCTGGCTCACAAACAGCTCCTGGCCGGCTTTGGTGAAGCTCAGGTGCCGGGCCACGGCGGTGAACACGCGAAGGCGAAAATCGGACATGTGGCAAAGTACGGGGCCCACCGCCGCCGTGGGGCGCACCCCATGGCCCATTTCATCGTACAGTCTGCAATTCATCTATTGTTCATCTTGCTCATGCTTACTACCCGGTCCTTCTCCGCATCCCTTGCTTTCGTCCTGTTGCTCACAGCCTGCGGCCAAAAGCACGACGGTACGCCCTACGGCATCAACCCCGAAAAGCACCCCTACGGCCACCGCGAAACGGCTCCTGACAGCACCAGTGGCAACAGTACTCATGCCGATGGCATGCCCAAAGGGGCCGAAATGAATGCCGTGACCAACGGTGCTACCACCGGCCAGCCCATGAGCAATAAATAGCCGCCACCGGCTACTGCCGGGCCCCCAAACAGGGCGAAGTTGTTTCCCCACCACGGGTTTCAAAACAACTACGACCGCCGCGCGCCGAACGCGGCTGGCTCCGTTGCTGCCGGCTGCGAGGGCACGGGCGGCGGCAGGAGAATGGCAGTGGTCACCATTTCCGAAGTTGTGCTGCGGCTGGCGCGCAGCTGAACATAGAGGCAGGTGCTACCTGCCGGATGAGGCGGTGTGCCCGGCAAGAGGATTGTTTTCCTGCTCAATCCTTCGCCTGCTGGCTCATTGCTACTGCGCCCAATAGAACCCAAAAATGGGCCCCGGGTTCTAATTTTGCCACTCGCTAATCCTTGCCGCAACCGCGGGCGGCTGTGCACTGGTACAAGCTGCTGCATCAATCAGTAAGCTCGTCAATAAGCATTTGAAATAATCTACATTATTCAATATAATAAGCTTACTCAACCTTTGGTATTTATATTTTCATATTTCATACCTATCAGAATGGTACATTCTTTATTTATTTCAGCATGTATTTGCCGCACCTTTGCCGACTTCTGTAATTCCCAACTCTGGGTAAAGTGAAGCGTTAACATATTATATACAATATAATATGTTATATATAATAATGATTAATTAAGTTATTAATGCATGCAACTATGCCTGTTTATTATTTTGTTAGTAACGTTTGAGTATCAATTACATAATGGGTATTAACAGCTGGGCTAATTAGTTATTATAAGTGTGAGTTATTCGTGAATAACTCACACTTATAATAACTGTCATTGATTACGGGGCGGAATCGAATGTTATTGAAAATTTATTTTGTTTAAATTGCCATAAGCCGTTGAGCTTGACAAAAGCAGACAGCCTTATACAATTTCATCCTTCTCAATATATGGAAATCGAAAATTGCATTCGTGCAAGTTCTGACCAAGAAGATCATGCTTACCCAGCAGTACCTTCCCAGCCAAAGAAGATACCCGTTCACAGAAACTCATTTCTTGATTTAATTAAAGTTGCGGCGGCAATTGGGGTTATAAGTGCTCACGTTCAGAGTGATACTCCTGCTGCTGAATCGCTTAGCCATTTCTTTAGTCCCGTTAGGGTCCCGTTTTTATACATTACGGCACTTGCGTTCTTCATCAGCAATATTCACAAAAAAGGCATTGCTGGCAGTGACGTCAGCCTTCAGGATACGTTGAAGAAAATCGGGAAGCGGATACTGGTGCCGTTCTTGGTTTGGTCGGCCGTTTACGTACTACTTATTACCCTTAAAAGCGTGGCAACCGGCGTGGCAAATCCCCATGTTTTTGACTTGGGCAAAGTTCTTCTGTACGGTGACAGTGCCGAGCATTTGTACTTTCTGCCGCAGCTTCTGGTGATGGAGCTTGTCGGGCTAGGAATTTACCTGATGGCCGATAAAGACAAGCAGAACAAGGGGTTGATGGTGCTGGCTGTAGCCGCAACTTACCTCGTTTGGGGATATGCGCATAAATACTATGGCATGACGCCGCTACCGTCGCTGATTGCCTACACCGTCATGGCGTTTTACCTGGGCTCCAAAATTAAAAAGCAGCAGACGCACTGGGGCTACGCCGCACTGGGCACCGTGTTGTTGGTGTTGGCTGTTTCGGCCTCCTTCGTAACCTACCCGGAAATATTCACGCAGTACTTCCTGGCGCTGCCGATTGGTGGGTTCGGCTTGCTGCTGATGACGCTGAACATTCCGCGGCTGGAGCTGCCCAAGTGGCTCATTAACCTGAGCTCTGTGAGCTACGGCGTTTACCTGGGCCACGTCATGATTTTGGAAGGATTGGAATTTGTGATTGCCAAAACGCACTTTCCCATTCATTACGACTTGGCTACGAAGGTCGTGGTCACGCTCGTGGTCTTTCTGCTTAGTACGATTATGGTATTAGTAATTAGAAGGATACCGGTGCTTAAGGAGCTGTTTCTGGGCGAGTCAACCCCAAAGGCGTCAGTTGCTGCCGTAACCTATCGTGCGCCCGAATACCGCAACGTTACTGCTTAACGCAAAGGGTTTCGAGGACTGGCGATGCTTGCCCTTACCGGCCATTTCATGAGCAACTACTAACCAACTCTGGCGGCGGCCAGGGGCCCCAGCGCGCCGCGTACCCGCAGATGAAAACTAACCAGGGCACCCCCGCCGGCAGGAGGGTGCCCTGGTTTTTTTGATTATAGGGCGGCCGTTTGGGGGCCATAGCATTCGCTAGGTACCGGGGATATCCGTGCGGGACTAGTGAAAAAATGCAAGTGGGAAGTGGTATAATACTTTTATTTACAAGTATATTATTTCTCAGCTTTATAAAAATACAGTACGCTTTCGCGCTTCTTGCCCTGGCCGCCGCGCCCGCCCTGGCCCAAACCGACCCCGGCACCCCGCCCGCCACGCCGGACCCCGGCGTTGCCCCTGCCGCCGAGCCGCTGTGGCGCAACCAGGCCAAGGCCGCTCTTAACCTCAACTAAGCCGCGGTGAGCAGCAACTGGCGCGGCGGTGGCGTAAGACCCTGGGCCTGAGTACGCTGGCTAACCTGCGGGCCAACCGCAAGCAAGGTATTCACAGCTTTGATAACGAGGCAGATTTCCTGTTTGCCTTCACCCAAACGGCTGGCCTGGGCCACCGCAAAACCCAGGATCGCCTGTACCTCGACACTAAGAGGCTATCCAAATAGGCAGTTATACCAGGTGATTCGCGCGCAGGCAAAATGGCGCATGGCGAGGTAATTTTCGGGCTTTTTGGCCCAGCGAATGAGCACGTGCCGGAAGCGGTTGAGCCAGGAGTAGGTCCGCTCTACCACCCAGCGACGGGCCTTCTGACCCGCT
>NZ_MDZA01000147.1 GCF_001816125.1 Hymenobacter coccineus | reverse complement strand
GTCGGGGAGGCCGGTAGAGCGAGGCGGCAAACGCCAAAACGGCCTCGCCCAGGCACACCTCGGAGCGCAGCAGCCCGAACGTGGGCCAGCACCTCGCCGGGGACCGGCGGGCGCACCAGCACGTTGGGCAGGCCTTCGCGGGGCGAGCGGGCCGCGGTAAAGCCAGGCACGGCGTTGGCCGTGTACTGGCAGGCCGCCGCGTTGGGGGCCGCGATTACCCCCAGCCCCCCCACCGAAAACGGGCTGTGCAGGGCGCCGTAGATCTTCTGGTCCGGGCCCAGTTGTAGGGCCCACAACGTGGTGAACTGGACGCGCGCGACTGCTTGCACCGTGCCGGCTTGCAGGTCGTACTGGTAGAGCACCGGGTCGGCCCCCGCATACAACCGGTTGCCGTCGGGCGAGAACTCCACGCCGTAGTAGTGGCGGGGCAGCACCGACGGGGCGTCGGGCAAGCGGCGGGGCCCGGACACCACCCCGGTCCCGTAGTTGAAATCAAACACTTCCAAAATGCCGTCGCCGTACTGCGCCGACGCGAGCCGGCGCCCGGTGGGGGAGACCTTCATGTAGCCCAGGGCGTTGTAGTCGCGGCGGGGGTTCGGCCCGCCCGCGTGCACGCTCCCCCCGGCCGAAAGCACCGGCGCCGCCGCCAGGCCGGCCGGGGTGAGCAGGTAGCTCAGGAACACGTTGCTGTTCCAGCCGTGCACCACCACCCAAATGTCCTGCTGGTTGGCGTGGCGCACGGCCACTAATTTTTCGGTCAGGCGCCCGTCGCCGACCGGGCTGGGCACGGGCACGGCCTTGCGCACGACCTCGCCCAAGCCCCCCTGCCGGGACATGTCCACCACGGAATACTGCAGGCCCCGTTGCAGGTTGTTTTCGGCCGCGTCGACCGTAAAAATGTAATACTCGGTGACGCTGCCCGGCTTGGGCACCACCGTGACGCCTTGCGTGGCCGAGTTCGGGAACGCTTCGCTGCGGACGCTGTCGGCGAAGCCGCCCAGGTCCTGGCCGTTGGCCAGCGGGCGGTGCGCGCGGTTCCAGGCCGCGACGCCGTTCGTGTAAAAGAGCACGTTGCCCTGGGCGTCGGAGACGGCGGCGCAGCCTTCGCCGGACCGCAGCGCCCCGTCGGTGAGCACCCGCGCGGCCGGGCCGTTAAACGAGAGCCCCGCGCGCTGGCCAAAGTACCAGGTGTTGAATTCCCCCTGCGCACGCGCGGGCAGCGCGAGCAGCAGCAGCAGCCCCGCCCGCCACGCGGCGTTCCAGGCGGCACGTTTCAGCAGCCGGTCGATGCGAGGGAAAGTACCCAAAACCAAAAGGGGAAGAGACGACCCCAAAGGTAGCGCCCGGCCCGTTGGCCCCGCGGGGGCCAAATAACGCGCGTATTGTGAGACAACCCGCCCACGCGAAGATCCAACCCGGCGGTCCTCACGGGAATTGCTGTTCTTCCGCTTACGCTACCCCCATTGGTGGCTGGCGGCTAGCTAGCTTCGCCACTGGCTGTCGCCACTCAGGTCGCTCGCCCGGCTAGCTCGCAACGGAAGCTGCGTTCTGTAACAGCCACGGTGGATTACAACACGTAAAAGAGGCGCTTTTTACATGCTAGCAACGACCGTTTCCAATACGTAAAAAAGGGTCTGCTATTGCTTAGGAGGCAATAGCAGACCCTTTTAGTAATGCTTTCTTACTGCTGGTCAGCTTGTAGGAGCGGGAGTAGGTGCGTGCCCACAAATTCCTGGAAGCTGGTGGGCGTGTAGGCTTCGGCCGTTCGCGGCGTAGCATAGGCCCCGTCGGAGTCGCCCAGGGCCTGAAACAGGGCACTCATTTCCTGTTGCGCGTAGGGCGTCAGGCCCCACTGCCCTAAAGTTTGTTGTAAGTCAGTGGCTGATTGGCGCTGGTAGCGTACGGGGTGCCCCCAGGCCTGGGCCAGGAGCGCGGCACACGCGGGTAGCGTTAGGTTGGCGGGGCCCATGAGATTGCGGGCCCACTGCCCGGCCCACTGCGGATGCAGCAGGTAGTGCGCGGCCACGGTGGCAATGTCGGCCACGCTGATAAAGGGAATGTCGTGGTTTTCCGCGTAGGGATACGCGAGCACGCCCTGGGTGCGGATGGCGGCGGCCTGCATCAGGAAATTTTCCATGAAGTAACCGGGGCGCAGGGCGACCACGTTCGCCCCGGTCGCGTTGAGCTGCTGTTCCAACTCGCCCACGTAAGAAATTGTGCCCAGGCCGGCGGCCATGCCCGCCCCCAGGCTGGAAACGAGCACTACGTGCGGAATCTGGTGCGTGCGGACGGCAGCGGCCCCTGCGGCGGCAATGGTACGGTACCACTGGGGCCAATCGGACACGGCGAGCGGGGGAGGCGGCACGAGCCAAAACAAGGCATCTGCGCCCTGGCAGGCGGCCACGACCGCCGCTTGGTCCGTGAGGTCCAGGGTGACTACTCGGGCCTGGGCGTGGGTAGCAACCGCCGCCGGCAGAGACGCCGGGTTGCGGACCAGCAACACTGCCTCGCCGCCCGCTTGCAGAACCTGCTCGGCGACGCGGCGCCCAATGTTGCCGGCCGCTGCGCCAATGACAATACGCATAAAGAAGGAGGTTAGAGAGTAGGTGCCGTCGGCGTAAAGAGTTGGCGGGCTTCTTCTGGCCCGCCGAAGGCCTCGCGGGCGGCGAGCTGGTTCCAGTATTCGCGGTGGTGCCGAATCTGCTCGCCGCGCAGCTCGAAGCGCATCACGTAGTCCTGGCGGTACGTGCGGTCGGTACCCGGAACGGGGGCTTCACAGTGTACTTCCGCCCAATGAATACCTTGCGCCACGTCGTGAGCGAAATGCAATTGGCTGAAAATCAAGGTTGGCATCCCCTGCAAGGCATGCTGTAGGTACTGGCCAATGGCCGGTTTACCATCTAGGCGGGTAGCCGAGCCTATCTGCGGCGCGTAGGGATATTCGATGGTAGCATCCTCGGTGAAGCAGGCCAGCACGGCCGCTAAATCGGCCGTCTGAAAGCCGAGGAGCAGGTGTTGAAACACGCGCCGGGCGGTTTGCGCGAGGGGGTCTGAGGAGGGCGGGCTGACGGGGGCCAGCAAGGCAGTGGGCGTATTCATGCCCCAAAATTGCGCTACGTACTACCTAAAAGAAAGTAGGCACCCAAAAGTGCAGTAGTTACTTTTGGGTAATAAATGAGCCCGATGAGCACAAACGAAGAAAAAAAAGTAGCCGCCCAGCAAAAATTGCGGAGTTGGCTGGATGCTAAGTCCAACTTAGACGCGAGTTGCGTCGTGCATCAAGCGTTAAATGTCTTAGCCAGCAAATGGCTCCTACTAATTCTGCTCGCCTTGACGCAGCGACCCAAGCGCAATAGCGAATTACAACGGCAGATTCGCGGCGTCTCCCCCAAGATGCTGGCCCAAAGCTTGCGGCAGCTGGAAGCCAATGGGCTGGTTCACCGGCAAGTCTTTGCGCAGGTGCCGCCCCGCGTGGAGTACTCGCTCACGCCCTTTGGGGAGAGCATTGCGCCGCTATTGGCCGAACTCTGCGACTGGTCCGTCACATGGGAGGCCCAGGTCCAGACGTTTCAACCAGCCGCTGGGCAGCAGCTAGGATGCGACTGACTACCTAGGCTAACTTTGGAAAGTACCACGCTGAGCACAGCGGCTGGCGCGGCTAAAACCGGCACTCATTCCAAGACTCGGGCTATAACAGACATTATGTTATTCAACTTTTCTATGAATTATGAGGAAAAGAACGCCTCTCTTTGCTATCCCCAAAATTCTATTTTGCTAAAGCCGAGTAATTGCTCTTGAAACCTAAGTAGTACCTTTCTGTCGCTGAACGCCACTGCTCACTTGCTTGGCGATTGCGCACGTAGGCGGAGGATGCTTTGCTGGGCCTCAGCCATGTCGGGCCAGAAACTGAGCACCCGTTGGTAATTTTCGATGGCGCGGGCCCTGTCCTGGTTCTTGTCGTAGGCCAACGCCAAATAAAAGGCAGCGCGGGGGCTATCTGGGTAGAGGGCGTTGACTAGCTCGTAGATTTCAACGGCGGGCGCGTAGCGTTTCTCGTCCAAGAACGGCTCCCCCCAGGAAATCAGGGCGCGCTCGGCCGGCTTGAAGGCCGGGGCCGTTTTCGTCATCGCCCGGTAGCTTTCGGCCAAGTTGGTGTAGTGCTGCGTCGCAAAGGTGGTCGCCAGTGTCGTGAGCGTGGGGGGAGCACTTTCAGCCCGCTGCGCCTCGACCGACAGCAAGTGGATGGGTACGCCGTTAGCTTTCGGGGCGTTGTGGAGGAAGGTGGCCGCGCCCGCTTCCCCTTTTAGATAGGCGTTGAGAAAAGCCAGTACGTAGCGCTCCATCCAGCCGTAGGCCACCGTCGCCTCCGCCCGCGTGTAGTCGCCGAACCGCTGCTCGGGGCCCAGGCGCAGCGACTCAGACTGGAAGGCGGCGTGTTCCATCGTATACATGGTGACATTGTAGAAGTCGGCGTACTTGAGCTGATTGAGCAGGCTGTAGGAGGAAATTTGGTTGTTCCGGTGCATGGCCTCCGCCGTGGCAGGTTTGCCGCCCAGGTACAGCAGGGGCACGGCCAAGCGTTCGGGCGTCGCATAGGTGGCTGCTTGCGCAATAGCCGGGTAGTAGCGCACCGAGCCGTCCAGTGCCACCAGGGCGCTAATGCGGTCGTCCTGGGCAGCGGCCAGCACGTTAGCCAGCCCGCCGAAACTGTAGCCGATGACGGCAATCTTCGCCTTATCCGCCTGCGCGAGCGTGGCCGCGTAGCCGACTAAAAAGCTGATGTCGCTGGCCTGGGCTTCGGCCCCTTCCAGGTCGAGGGTCATGCTGCGCGTCGTAACGCCCAGGCTGGGGCTCGCGAGCACAATATACCCGTGGCTAGCGAGGTACTCGCAGAGGTCGGCGTTCTCGTACGCCGACGAACTGGACCCCGGCGCGTAGATAAGCACCGGAAATTGTTGGGGAGCCGCGTCGGCCGCCTGTCGGGCCAGCATGGGCTGCGCCAGTTCCAGCTGGCGCTGTTTACTGTCCAAGTTGGCATAGTTCTCCGCGAGAGCTGCTGTAACGAGGCGGTCTACTTCGGCCGGGCTGCGCGCAAACTCCGTTTCTGTCGCGGCCAGGCGCACGTAGTCCCCGTAGCGCAGGGGCTGGCCGGAAGTCTTCTTGGCTGGATACCAGATGAGCGTCTGCACCGGCCGCGCCCGCTCGCCCGGGGTGGTTGTCCCACTCGTTAAATCAATGCGCTGCTTGTACACGTGGGCGCGGTCGTAGTGCTGCACCACGCGGAAGCCGACACCATAGGGTCCTGCCACATTCGGCGAATGGAAATTGGTAGCCTTACCAGGGTACGCGGTTAAGCATAGCAACAGAAAGAAAAGAACTTTGCGCATTAACGTCATGTACAGCTAGTTGAAGCTATTTGATGGGTTTGGTTGGAGTGAAGGTAGGTGCTGAATCTGCTGGGTCTAAGTAGCTGTGCTACGCAGTGGCTCATGGCAAAGCGGCGGCAGTTGAGCGTGAAGTGGCTAGTAAGGCAATAATTCGTTTCGGCTAGACCACTCTACTAGACAGTAGTTAGCCTAGAGCCTGTTATGAACTTGCGGCGTGTCGGGCGAGCATGATGCAGGCGAAGACGACGAAATGGAGTTGCTGCAAGCTGACGCTGAGTCGCTCGTA
>NZ_MDZA01000146.1 GCF_001816125.1 Hymenobacter coccineus | reverse complement strand
GCTCCGCCGCCGCGGCTGCGGCGGCCGCCCCCAGTGCCGCCAACCCAGCCCGCGCCAGCGCCGCCGATCTGCCCGGCCTCTACGAGCAATTCATTGAAAAGTGCCAGGCGCAACGCCGCAGCTGGAGCGAAAATGACTGGGACGCCGCCGCCAACGACCTGGCGCGCCTCAACCAGCGCTACCAACAGGTGCGTACATCGCTCTCGCTCCAAGAGCGCCTGAACATTCGCTCGGCCCAGACTGAGTTCCACACCTTGCAGGGGGCCCGCAAGGCGAAAAGCCGCCTCGACCAATAGGGGCACAGGATTGGGGCCCCGGCTGCCGGTACGCCTGGCCGCCGGGGCCCCAATCCTGTGCCCAGGCTGCCTAGCGTCATTAGCCGCTTGCCCTTGCCCGACGGAGCAGCGGGCGCTGCCCTTTCAGCAAGGCTACTCGCGGGCCAGTGCCTACCTGCGTCTGCTGGGGCCCTAGCAGGGGCCCCACCGGCGCAGTTAGGCGCTGGTCGTTTATTGCCCGCCCGCGTCTGCTGGGGCCCCTGCTAGGGCCCCACCGGACGTGGGCCGGGCCGATGGCAGCCCAAATAGCTGGCTGCGCAAGCAAGCCCACCACCAGCAAGCAAAAGGCCCCGCCGGAAAATCCGAACGGGGCCCTTGCCTTATTCCTGTTAGTGGTTGGCCTACGGCTTGATGAGTCGCTGCGAGAACTTCAGGCCATTGTTGTTGGCCACAAGAACGATGTAAGCCCCACTGGGCAGGTTGCTGATCAGGAGCACGTGTTTTTGCTCACCGCCCAGGGTATGCGTTTGCACCAGGCGGCCCGCCAAGTCAAACACCTGCACTTGGTATTGCCCGGCGGGCAGTGCTGTTAGGTCCAGGGTGGTCTGGTCGGTGGCGGGGTTGGGGTAAAGTGCTACGCTAGGGGCCTGGGCCTGCGGCGCGAACGCCACGACCCGCACCGGGCTGTAGCTGGTTGTGCCATCCTGGTCGCGCTGCTGCAAGCGGTAGTAGGCCGTGGCGTGCTGCCGCCCTACTCCGGCATCGACGAAGCTGTAGGACTGCGCCTGGGTGCTGGTGCCGGCGCCCGCCACAAAGGTGAGCGCTGTAAACTGCGTGCCGTCGAAGGAGCGCTCCACCTGGAAGCCTGCGTTGTGCTGCTCCTGCGCCGTGGCCCAGCTCAGGTTACCGTTGAAGCCTACGGCTTCGGCGTCGAAGCGCGTCAGCTTCACCGGCAGGGGGTAGTTGCCGATAACCAGGGGAACCGTCTGCGTGGTGACGCCGCCGTTGCCATCGACGGTGGTGATGGTAGCGGGATAAGTGCCGGTTACCAGCAGCGTGCGGTCAACCACGGTTATCTGGCCGGTGACCGGGTCTATACTCGTGCCGCGGGGCAAGGAGTTGGAGCTGGCGGTGCGCACCCCGTTGTCGACGACGGCGGCCGTGGCGTTGTAGGTGCCCGCGTTATTGTCGAACACGTTGGCCAGAATGTCGCCGTTCTGGTACTGATTGGCCGTGCCGCCTTTGACCGGCGTAGTGGTGTAGACCGAGGCATTGTCCTGGGCAACGGGAATCGTATACAGCACGGGAGCTGAAACATTGCCTTGGTTGTTGGTAGTCGTGAAGGTAAAGAACGCGTTGCCGACAAACGTGCTGGCCGGGTCAAAGGTGAGGTTGGCCGCGTTGGCCAAGCTGATTACCTGCCCAAGCTGCACATCCACGCCGTTGAGCGCCAGCTTACCGGCCGTGCTGCTGGGTAGGGCCGTGATGTTGAACGACTGTAGTGAACCGTTGGGCTCAAAGCCCGTGAGGGCCGAAATCCCGAGCGCCGTGGCCGTGTTGCCCTGGGGCGTTTGCTGGCGGTTGACGGCCGCGTTGGCCTGCGGTGCCTGGCTGGCCAGGCTAGTCGTCACGGCCGACGTGTTGTTGGCCGTGGGTCCGTTTTCGTTCGTGCCGCTCGTCACGGTGCCCGTGATGGTAGAAGTGACGGCCGGAAACAGGAAGCTGATGCTGTTGCTCACCTCCCCAAATTTGCCCACGGCTTGCGTCGTGATGCGGGGGAAGGTTACCACGCCCGAAGAGGCATCGTAGCTGCCGCCGCCCGACACGGCCACGTTGCTGAGGCCGGTGGGCAGCTGCACGGTTTGCACCACGGCACTAGCGGGCGAGGGGCCATTGTTGAGGGTCACGACCTGGTACGTCACCTGGCTGTTGGGCAGGGCCGTGGCGGGGCCGCTGACGCGGGTCAGCACATCGGCTATGGGCACGATGTTTACGCTCACGGTTTGCGTGTTGTTGCTGGGGGTAGGGTCCGAGAAGTTGCCATTCACGCTGGCCGTGGCCACCAGGGGGTCGTTGCCGGGGTCGTTCACCGTAATCGTGTAGGTGAGCGTGGTGCCGGCCGCCTGGTTGCTGGCCACTGGGAAGGTAACGGTACCGCTGGCCACATCATACGCCCCGCCGAGCACGTTGTTGCTAGCATCCTTCACGACTACGCTGCTCAGGCCGGCGGGCAAGGCTACTCGCTCGCGCAGGTTGGAAACGGTAGCAGCAGCATTGATAGCCTTCACCGTGAGAATGATGGGCTGGCCGGCATTCTGCGAAGCCACGTTGGAAGTAATCGTGGTTTGCAAGTCGACCAGGGTGCTGGTAGGGGGCGACACCGGAATAACCAGGGTGGCCGCGTTGTTGGTCAGGTTGATGTCATTGGCCGAATTGTTGGCCGCCG
Organism: Hymenobacter coccineus; assembly: GCF_001816125.1. Lineage (GTDB taxonomy): Bacteria > Bacteroidota > Bacteroidia > Cytophagales > Hymenobacteraceae > Hymenobacter > Hymenobacter coccineus. The sequence continues at coordinate 2,957 of NZ_MDZA01000146.1, read as the reverse complement.
CCGACACCCCGATGATGGGCCGGTCGGGCACTATCAGCGTAATCGTGTTAGTGATGGCCCCCGTAACGCCGGCGGCTTGGCTAGCAATGGTAGGAAACGTCACGATGCCGGTGTTGGTGTCGTAGACGCCGCCGCTAGCCACTACGCTGGTTAGGCCGGTCGCAATGCGTACGCTGGTTGTCACGTTTATTGCCGGCGCCGGCCCATTGTTGCTGGTCGATACGACGAAGGTGATGGGATTGCCGACGATAGCCGTGGTAGGGCCGGCCACGGCCACGGCCACGTCGGCGTTCCACTTGATTTCGGTAGCCACGGCCACCGAGTTATTGGCCGTGGCGAGGTCGGTCGTCGTGCTGGTCACGCTGGCCCGGCTCACGATGGTGCGCGAGTTGTTGGCATCCGTGGAGAGCAGGGCCGGGGCCAGGTAGCTGTAGGTGTAGGTTTTTACTTCCTCCACCCCCAGCAACGCCACCGTGGGCCAGGTAATGAGGCCGGTAGCCGGGTCGTAGACCCCGGCGCCGGTTGTGGTTACTTCACTCAGGGCAAAGCCCGCCGGGATGGCCACGGTCTGCACCACGTTGGTGGCGGGCAGGGGCCCCCGGTTGCTGGTTGTCACCGTGAAGGTGGGCACCTGCGTCGAGGAGGCTACGCCGGGGCCTACCAGGGTCGTCACCACGTCGGTGGCGTTGGTGATAGTGATGTTGCGCGTCACGATGTTATCGGCCGGCACGGGGTCCGACGTGCTCGACGTTACGCTGGGCATCACCACCAGGATACCGGCCGCCGGGGTCGTGAGCACCACCGTGTTGGAGACACTGGCGCCGCTCGCCAGGCTGGCGAGGGCCGGGAAGGTAACCAGGCCCGTGGTGGTGCTATAGGTGCCGCCGTTGGAAATACTGCTCACAACAAGGCCGGGGGCTAGCGCCACCTGCTGCGCCACGTTCAGGGCCGGCTTAGGGCCGTTGTTGCCGGTCACGATGGTGAGGGTGAGCGCGTCGCCCGGCGCCACGTTCCGGGCCGAGGGGGTCAGCGTGTTGTACACGTTGGCTTGGTCGGCGTTGGCAGGCGTCAGGAGGTTGGTGGCACTGGCCGTAGCCGCGTTGTTGGCGGTGGCGCCGGCTTCGCTGGTGGTGGTGGTCACGGCGGCCGTGGCGGTAAAGGCCGTGGCGGGCATAGCAAAGCTCACGGTGTTGTTCAGCGACTGGCCGGTGGCGAGTACGCCGGGGGCCGTGAAGGTGGCTACCCCCGTGCTGGCGTTGTACGAGCCATAGTTGGAGACAAATACCCCGCTCAGGTTTAGGGGCAGCTGCACCGTCTGCACCACCCCCGCGGCCGCCGAGGGGCCCGCATTGGTCGTGAGCACGCTGAAGGTAACCAGGTTGCCGGCAACGGCCGCCGTGGGGCCGCTGATGGTGGTAGCCACGTCGGCCACCGGGGTCACGGCAATGCTGCCCGTCGCCTGGTTGTTGCCGAAGATACCCGATGAGGCCAGGCTGGGGCCGCCGCTCAGGCTGCCGCTGATGTTGACCGGCCCCACGGCGGGGGCGGTGAACGTGACCACGGAGGGCGCCGTTACGCCGTTGGCCAAGGCGATGGCGGGGTAGGTGATAATGCCCGTAGCCGGGTCGTAGGTGCCGTTGTTGGTGACGGACACCCCGCTCAGGCCGGGCGTGAGCTGGGCGAAGCGCAGGGCGATGGCCGCATCATCGGGGCCGTAGTTCACAAAGTTCAGCGTGAACGACGCCGTCTGGCCCGGCACCACCGTGGCGGCCGATGTCGAGATGCCGTTCGTGGCCAGGTCGGAGGTCGCGTTGTTGGTGACGGTAAAGTCAAACTGGTCGGGAGCGGCGCCGGGGCCGCCACCAACCGCCTGGGTCGTGGTCGTGCCAATAGTGCTTCTGACAACCGTGCTGCCACTCGTGTTAGAGGCCGTGTAGCTGAACTGGAAGGTACTGGCCGCGCGGCTGGCTAAGCTAGTCACGGTACCAAAGTTTATAACGCGGGTGTTCGGGTCATACCCCGCGGTGGGGTCATTGGGAGTAAACTGGTCGGTGATGAATTTGAGCTGCGCGGCAGTGAGGGTAATGTCAGCGGGAAGCGTCACGGTGCGCGTCACGTTGGCCGCGGCGGCCGGGCCGTTGTTGGCAAACACGGCGGTATACGTAGCGGTGGGCCGGCCCGTGGTGGAAGCGTTCAGGCCGAAGACGGCCGACACTACGTCGGCGTTGCCGTTAATAGCCGTCGTGGCCGTGCTCGTGTTGTTATCGGTTACTGGCTCGGCAGGGGTGGTGGTGGTAATGGTCGCCACAGCCACTACGCTGGCAGTGCCAGGGGCCATGTAGGAGATACCAAAAGAAGCGCTGCTGCCCGCCGCCAGCGGCGAAAGGGCCGGGTAGGTGATGGTAACAGTACCCGAGCCGTCTGGGCTGCTGATGCTGGTGCTGCCCGCCGCTGTTACGCCGGTAACTGGGTTATTCACGTCGCCGGAGCTGAGCGTCACGGTGCGCGTGACGCCGGTAGCCTCTACCCCCCCGTTGTTGGCAAATACGGCTGTGAGGCTCACCGTCTGGGCCGCAGTGGCTGCGCTGGGGGCCGAAATAGTGGCTACCACGTCGGTGCTGCAATTAATGCCCGCCGCGCTGCCCGCGATGCTGTTGCTGATTTGGCCATTGGCAATGCCCATGATGCCGGGGCCGGCCCCGTAGGCTACGCCGCCCGTGGTGGTGCCATTGGCCCCGCTGGCTACGCTGGCGCTGCTGGGAGCCGCGTTGGTGAGGACAACGCCGCCGCCGCCGCCGCCGCCGGGGCCGTGGGCCGTGGTGGTGCCAGTAGGGGTGTTGGTGCCGCCGGTGCCGCCGATAGCCGCCAAGGTGAGGCCGCTCAGGCTCGCCGTGTTGTTGGCCGTGATAAGAATAGAGCCGCCCGCCCCGCCGCCGCCGCTGCCGTCATTCAGCACG
>NZ_MDZA01000145.1 GCF_001816125.1 Hymenobacter coccineus | reverse complement strand
GTGGGGACGGGGCCCCCGGGCCCCGGACAGAACCCGGCTTACCGGCGCATTGCCTAGTTTTGGCGGCCGCTCCTGCTTCGGCAAGAGCGGCCGCTTTTTTTAGTTACCGGTTTTAGATCCTAAACCGTCCGAGCATTTCACCCGCGGAGCATTCCAATCGATTGGTGCTGGTAGGGGGGCCAGCCAACGACGGCGGGCAATACCTGCTGGGCATGGACAAAGCTGGAGGCTAATTTATTCGACAACGAAGCCTGGAGCACCGCCATCATACTGCCTGGTATCTTGGCCGATGCTACCCGCCTGGGCCTGCGCGTAGCCCAGCTGCCGACCCTGCACGACGTGGATTCAGCCCAGGACCTGGCTACCTGGCGCGGGAATTCGGCGGCGGGCGGCGGGCACTAGGGCCCGACAGCCGCCAGGAGCCCGCGTAGTATTCCGCGGCGGCCCACAGTAGCACAACCCCGTACTCGAGGGCCAACAGCGAGTCGCTTTCGGTGTAGGCCGCCGTGCGGTAGGCCGCGTAGGAAAGCACCGCTAGCCCCGCCCACACCCGGGCGTAGCGCAGCGGCGAAAAGCAGCTCAGCGCCACCAGCGGCACCAGGTACCAGGGGTGCACGATGGTGGCCAGCGCAAAGTAGCCGCTGAGCGTGAGCAGCAACAGCTGCGGCAGCGCCGCCAGCCGGGGCCGCCCCGCCCCCCGCGCCAGCCGGAAAGCCAGGTAGAGGGCCCCCGCGCCCAGCAGGGGCCCTAGGCCGCCCACTAGGTCATAGCCCGTGAGCCACCGGCCCAAGGCCAGCAGCACGTAGAACACGCTGGCGTTGAACTCAAAACTTTGGAAATACAAGTCCAGGCTGAGGCCGATGTGCAGCAGTAAATCCCACGAAAGAAAGGGGAGAAACAGCAGCCCTAGGCTGCCCGCCAGCACCCCCAAAAACCAGCGAAAGCGCCGCCGCCCCAGCCGCCGGGCCAGCAGCGGCAGCGCCAGCAGCGGCAGCAGCTTGGTGGCCACGGCCAGGGCCAGCGCCCGGCGGCCAGCCGGCGCGGCGGCGTGCCAGTAGGGCCCCCGTCAGCAACAGAAAGAAAACTACCGCCCCTTCCATGTGCACGTTGCCCATCACCTCGACCACCGCCAGCGGGTGCAGCAGGTAGGCCAGGGCGCGTCGGGCGGGCCAGCCGGCCAGCGGCAGCAGCCACAGCAGCAGCGCCGCGGCGCCCGCATCGGCCAGCAACAGGGCCCCGCGCACCACCATTAGAAAGCCGGTTTGGGAGGTGGGGAAGGCCCGCGCCGCCGCGCCGTACAGGGCCTGACACACGGGCGGGTACACCGAAAAATAGGCCGGTGAATTGAGCAACGGCAGCAGGTGGCGCAGCTCGGGCAGCGGCAGGGCGGCCGAATCAGTGGGCGTGGCGGCCAGCAGCTGCCGGGGCGTTTTGGCAAACGGGTTGTGGCCGTGGCTCACCAGCAGCCCGTCCCAGCGGAAGCGGTAGAAATCGTTGCTCAGCGCCGGGGTGGCCGGCAGCCACAGCAGCCGGAACACCAGTGCGGCCCCCAGCCCCCAGCGCAGCGGCAGCCGCGTGTGCAGCAGCCACGCGTAGGCGGCCCCCGCCACCGCAAACAGCCCGAGCAGCTGCCCAAAGTGCGTCCGCGGTGTGGCGTAGGCCAGCCCCCAGTACGCCGCGCCCGTCAGCAGAAGGGCCACGAGCTGACCGGCGCGCAGCCAGGGGGCGGAAGATGGCGGAGTAGGCACCAGAGGCAGAGCGTAGGAATTACCAGTATTTGAAAATGGTCCACAGGATTTTGAAGCCCGCGCCCAACGTGCCGCGCACCGTGCCCGATATCTTGGAGGTGCCGATGCGGCGGCGGTAGCGCACGGGCACTTCGGCCACGCGCAAACCCAGGCGGGCGGCTTTCACCTGCATTTCCACCGTCCAGCCGTAGTTGGTATCGGCCATGCCGATGCGGGCCAGCGCCGCCGCCGTCACGGCCCGGAAGGGCCCCAGGTCGGTGTGGGTGCCGCCGTAGCGCAGGCGCAGCAACCGCGACGCCAGCCAGTTGCCAAAGCGCTGCTGCGGCAGCAGCGCGCCGCGCTCACGCTCACCCAACGCCCGCGAGCCGATGACCAGCTCGGCCGCGCCACTCAGCAAAGGGGCCAGCAGAGCGGGCATTTCCTCGGGAAAATCGGAGTGGTCACCGTCGAGAAACACGATAATTTCCGGGGTGCGGCCGGCGGGTTGGGCGGCGTAATAGGCCAGCCCGGCCAGGCAGGCCTGGCCGTAGCCGGGGCGCGGCTCGGTCACCACCGTAGCCCCGGCGGCGCGGGCGGCGGCGGCGGTATCGTCGGTTGAGGCGTTATCAACCACCACCACTTCCTGCGCCAGGCCGGTGGGGATTTCGCTCAGCACCAATGCAATGGAGCGCCCCTCGTTGTGGGCCGGGATGAGCACGCCAATGCGGGGGAGAATAGCCAAGGTAGACAGCGAAACGGGTGAGGGAGGTGCAAAGAACGGCCGGGGCTGCGCAATCGGCGGGCCGGGACTGCTGCGTGGGTGCCAGGGGCGGCGGGCGGGCTACTGCCGCGTTTTGGCGTTCATTTGCAGGTATGCACCTCGTTATCATCGGCAACGGCATCACGGGCGTCACGGCGGCCCTCACGGCGCGGCGGCTCGTGCCCGCGGCCCGCATTACGCTGGTGGCGGCCGAAAGCGCCCACCACTACTCGCGCCCGGCCCTGATGTACTTATACATGGGCCACTTGCGCCACGCCGACGTGAAGCCCTACGAAGACTGGTTCTGGGCCGAAAACCGCCTGGAGCTGGTCCACGCCGAAGCCACCGGCGTGGACACCGCCGCCCGCACCGTGCAGCTGGCCGCCGGCCCGGCCCTAACATACGACCAGCTGCTGCTGGCCACGGGCTCGGTGGTGCGCACGCCCGACTGGCCCGGCCAGCAGCTGGCCGGCGTGCAGGGTTTCATCGGCCTGCCCGACGTGGAAAGTATGAGCCGCGACACCCAGGGCATCCGCCAGGCCGTGGTGGTGGGCGGGGGCCTCATCGGCGTGGAGCTGGCCGAAATGCTGCACTCGCGCGGCATCCGCGTGACGTGGCTGGTGCGGGAAGCGCGCTACTGGCAATCGGTGCTGCCGCCCGAAGAGTCGGCCATGCTGGAGGCACATTTTAGGGAACATCATATTGATTTACAGAAAAACACCGAGCTGCGCGAGGTGCTGGGCGACGCCCAGGGCCGCGTGCGCGCCGTGGTCACCACCACCGGCCAGGAGCTGCCTGCTGAGTGGGTTGGGCTGGCCACTGGCGTGACGCCCAACTTGGTTTTAGCGAAAGCCGCCGGCCTCGATACGGACCGCGGCATCCTGGTAAACGAGCTGCTGGCCACCAGCGCGCCCGGCGTGTACGCGGCCGGCGACTGCGCCCAGCACCGCCAGCCCGCCCCCGGCGAGGTGGCCGTGGAGCAGCTCTGGTACACCGGCCGCATGCAGGGCGAAACCGTGGCCCACACCATCAGCGGCCAGCCCACGCCCTACCAGCGCGGCCAGTGGTTCAACTCAGCCAAATTCTTCAACCTCGAATACCAGACCTACGGCCGCGTGCCGGCCGCGCCCGCGCCCGGCATCGCCAGCTTCTGCTGGCAGCACCCAAATGGCAAACACCTGCTGCGCATCAATTTCCGCGCGGCCGACCAAGCCGTGACTGGCGTGAACACCTTGGGCCTGCGCCAGCGCCAGGACGTGTGGGAACGCTGGCTGGCCGAGCCCACGCCCATCGGCACCGTGCTGGCTCAGCTGGCGGCGGCCAACTTCGATGCGGAATTTACGCGGCAGCACGAGCCGGCCATCCGGCGCGCGTTTGCCCGGCAGTTCCCGGACATTGCGCTGAGCAAGCCGCGCCGCAAGGGGTTGTTTAGAATGCTGGGGTAGCGTAATGTAAGTCCTAAAATAGAACGTCATGCTGAGCGGAGTGCAGCATCTCTACCGCTTCATTTGAGCAGTTCAACCAAGCGGTAGAGATGCTTCGACTCCGCTGCGTCGCTGCTTAATGCGCGGAATGCTCAGCATGACGACCGTATTTCTAAAGTTTATCCAAGCCATCCACTATGCTACCCTACCCTACCCCCTCCCTGGCCCTCGCCCAGCCACCCGCCGCCGCCACGCCCCCCGGCGAAAAGCCAGTCCTGGCGTCCGTAGCCCTGGGCCTACTGGCGCTGCTAGCCGCCGCGGCTGATGCCGACCCTGGCCGCGCCCGGCTCAGCCTATACGCGGCCTTGACGCTAGTGAGCGCCGGGGCCCTGGGCTGGGCCTGGCTAGCTTTTGGGCGCACCGGGGCCGGCTGGCACCCGCACGATTTGTGGCGTCGGGCCAGCACCAGCCGGGGCGCGTGGCCTGGGCCACGGGCGTGGCGCTCACGGGCTTCTACGTGGTGTTGTACTGGTTCCCGTGGCTGCTCACAAACCTGATTCGGGCCCTCGACCCGTTTAGCGAGTGGCTGCGCCGCAAGCCGGCCGACCAGTGGCTGCTCTACGGCACGTTCTACACGCTGGCGGTGCTGGTGCTGGGCGGCCGGGCGCTGTGGAAATACCGGTTCTCGCGCTACCACCTGGCGCGCACCGCCTCGGTGATGTTCTTCCAACTGGGTTTCGGCTTCCTGCTGCCGGGGCTGCTGCTGGCCTTGCAACAGCCCGAATACTACTTCACCTATTTCTGGCCGCTGAAGTACGACTATTTGTTTCCCGATACCGTGGGCAAGCTGCTGCACGGCGGCGGGCTCGGGGTATTCATGGTGTTTTGGGGCGTGGTAATGGCCTTTTTGGCTACCCCGGTGCTTACCTATTTCTTCGGCAAGCGCTGGTACTGCTCTTGGGTGTGCGGCTGCGGCGGCCTGGCCGAAACCGCCGGCGACGCCTACCGCCACCTCTCCGATAAAAGCCGGCAGGCCTGGCGCTGGGAAGTGCGCCTCATCTACCCCATTCTGGGGCTGATAACGCTGCTCACGGCGCTGCTGTGGCTGGGGGCCTCGGGGGCGGTGCCGGCGCTGGGTGTGGTCACGGGGCCCCTGGGGCAGTTCTACGGCTTCGTGATTGGCAGCGTGTTTTCGGGCGTCGTCGGGGTTGGGTTTTACCCACTGATGGGCTCGCGGGTGTGGTGCCGCTTCGGCTGCCCGATGGCTGCTTACCTAGGGCTCTTGCAAAAGCACTTCTCCCGCTTCCGCATCAGCACCAACGGCGGGCAGTGCATCTCGTGCGGCAACTGCTCCAACGCCTGCGAAATGGGCATCGACGTGAAGCAGTACGCCCAGCGCGGCGAGCCCATCGTGCGGGCCGCCTGCGTGGGCTGCGGCCTCTGCGCCACCGCCTGCCCCCGCGGCGTGCTCAACCTGGAAAACGGCCCGCGTGAAGGCCGTTTGGCCGGCTCGACCTTCATCCACGCCGACTCGCTGCGCATTTTGTAGGGTAATTGCTCGCCCGCCGGGGGCGCTCACCCCTAGCTCTCCTGCGGAGAGGGGGCTAGGGGGGTGAGGTTCACGCTTGGACGGCACTTTCTTAAACTTTTCCCTTCATGTTCTTTCTCGAAGCCAGCCTGGTCGTTGTGTACGGCCTGTGCCTGGTCTTTATGTTGGGGTTCAGCCTCACGCAGGGGCAGCTAGCCCGGCTGGCGCGGCGGGCCCCACCCCTGCCCCCGCCGCCC
>NZ_MDZA01000144.1 GCF_001816125.1 Hymenobacter coccineus | reverse complement strand
CCGTGGCTCATCGCCAACCTCACCGGTCGGCCGGCCTGCCACAGGGCCCCGGCCGGCCTCTGAGCTGGGACAACGTGCGCTACGGTAGCGCCTCGCTGGGCTACATCAACGCCAACCAGCAGGACCTGACCCAGGACACCGGGGGCCCCAAAGTCGTCACCCTCTACTGGCCCCTCACCGACGAAGCCCCCGACCTGGCCCGCCGTCACGCCTACCAAACATCTTACGCGCAGTGGCTGCCGCGCGTGGTGGCCGAGCTCGAAACCTACCACCCCGGCGTGACGCCCTACCTCCAGCGGGCCGACCTCTGGGTGTGGGGCCACGGCATGGTAGCCCCCACGCCCGGCCTGCTGTGGGGCCCTGGCCGGGCCGCCGCCCAGCGCCCGGTGCGAAACCGTATCTTCTTCGCCCACACTGACTTCAGCGGCATCTCTATTTTCGAGGAAGCCTTTTACCAAGGCATCCGGGCCGCGCGGGAGCTATTAGGTACAGCCTGAATATAGCGTGGACTCTACGAGTCCGCGCTTTGAACAGAAGCTGCCCATTCTGTAGCGCGGACTTTAGCTACGCTGACCTTCGGTTGTAGTCCACGGCTCTCGTTTCGTCCCGACGGCAATCGTTGAGTAACCATTTAACGCGCGGACTCGCACAGTCCACGCTACAAACCGGGCAGCGACCGGGCAGTGCCGCGGACTACAACCGAAGGTCAGCGTAGCTAAAGTCCGCGCTACATTCAGGCGGCCATTTCTGCGCATATTTCCCTCCGTGAACGCCCCCGCTTCTTCCCAGCCCTGGATTCGCTCGGCCCGCTATGATGGGCTACTAATTTTGGCGCCGCCCTTCGTGGCCCTGCTGGTGGTGCTGGTGCTGCCCGCGCGCTTCCGCGCCACCGGCGAGCTGCCGCTGCTGGCTTGGGTGGGCCTTGTGCTGCTCATCGACGTGGCGCACGTGTACGGCACGCTTTTCCAAACCTACTTCGACCCGGTGCGGCGGCGCGAGCGGCGCACGCTGCTGTGGGTGGCGCCGCTGGCCTGCTACGCGGCGGGCGTGGCGCTGCACAGCGCGGGTGGGCTGTGGTTTTGGCGGGCGCTGGCGTACCTGGCGGTGTTCCACTTCATTCGGCAGCAATACGGCTTTTTGCGGCTGTACGCCCGGCGCGAGGGCCCCGCACCGGGCGCGTGGCTGGCCACGGCCACCATCTACGCCGCCACGCTCTACCCGCTGGTGTACTGGCACTTGTCGCCGCCGCGCAACTTCAACTGGTTTGTGGACGGCGACTTTGTGCAGCGCGACTGGCCCGCAGCTCGGCACTGGGCCACGGCCCTTTACGGGGCCCTATTGGTGGCCTACGCGGGGCGCGAGCTGTGGCTGTGGCGCCGCACCCGCGCCTTCAACGTGCCGCGCAATTTGCTGCTGGCCGGCACCGCGGTTTCATGGTACGCGGGCATCGTGTGGTGCAACGGCGACCTGGCTTTCACGCTGCTCAACGTGGTGTCGCACGGGGTGCCGTACCTGGCGCTGGTGTGGCAGGGCCGGCCAACATCGGCCACGGTGGCCGCGCCGCCGCGCCGGGGCCCCTGGGCGGGCAAGTACGGCTGGCTGGCATTTCTGGGGCTGATTGCGGTGTTTGCCTACCTCGAAGAAGGTCTGTGGGACGGCCTGGTGTGGCGCGAGCACGGGCCGGTGTTTGGCTGGTTTCAGGCGCTGCCCGACGTGTCGCGCGCGGCGTGGCTTGCCTGGCTGGTGCCGCTGCTGGCTCTGCCCCAAAGCACTCACTACGTGCTCGACGGCTTCATTTGGCGGCGCGCTGCTACCAGCCGCCTGGGGCCCCAGCGGAGCCAAGCGCAAGTTGGAATCCATTAAATGCCAATAAAAATCTTGTAAAAAGTCAATAATTATTTAAAATGTACAATTCGTAAAACAGCCTTACCTTCGCAGCATCCGCCACGGATTTTTTAGCCTTTATCCTATTCGCTACCGCTATGCCGCGAACCATTCCTCTCCTCGCCTGGGGCCTTTGCGCGGGCGCACTCCTGTGCGCTGCCCCGGCCCGGGCCCAAGTTGACAGCGTGCGGGCCAGCACGTTGCCTGGCCGGCAGTTGGCCGAAAAAGCCTACAACGCCGGCTTGGCCAACTACTCGGCCCAGAACTATTCGGCGGCGCTGGCCAGCTTCAACCAAGCCCTGGCCGCCAAGCCCGACTTTGCGCCCGCCTTCGCCAACCGCGCTGCTACCCGCCTGGCCCTCAAGAACTACCCCGCCGCCGTAGCCGACTACGACCAGGCGCTAAAGCTGGAGCCGGGGGCCTACGCCCACTACTTCGGCCGGGCGCAGGCCCACGAGGCGGCCGGCGAGGGCCCCGCGGCGGAAGCCGACTACGGCGCGGCGCTGCAGGCCAACGCCGCCTACGCCCCGGCCTGGTACAACCGCGGCGTGCTGCGCTTCGAGAAGGGCGAGTACCAGGCCGCCCGCGACGATTTTGACGGGGCCGTGAAGGCCGACCCCAACTACGCCTACGCCTACCACGACCGCGCCAGCGCCAACCTGGAGCTGGCCAACTGGCCCGCCGCCGTGCAGGACTACACCAAGGCCCTGGCTCTGCAGCCCACCCTGCTGCCGGCCCTGCTGAACCGCGCCGCCGCTGAGCGCCGCACCGGCCAGCTGCCCGAGGCCCTGCGCGACTACGACGCCTACCTCACCCAAAAAGCCGACAACCCGCTGGCCTTCACCAACCGCGGCAACGCCCGGTTTGAGAACAAGGACTACGCCGGGGCCCTGGCTGACTTCGACCGCGCCATCACGCTTGACGCCAAGTACGCCTACGCCTGGAACAACCGCGCCGCCGTCGAGCTGAAGCTGGAGCACTATGCCAAGGCCAACGCCGACGCCACCGAGGCCCTGCGCCTCAACCCCAAGTACGCCGAGGCCTACCTCAACCGTGGCCACGCCCGCGAAATGCTGCGCCAGGCCGACGAGGCCTGCCAAGACTGGCACCAGGCCGCCGCCCTGGGCCTGGCCGTGGGCAACGACTACGCCGCGGCCGCTGGCTGCGCCGGCGACGCCGCCGAAGTACCGGCCGGCAAGTAGCCCTTAGTTGCAGCCACTACGCCTGCTCAAGTACCTGGCCCGAATCAATTATACATTAATTCGGATGTAGTAGTCTAGTTATCAATTGAAAAGCTAATGGCTATCAGCTAAAAGCTAACAGCTCAATACTTATTATATGATACGTGCTTTTACCCGGTCCGTACTGCTCCTAGGCAGCCTGGCCGCCGCTACGGCCCACGCCCAAAGCGTGGAGTTTACTAAGGAGAAATTTGGGGGTGACAAGGATGCGCTGAAGGACGCGCTGCGCGAACTGCGGGCCGGCGACGACGCCTACGCCGCCGACCCGGCCAACTACGGCGCGGCCCTGCCCCACTTCCTGCAAGCCCAGCAGCTCAACCCCGACAACGCGGCGCTCAACAGCAAAATCGGCGACTGCTACCTGCATTCGGGCACCAAGGCCTTGGCCCTGCCTTACTTGCAGCGCGCCCAGGCCCTGGCCCCGGCCGACGATTCGCGCACGCACTACTTACTGGGCCGCGCCCTGCACCTGAACGCCAAGTGGGCCGAGGCCATCAAGGAATACCAGCGCGCCACCCCGATGGGCGGCGGCAAGCGCGCCGCCGACGGGGCCCTCACCCTAACGGCCGACGACCTGGCCCGCCGCCTGCGCGAGTGCCGCAACGGCCAGGAGCTGCAAAAGCACCCCGTGCGCGTGTTCGTCGACAACGCCGGGCCGGAAGTGAACTCGACTTTTTCCGACTATGGCCCCGTGGTATCGGCCGACGAGGCCACGCTGCTCTTCACCTCGCGCCGCCCCGGGGGCCCCAACGCCAAGAAGGACCCCGATGGCGACAGCTACTACGAGGACATTTACCAGACTGCCTGGCAGGGCAAGCGCTGGCGCCCGGCCGCCAGCCTGGGGGCCCCGGTGGACACCGAAGGCCACGACGCCACCGTGGCCCTGGCCCCCGACGGCCAGCGCCTGCTGGTGTACGACGACGAAAACGGCGGCGACCTCAACGAGTCCAACCTCAAGGGCGCGGCCTGGGGCAAGCCCCTGCACCTGGGCAACCGCGTGAACACGCGCTACCACGAGTCGTCGGCCTCGTACTCGCCCGACGGGCGCTATTTGTACTTCGTGAGCGACAAGCCCGAGGGCGGCCGCGGCGGGCGCGACATCTACAAGATTGAGTTGGAAGGCAAGGGACCCGCCGAAAACCTGGGCGCGGCCATCAACACGCCCTATGGCGAGGAAGGCGTGTTCATGATGCCCGACGGCCGGACGATGTACTTCTCCTCAGAAGGCCACAACTCGATGGGTGGCTACGATATCTTCAAGTCGACGCTGACCAACGGCCAGTGGAGCGCCCCCGAAAACCTGGGCTGGCCCATCAACACGCCCGACGACGACGTATTTTTCGTGACCTCGGCCTCGGGCCGGCATGGGTACTACTCGTCGGACCGGCCGGGCGGGCAGGGCGGCAAGGACATCTACCGCGTCACGTTTTTGGGCCCCGAGAAAGCGCCCGTGCTCAGCGAGGAAAGCCAGCTGCTGGCCTCGCGCCTCGCGCCGGTGGCCCAAACCCTGCTCTCGCCACCGGTGGCCGTGGCCACGGCTCGCGTCACCATCCTCAAGGGCACCGTGACGGACGACGCCACCCACCAGCCCCTGGAGGCCACCATTGACTTGGTGGACAACAAGTTAAACCAGGTAATTGCCACCTTCCACAGCAACGCCACCTCGGGCAAGTACCTCGTAAGCCTGCCCTCGGGCACCAACTACGGCATCGTGGTGCGGCAGGAGGGCTACCTGTTCCACTCCGAAAACTTCGACCTGCCCGCCGAGGCCGCCTACGCCGAGGTCATCAAGGACGTGCCGCTGAAAAAGCTGGAGGTGGGCGTGGTGATTGTGCTCAACAACATCTTCTTCGACACCGGCAAAGCCATCCTGCGCCCCGAAAGCACCGCCGAGCTGGAGCGCCTGCAAAAGCTGCTCACCGATCAGCCTACCCTTCGCCTCGAAATGGCCGGCCACACCGACAACGTGGGCAAGCCCGCTGCCAACCAGGACCTGAGCCAGCGCCGCGCCCAAGCCGTGGTAACCTACCTCACCCAGCACGGCGTGGCCGCCGCCCGCCTGGCCGCTGCCGGCTACGGCGACACCCGCCCCGTGGCCCCCAACGCCACCAAGGCCGGCCGCCAGCTCAACCGCCGCACCGAGTTCAAGGTGACGGGCAAGTAGGTTTTGTTGGCTGTTAGTTAGTGGCTGCTGGCTGTTAGCTTACAGTTCAAAAGGCGTCGAAAAAGCGCTGGAAGGAAACTATTGCTAAAGCTTCACTTCTTTAGCGCGTCATGCTGAACGCCGCGGAGTCGAAGCATCTCTATAGTTCACTAAATCTAGCTGCTTAGTAAGCAATAGAGATGCTTTGACTCCGCGGCGCTCAGCATGACGGGCCAACAGCCAACAGCTAAAAAAACCTACTTCACGATCACCAGCTCGACGCGGCGGTTGAGGCGGCGGGTTTCCTCGCGGTCGTTGCCGAAGCGGGGGCGCGAGCCGCCGTAGCCTACGGTGCTGATGCGCTGCTCATCGATGCCGCGCTTCACCAGGTAGCGCTTCACTTCGGCCACCCGGTCTTCGGAGAGCTGCTGGTTTTTGTCGGCGGGGCCCACGTTGTCGGTGTGGCCTTCGAGGCGCACCTCCGTGCCGGATTCGGCCTGCAAGGCAATGGCCAAGCGGTTCAGCTCGGTGTAGGACGTGCCCAGCAGGGTGGCCTTGCCCTGGGCGAAGATGATGGTGGGCAGGTCCACCTTTTCGCCCACCGCGGCGGGGCGCAGCAGCAGATCGCGGCCCGAGTTGCCGGCAAAGGCCACGGTATCAACGCTGGACAGCAAGCCGTTGGCCCCCGCCACCCGGTAGCGCCCGGCCAGCAGCGAGAGCACGAAGCTGCCCGCGGCGTCGGTGCGGGCGGTGGCTTCGAACTGCACGCCCTCCGCGTTGGGCAGCAGCACGGCCCGCACGGTGGCCCCGGGCACGGGCTGGCGGTTGCGGGCGTCGAGCACCCGGCCGCTCACGAAGGCCCGGTTGGTTTCCGATACCGGGGCGGGGCCAGCGGCCACCACGGCGGTATCGGGGGCAGCACGGCCGGCGCGGAACAGGTCGGCCGAAGCATTGGCGGTGGCCGACGAGGCGAAGTAGGCCGTTTCGCCGTCGGCGGCCAGGCTGAAGTAGGCGTCGAAGCCAGGGCCGTTCAGGGCGGGGCCCAGGTTCTGGGGCTCGCTCCAGCGCGTCCACGAATCGTCGAGGCGCTGGCTCACGAACACGTCGGCTCCGCCGTAGCCCATGTGGCCATACGAGCTGAAATACAACGTTTTACCGTCGGGCGTAAGCCACGGGGCAAAGTCAAAGCCCGGCGAGTTCAGCACGGGGCCCAGGCTCTGGGGGGCCGAGTAGCCGCCCGCGCCCACGGGACGGCTGATGTAGAGGTCGTTGCCACCCTCCGCGTCGCCGCGTTCGAGCGAGAGCAGCAGGATTTTCTCGTCGGCCGTCATAAAAAAGCCCGTGGCGGGCACGGCCGTGTAGTAGCTGGCCACGTCCACGTCCTCCGAGTGCAGGTTTTTGAGCGTGCCGCCGGGGGGGCCCGCGGCGGTGCGGCTCACCCGGCTCACGCCCTCGTCGCGGAAGCCCTCGCGGTTGTAGGTGCCGCGCACAAGCAGCGTTTGGCCCTGGGCCCCTACCACGGCCAATACGCCGTTGTTCTGGGGCGTGTTCAGCGCGTCGAGGCGTTGCGGGGGGCCCCAGGTTTTGCCCTTGTTGGGGCTTTGGGAAGCCCAGGCGTCGCCGGTATCGGTGTTGCCCTCGGTGTTGCCGGCAAATTTTGTGCGGCCGAAGTACAGCGTCTGCCCGTCGGGGGCCAACACCGGGCCGAGCTCATTGCCCGCCGAGTTCAGCGCCGTGAGGGGCTCGCGGGGCCCGAAGCCGGGGCCCGGGGCCACGTTCAGGCGCAGCCGGAACAGGTGCCACTGCTGGCTGGCCCGGCCGTTGGCCTTCTGGGCCTGCATGGGCGTGCCGTTGAACTTGTCGGCAGCGGCCAGGCCGGCCACGCGGCCTTCGAGCCGGTTTTCGAACAGGAAGTTGCCCAGGGGCCCCGCCGGCACCAGCCGCCACTGCTGCCCCAGCCCGCCCTGAAACGGCTGCTGCACCAGCGGCACGGCCTCGCCGGGCTTGGGCACCGTGAGGCACAAGGTGCTGTGCTTGGCCTCGATGCGAAAATACTCGCTGCCCGCGCTCACCGGCACGAAGCGCCACTGCTGGCTATTAGAGTGGGTGAATTCCCACTGCACGGCCGCGTCGCCGGCATTAGTGCCAGCGCCCACCACGTCGAGGCAGCGCCCGCTGCCCCGGTCAATCAGGCCGTAGTAGGCCCGCTCATCCGGCTGGAAGGGGCCCTGGGCCAGGGCCCCCAATGAACAAAACAACAGCACTAAAGGCAGCAAACGGCGCATGGCAGGAGCGCACGGCGGGCCGCACGCGCTAGGTTAAAGTAAGCGCAAAAGACGCTATGAACGACTGAAACGCCCGCTTGGCTGCATTTAGCGCCGCTGAAGCTGTTTTATTTGAAGAAAGGCTGAACCGTAGCCCAGCGCACGGTTGGCATTGCCCAAAAACGGCCGGGCTGCCCGTACCGCTGCATTTATCTCACAGTAGCAGCGGTTTGCTGAGCGAAACAAATGCGACGATATGGGCAGCCCGGCCGTTTTTCAGCTTGCTCGAACACCTCTTCAGTTCAGGCCGTACTTGGTTAAAAACTTGCGGTTGAGGGCCGTTTGCTTGGTTTCGAGGCTGAGGCGGCGGCCGTCGATAAAGGCGGCAGTGACGTTGTTGGTGCGCATATCGAGCAAGTCGCCTTTGCTGAGTACGAGCGTTGCGCTCTTGCCGGTTTCGAGCGAGCCGTAGGCCTTGTCGATGCCCATGAGCTGGGCCGGGGCCAGCGTCACTGCCGTCAGGGCCTGCTCTTTGGTGAGGCCAAACGCGGCGGCCGTGCCGGCGATGAAGGCCAGGTTGCGGCCCCCGGGGGCCTCCTGGCTACCCTCGTAATCGAGGCAGTAGCGGATGCCGGCGGCTTGCAGCTGGGCGGGCAGCTTGTAGGGCTGGTCGTAGTCGTCGGCGTCGCGGCGGGGCAGCGCGTGCAGGCGGCTTACCACCACGGCCACGTCGTTTTGCTTGAGGAAGTCGAGCACCATCCAGGCGTCGCGCCCGCCCACCACGGCTACTTTCTGCACGCCCAGGCGCTTGGCGAAGCGCA
This sequence comes from Hymenobacter coccineus, assembly GCF_001816125.1. GTDB lineage: Bacteria > Bacteroidota > Bacteroidia > Cytophagales > Hymenobacteraceae > Hymenobacter > Hymenobacter coccineus. The sequence goes on along the minus strand of NZ_MDZA01000144.1, from coordinate 40,672 downwards.
CCGATTCGATGATTTCCTTGCCGTAGTCGGCGTGCAGGTACAGCGTTTTGCTGCCGTCGAAAAGGCCGGCCAGGGCCGTCAGGCGCAGGTTTTCGCGGCGGCCGGCGGGCAGCTGGCGGTAGGCCGCGGCCTCGCCGAAGAGCTGCTCCAGGTCGCGCAGGTTCGTTTCGCGGGCCTTCTGGCGGCGCTCCAGGGCGGCGGCGTCCTCGGCCGGGTTGGTGCGGATGATGAGCTGGGGCCAGCTCAGGTGCTGGCCTTCGTCGGCGCGCACCACGGCGTCCTGCCAGTTCCAGGCGTCGAGCTGCACCACGCTGCTCTGGCCGGTCAGCAGGCCGCCGCGAGGCGTGGGCTGGGCCAGCAGCACGCCGTTCACGCGCAGCGTCGGCAGCACGTCGGAGTCCGTATTGTAGGCAATGAGGCTGCGCACGTTGGGGTTGAGGATGCCCACTTCCTGCTCGTCCACGGTGGCCCGGATGGATTCGACATCGGTGAGGCCCAGCGTGGTATTGGGCAAAATCAGGCCCGGGTACAGGTCTTGGCCGGTGCCGTCCACAGCTTCGTAGCCCGCTTTGTCGGCGGTGAAACCGCTGGCTGGGCCAGCGTAGGTCAGCTTGCCCTGGGCAAAGGCCACAGTGGCGTTGGGCACCACTGTGCCGTTGCCCACGTGCAGCGTGGCCCCGGTGATGAGCACGGGCTTGGCCTGGGGCCCCGCCGGAGCGGGCACCTGGGCCAGGGCGGGCAGGGCCCCCAGCAAGGCGAGAGCGAAAGTAAATTGGAAACGCATGGCGTTGATTGTTATAAAGTTGATTGTTGCGACTGGGGAACCTCACCCCCGCTCTCTGCGAGAGGGGTGCGTTCAGGTTGCTCGTTCGGCTAGTAATACTTGCTTTTAGCTGACGACTGGCACCCCTCTCCGCAGGAGAGGGGCCGGGGGTGAGGTTGCGAAGTACCTACTCCGCCAAATCCTTTTCCTCGCCCAGCGTGTCGCAGTGCCAGGCGCTGTTGGCCTTGGCCACGGGCGGACGCGTGGTGGCCCCGGCTTTCTTCTCGGTCAGCATGCGCTGCACAAGGCGCTCCCGCTCGCGGGCGATGTCGGCGCGCAGGGCTAAGTCGCTTTCTAGGCTGAACAGCTCGCGGCCGTCCACGAAGGTGTAGGCGGCTTTGGCGTAGATGCTCAGCGGGTTATCGGTCCAGAGCACCACGTCGGCGTCCTTGCCTTCCTTGATGGAACCCATGTGCTGGTCGAGGTGCAGCATTTTGGCGGGGTTGATGGTGACCAGGCGCAGGGCCTGCTCCTCGCTCAGGCCGCCGTACTTCACCGATTTGGCGGCTTCCTGGTTGAGGCGGCGGCTCATTTCGGCGTCGTCCGAGTTGATGGCCACGTTCAGGCCTTCCTTCGTCATGATGGCCGCGTTGAACGGAATGGCGTCCTTAACCTCATTTTTATAGGCCCACCAGTCCGAAAACGTGCTGGCGTTCACGCCGCGCGCCTTCATCTTGTCGGCCACCTTATAACCTTCTAGGATGTGGGTGAAGGTGTTGACCTTGAAGTTCATGCGGTCGGCCACGTTCATCAGCATGTTGATTTCCGACTGCACGTAGCTGTGGCAGGTGATGTGGCGCGTGTCGTGCAGGATTTCCACCAGCGCCTCCAGTTCCAGGTCGCGGCGCGGGGCCTCGGCCGTGGCCTGCGCTTTCTTCGACAACTTGCTGTAGGCCAGCATTTCCTTTTCGTACTCCTTGGCCCGCGTGAAAGCGTCTATGAACACCTGCTCGGTGCCCATGCGCGTTTGCGGAAAGCGCAGCACGTTTTGCTCGCCCCAGTTGCTCTGCTTCACATTTTCGCCCAGCGCAAACTTGATGAAGCCCGGGGCCCCCGCGATTTTCATGGCTTCGGCCGGGGCCCCCCAGCGCATTTTTATCAGCGCCGACTGCCGCCGATGGGGTTGGCCGAGCCGTGCAGCAGCTGGGCCGCCACCACGCCGCCCGCCAGGTCGCGGTAGATGCCCACGTCCTCAGGGTCAATCACGTCGCCGATGCGCACCTCGCTCGTCACCGACTGCGTGCCCTCGTTCACGCCCTCCGAAATGGCCAGGTGCGAGTGCTCGTCGATGATGCCCGGGGCCAGGTGCTTACCCGTGCCGTCGATGCTGCGGCCGCCTTTCGGCAGCGCCAGGTTCTTGCCCACGCGGCTGATTTTGCCGTTTTCGAGCAGCACGTCGGTGTTTTCGAGCTTGCCGGCGGTCTCGCTGGTCCACACCGTGGCATTTTTGATGAGCGTGGTGGTTTGGGCCGGCATCGCGGCGCGGCCGTAGGCGGCGAAGGGGTACATCAGGGCCCCCAGCGCGGGCGCTGGCTTGGCCTTGGCCGTGTCGAGGCGCGCGGCGCGGGTGGCTTCCTCCTGGCGGCGGGCCACCCACTTTACCGGCGTGCCGTCGGCCAGTAGCCCTTCGCCCTGGAAGGTGCGTCCCTCCTGCGCGTAGTAGCCGCTGAGGCGCGTGGCGCCTTCGCCGGGCGCGGGGGCCCCGGGCGTGGTGCTGGGCTTTTTGCCCTTGTCAATTTTATCCTTCGGGTTGAACACAATGGTGGTCAGGTCACTAGCCACGGCCAGGGTGCCGCGGATGGTGTCGCCGGCGGCGGGCACAATCTTCAGTTCCGGCGCCTCGGGCTTGCCCTGGATGAGGAAGCGGCCCTCGGGCTGCTTCCCGATTTGCAGCGTGTACACGCCGCGGTAGTCGGCCGGCACAGTGCTGAGCTGGTACCGCTCGCCCTGCACCCAGTTGTCGAGCAGCACGTTGTCGTCGGCCAGCAGGTGCGCCGAGCACACCACGAAGTTGGCCACCAGGCCCGGGCGCAGGGCCCCCACTTGGTCCTGGGCGCGCAGCAGGCGGGCCGGCGTGTCGGTGAGGGCGCGCAGGGCGGCGGTTTCGCTCAGGCCGTACTGGCCGGCCTTGCGCAGGTTGGGCAGGAACTTCTTCTTATCCTTGAGGTCGGCAGCGGTGATGGCGAAGGGCACGCCGGCCTGGGCCAGGCGGGCGGCGTTGGCGGGGGCCAACTCCCAGTGCTTCAGGTCTTCGAGCGGAATGCGGCGGGCGTCGTATACATCCTCCACGTTGTAGGCCTCGGGGAAATCGAGCGGCACCACGAAGGTGGCGCCCGTGGCCTTCAGCTCGTCGAGGCGCTGGTACTCGTCGCCGCGCCCCTTAATGATGTACTGCACGCCGGCTTCGTCGCCCACGCGGTCGGCCCGGATGGCCGAGAGCTTGTCGCGCACCTGGAAGATGGCGGGCAAGGTTTTTTGGGTCGTGAGGGCTTGCAGCGACAGGTTTTGCTCGCGGCGCGGGTTGCGCTTGTTCCAGGCGGCGTCGAGGTAGGTTTGGCGCAGCAGCGCGATGCTGCCCATCAGCGAACCGGGGTAGTCCTGCGTCGAAGTGCCCTTGTCGAACGAAAGCGCCGCGGCGGCTTTGTCAAGCAGAATGACTTCGTTCTCCTTGCGCTCGGTGTTGAGCGTGACCAGGGCCCCGGTGCCGCGCATGATGCCGTCGGCTTGCTGCGTGAGCACCGCCCCGAAGCCCAGGGCCCGGTACGCGGCGGCCGCGTCGGCGTTTACCTTAAACAGGTCGGCGGCGTTTACCTCGGGGTGCACGGCCTGGTTCCAGTCGTAAGCGCCGGCCTTTTGCGAGTCGAACTGGGGCCCCGCGTCGCGGCGGCCGCGGCGCTCGGGGGCCTTGGTTTCGGGCACGCCGTAGGCCGTGTACACGTCCACGAAGCCCGGGTACACGAACTTGCCTTTGAGGTCTTGCACCACGGCGCCGGCCGGGATTTTCACCTTCGCCCCGGGCCCCACGGCCTCTATCTTACCGTCGCGGATGACGAGCGTAGCGTCTTCCAGGCGGGTTTGGTAGTCGGCGTAGAGCGTGGCGTGGGTGAAGGCGTACAGGCCGGGGCGCTGGTCGTACACGCCGTTGCGCGGGTAGGTGCTGGGCTGGGCCAGGGCGGTGCCGCCGGCCAGCAGCAACCCGGCCAGCATGGGCAAGGAAGTAGTGGTTTTTTTCATGCAGTGCGGAAAAGGGAAACGCCCGGCGGGGGCCCCAGGGCCCGGTGCGCGCCCGGGCACGGCCTAAAAGTAACCGGCCGGGGCCCTGGGTTGCAACGGCCGGGCGGCATTGGCAGTAAGTAATTATTCTATCTACTCCTTCTTCCCTCCTACTCCCATGCGCAAAGGCACCGCAGTTACCTGGAAATACGGCACCGGCACGGCCACCGGCAAAATCGAATCGGTGCACAAAGAGCCCATCAAGCGCACCATCAAAGGCAGCGAAATCCACCGCAACGGTTCGCCCGAAGACCCCGCCCTGGTCATCGTTCAGGAAAACGGCGACAAGGTGCTCAAGCTCCAAAGCGAAGTGAAGGCCGCCAAATAATTACTTCAGCCGTAAGACGTATTGTTTGGGGCCCCCGCGCCCCGCGCCCATGCCCCCTTCCCTTTCGTACTACGCCGCGCACTACCAGGCCTACCCGCCCCTGGTGCACGGCCAAGTTCTGCGCCCGCTGTCGGTGACGGAGTTCACCGAGGTCTGCGAGCTGCTGCTGGCCACGGCCCGCCCCCACGGCTGCCCCTACTGGCTCCTCGACGGCCGCGCCGATAGCGCCGACCGCCCGGGCGACGTGTACGAGTGGCTGGTGGAGGATTTTTTGCCGCGGGCGCGCCGCACCCTGGTCCACGTGCTGTACGTGGCGTTTGTGGCTGAGCCCGCTTTCTGGGCCACGTTGCAGCTGCGCAGCTTTGCCCAGCCGGCTGCCACGGTGGCGGCCACGTTCCGCGCCGGCTGGTTCACCAGCGAGGCCGAGGCCCTGGCCTGGCTCGACCAACAGCGGGGCCCCGAAGTGCCACAAGAGTCGGCGTAGCTGGTCTGCATTATTCCCATAAAAAAGGGGCCCCGCTACCAAGTAGCGGGGCCCCTTTTTAGGCAATTCAGCCGAAGCTGGCAAACCGGCTAGCGGTTGCGGGAGTCGGGCTTGATGAAGGCTTCTTTCTCCATCTCCTCCGGCACCACCACAATGCCCTGCTGGAGCTTGGAGTTGCGCTTGCCGTAGAGGAAATACACCACGAAGCCCAGCAGCATCCAGCCCAGGGCTACTTCCAGGGTGAAAAGGTCGAGGCCGACGATGAGCAGCGTGCACACCAGGGCCCCCATGATGGGCACCAGCGGGAAGCTGGGCGTGGAGAGCGGCGAGCGGAACGGCCGGGGCTGCTCGGGGTTCGACTTGCGCATGATCCACACGCCCAAGCTCACGAGCACGAAGGCCAGCAGCGTGCCGAACGAGGTGAGGTCGCCGGCGAGCGAGCCGGGCACGAAGGCCGCGAACAGGCCCACGAACACCATCAGCATCAGGTTGGACTTGTAGGGCGTGTTGAACTTGGGGTGCAGCTCGGAGAAGGCGTTGGGCATCAGGCCGTCTTTGGCCATGGAGAAGAACACGCGGCTCTGGCCCATGAGCATCACCAGGATTACCGACGTGAAGCCCAGCAGAATGCCCACCGTCACGGCCGTGGCCAGCCACTCGTAGCCGGGCATGTGGGCCCGGATGGCGTAGGCCACCGAAGCCTCGCCGCCCAGGGCCGGGTCGGCAAATTCGCGCCAGTTGGCCACGCCCGTCAGCACGTGCCCGAACAGGATGTAGAGCACCGTGCAAATGGCCAGCGAGCCCAGAATGCCGATGGGCATGTCGCGCTTAGGGTTTTTGGCTTCCTGCGCGGCCGTGCTCACGGCATCAAAACCGATGAAGGCGAAGAACACGATGCCCGCGCCGCCGATGATGCCGCCGATGCCGTGCTTAAAGAAGCCTTGGTAGGTACGGACCACTTCGCCGGCCGAGTTTTTCACTTCGGCATCGGCCGGAATGAGGTAGGGCGTGTGGTTGGCGGGGTTGATGAACTGCCAACCGATGGCAATAAACACAATGACGATCAGCACCTTCAGCACCACCACCACGGCGTTGAATAGCGCCGACTCCTGGGTGCCTTTCACCAGCAGCAGGCTCAGGGCCACAATGATGAGCAGTGCGGGCAGGTTGATGAGGCCGTGCTGGGCCACGCCGTTCACCACGGCGTGCTCAAAGGGCGAATGGCTTAAATTGTACGGGATACTGGTCCCAAAGACCTCCAGGAGCTTGTTCAAATATTCGCTCCAGGCGATGCTGACGGTGGCCGCACCCAGCGCGTACTCCATGATGAGGGCCCAGCCGATGACCCAGGCCACGAGCTCGCCCATGGTGGTGTAGGCGTAGGTGTAGGCCGAGCCGGCAATCGGAATCATGGCCGCAAACTCGGCGTAGCACAGGCCCGCAAACACGCACCCGAAGGCCGCCAGGATGAAGGCCAGCGTGACGCCGGGGCCCGAGGCCTGCGCGGCCGCGGCGGCGGTGCGCACAAACAGGCCCGCCCCGATGATGGCGCCCACGCCCAGCGCCACGAGGTTGCCCGCGCCCAGCGTGCGCTTCAGGGCCCCGTGGCCGGTCGAGTTGGCCTCGCCCAGCAGCACGGCCAGGGGTTTTTTGGCGAAAATATTGGCCATATTTTAGAAAAAAGAGAACGTTGAGGAAGGGTACCGAACCAAAGCACCCGCGCCGCACCACGGCACAGGGCCCGAAATATAGGCAGCTTTTTTGGGCCCTGGCCCATTTTATGGCACCCTGCTTGCAAAGCATTGGACGAAGCCGCTTAAACCGGCCGGGCCTTTTGCCCTCCAACGTACTCGTCCACATTTTCTTTATTCGCTATGTTCAAGTCCCTCGCCCTGCTGGCCGCCCTGGCCCTGGCCACCCCCAGCGCCTTCGCCCAAACCGCCCCGGCCGCGCCAATGGCCCACCAGGGCCGCCACAAGGGGCCCCACAAAATGAAGTCGCCGGAGCAGATGGCCGCCCGCCGCTCCCAGAAAATGGCCCAGCAGCTCGGCCTCAGTCCCGACCAGCAAAGCCGCCTCCAGGCCGCCCTGCTGGCCGAGCGCCAGGGCATGACGGCCGTATCGCCGGCCCCCGCCGACCGCAAGGCCCTGCACCAGGCCATGAAGGCCAACCACGCCCAGTACGAGGCCCAGGTGCAGGCCATCCTCACGCCCGCCCAGCGCACGCAGTACACGGCCATGCAGCAGCAAAAGCGCACCGAGATGAAGGCCAAACGCCAGCAGCGCACGGGCCTGGCCCCCAATAACTAACGCCGACGTTATTCCACCGCGCGTTTTGTAAAAGCCCTGGCCACCTGGCCGGGGCTTTTTTGCGTTCGGGGCAAGGCGGGGGCCCCGGCGGCGGGCCGGCGTTGGGCCGGGCCGTTTATATTTGGCTAAACCGATGGGGCCCCGGCGGGGCTACGCCGGCTTTGCCGGGGCCCCGCCGCGGCGCTTCCACGCAAAAAATCCCCCATGCCCCCCCTCCCCAGTAGCGCGGCCCCGGCCGTGCAAATCCAGCAGTTCTACGACAAGGGCCTCGCCCACGCCAGCTACGCCGTGCGCAGCGGCCGCCAAGTGGCCCTCATCGACCCGGGCCGCGACCCACAGGTGTACTACGATTTTGCCGACGAGCACGAAGCCAAAATCGTGGCCGTCATCGAGACGCACTCGCACGCCGATTTCGTGTCGTCGCACCTGGAAATTGCCGAGGAAACCGGGGCCCACATTTACTGTAGCAAGCTGCTGGGGGCCCAGTACGCGCACCAGAATTTCGACGACGGCAACCGCATCGTCGTGGGCACCGTGGAGCTGCACGCCGTGAACACGCCCGGCCACTCGCCCGACAGCATCAGCGTGGTGCTGATGGACGACCTGGCCCAGACGCGCGCCGTGTTCACCGGCGACACCCTGTTTGTGGGCGACGTGGGCCGGCCCGACCTGCGCGAGGACGCCGCCGTGGGCGGCCATACCCGCGAGGCCCTCGCCGCCCAGCTCTACCAGAGCACCCGCCGCAAGCTGATGACGCTGCCCGGCACCACCAAGGTGTACCCCGCCCACGGCCCCGGCAGCCTCTGCGGCAAAACCACCAGCCCCGACCTCGACAGCACCATTGCCAAGGAGCTGGCCACCAACTACGCCCTCCAGCCCATGTCGGAGCCCGAGTTCGTGAAGGTATTGCTCGAAGACCAGCCGTTCGTGCCCAAGTACTTCGGTCACGGCGTGCGCCTCAACAAGCTGGGTGCCAAGGCTTACGAGGCCAGCGTGCGCGCTGTGCCCCACCTGGCGCCCGGCACCGCCCCGGCCCCCGGCGTGCTGCTGGTTGACACCCGCCCCGCCGCCCAGTTCCGCGCCGGCCACCTTCCCGGGGCCCTGAATTTGATGGACGGCGGCAAGTTCGAAACCTGGCTGGGCTCCATCGTGGGGCCCCAGGAGCCATTCTATCTAATGGCCGATTCCAACATTGCGCTGGACGCCGTGATCCGCAAAGCTGCCAAAATCGGCTACGAAACCAACATCAAGGGGGCCCTGCTAGTCCCCGCCGCCCGGCCCGCCACCGCCCCGGAGGTCGACGTGGCGGCAGTCCGCGAGCACCCCGAGCGCTTCACCATCGTCGACATCCGCAACCCCGCCGAGGCCCAGCCACCCATCTTCCCCGGGGCCCTAAATATCCCGCTGCCGGAGCTGCGTGAGCGCGCCCACGAAGTCCCTACCGGCAAGCCCATCCTGGTGCACTGCGCCGGCGGCTACCGCTCGGCCGCCGGCGCAAGCATCCTGGCCGCCGCGTTGCCCGGCGCGGAGGTGTTGGATTTGGGGGAGGCGGTGGCAGGGTTTTAGGTGGCGGTGCGAGGCACGAACACCTTAATTAAATTCGGCATTAGTGGTAAAGAATGTGTATTAGGTTCTTTACAGCTAATGCCGAATTATTTTAGCAATAGTCTATTTAATAAACTATGGATTCGTATGAAGTAATAAGAACTATTCATAAAATCGGTCATCCCATTTCAGGCACTGTACTGGAGTACAGAAAGTTTGAGACTGCTGGAGGTTTTATTGATTGCCACATAGAGATTAAAGCAAATTCAAAACTCAAGTGCATCCTCTCGTACGCTGACCTAATTGAAGATCATAATTATAAAATGTTTAAAGAAAGCTTGATACCCGAAAGGGGAACTCGCCTTGATATGGTGGTCAAGAACTGCGTCGACAACACGCTGTATCTAAGCGCAAAGCCAAGTGATACGAATGCTGCACAAGTAGAAAAATTTAGAGATTTCTACAAATTCATAGACGGATTAGAAGTGGGAGCTGTTGTTAAGGGAAAGGTTGAAAAAGTAGTGCCGTTCGGGGTTTTTATAAATTTTTCAACTCCTTACATCGGCTTGATAGACATAGGCCACATCGAATTCAACGGTGGCAAACAGCTGCCAGGTGATTTTTCTAAATGGCCAAAAGAAGGCGAGATTATCAAGTGTGTGGTTTCATATTATAGGCTTCACTCCCGGCAAATAGGATTAGGCTGGATACCCGAAGCAGCTGACCCGTCATCAAAGGACACCTTAATTTAAATTCGATTTACTATTGCTTCAAATGCGCGTACTGCACACCGCCGACTGGCACCTGGGCCAACATCCTCATCGGACAAGATCATTTAATTACTTAAACTACTTGTAATCAAGTATAAATATGACTACCTACCAAGTCGATATCCTGAACCCCAAAGCCGACAAGCTGCTGCAAGACCTTGCCGACCTAAAACTCATTTCCATTCGGCAAACGCCAGCGGACGGCTTCATGGACGTAGTAAATCGGCTTCGGGCCAAGGCGACGGGCCAGGTCCCTACGCTGGATGAGATAACCAAGGAAGTAGAAGCTGTTCGGACTAAGCGCTATGCCAAGAAGAAAGCATAGAATTATTGTTGATACGAATCTTTGGATTAGTTTTCTATTAACAAAAGGCGCTTCTAAACTGGATCAGCTCTTTGCCCAAGTTGGGTTAACACTACTTTTCAGCCAGGAGTTATTAGAGGAATTTATCGCAGTGGCGCAGCGTCCCAAGTTCAAAAAATATTTTTCACTGGTTGATTTGCAAGACTTGCTGGTGCAAATCGAGGCAAAAGCTGAATTTATAGCGGTGACCTCAGCAGTTGACATTTGCCGCGATGCGAAGGACAATTTTCTACTCGCGCTTGCCACGGATGGCCGGGCAACCCATTTGTTGACGGGAGACAAGGATTTACTGGTGCTGAATCCTTTGGGCAAGACCCGGATTTTAACCATTGCGGAGTACGTTTCCAATTTATAATCGCCCCGGCCACTCCGCGCCGGGGCGTTTTGCATCGCGGCCGCCCCGGTACCTTTGGGCCCCTCTCCCTCCTAACTAAATGCGCGTACTGCATACCGCCGACTGGCACCTGGGCCAGCACTTCCTCACCGGGCAGGAGCGCCTGACCGAGCAGCGGGCGTTTCTGACGTGGTTGCTGGGGGCCGTGCAAACCCACGGCGTGGACGCGCTGGTGGTGGCCGGCGACGTATTCGACACCACCACACCTTCGCACGCGGCCCAGGAGCTGTACTACAACTTCCTGGTGCAGATGCAGGGCACCCACTGCCGCGACATTGTGGTGGTGGGCGGCAACCACGACTCGCCCACCCTGCTCAACGCCTCGCGGCAGCTGCTGCGGCGGCTGCGCATCCACGTGGTGGGCGGCGTGCCCACTGACCCCGCCGAGCAGGTAGTGGCCCTGGCCGAAACCAGCGGCCGGCCCGCGCTGGTGGTCTGCGCCGTGCCGTTTCTCCGCGACCGCGACATTCGCCTCGCCGTGGCCGGCGAAACGCCCGACGAGCGCCAGCTGCGCGTGCGCCAGAGCATTGCCGCCCACTACGGGGCCCTGGCCGAGGCCGACGCCGTGCGCCGCCTGCGCGAGCAGGACGTGCCCGTGCTGGCCACCGGCCACCTCTACGCGGCCGGCGGCGAGGCCCGCGAGGGCGCCGAGCGCGACGTGCATATCGGCGGGCTGGGCTCGGTGGGGGCCCCGGATTTTCCGGCGGCGTTCGATTACGTGGCCCTGGGGCACTTGCACCGGCCGCAGGTGGTGGGCGGGCAGGCGCACATCCGCTATTCGGGTTCGCCAGTGCCGCTCTCCTTCACCGAGGCAGACGATCGCCAGCAGGTGCTGCTGCTCGATTTTAAGGGCGCCGGGGCCCCTACTATTACTGCCCTGCCGGTGCCCGTGGTGCGCCGCCTCCAGCGTTTCCACGGCACCCTGGACGAGGTGGAGGCCAGCATTTTGGCCTACGACAACGCCGCCTTCGAGCTGGTGGCCTGGGCCGACGTGCAGGTGCGCTCCGACGAGGCCCCCGCCGAGGTGCAGCGCCGCGTGCAAGCCGTGCTGAAGGAGCGCGCTGCCCACGTGCAGGCCCCCCGCGGCGCCCGCCACCAGCGCGCCACCGAGGCGCCCGACGTGGCCGCCGCCACCGCCGCGGGGCCCCTGGCCTTCCTGCACGATCTGACGGTGAGCGAGGTATTTGGCCGGCGCGTGGCGGGCCTGCCGCCCGAGCGCGCCGCCGCCCTCACCGCCACCTTCGGCGAGCTGCGCCAGCTCCTGGCCGAAGCCGACCCGCAAGCCTGGGGCGGCGAGGAAGGCTAGGGGCCTGGCCAGAAGGTTGAAGGGCCGCCGTGCGGGCTACTTTTTGAGGCGATAGTGCAGGCCAGCCAATATGTGCGAGGACAGCCGGCCGCTGAGGGGCCCAGCCAAGGAATAGGGCAGGCCAGAAATGCTCAGGTTGGCCAGCGCGTCCACCACGAGGTCCACTTGCGGCGTCAGGGTGTAGCGCACGCTGGGCCCGAAGCTTAGGCTGGCTTGGTGCTCTACGGAAGTACCGTTTTCGCTGCGGGTAGTCTTTCCCTGAGTGGTTTGCAAATAGTGGCGGTTTGTAACGTAAACGAACACGGTAGCCCCAGCCAGCGCATCCACGTGCCAAGGGTTGGCGGCTTTGGTCAGGCCAATGCGCACCAGCACGGGGATGGTGAAGGTGTGAAGGCGGCTATCGTTGTCCTCTACTACCGCCCCTGAGCTGGTGTTGTATGAGCCGTGGTACACGTCGTGCCGCCACGTGTAGGCGTTGCTTAGTTCCAACGCCAGCCCAGGCTTTAGCTGAACGCCTAGCGTGAGCGCCGGGCCAAACCGGCTGCCGCTGTAGGAATTGAATGGCTGACCGGTTTGCATGGATAGCTTTACCCCCACGTAAGCGCTTTTCTCTGGTGGCGCTTCTTGCGCCCGGCAAAGCAGGGGCAAGCTGGTTAAGCCAATCAATACGAGGGCGTTGGGCATGGGCAAGGCGTAAAGTCCCACAAACTTAAGCAATACTTCACCTGCTCGCTAGCTAGCCAGGCAATGGCTGGTCGCGTTCGGTATTCCCCCTGCCTACTCACGCGCCCATCTTAGGCGCTTAGCAGCTCAAAGGCAGCTCAGCCAACCAGCTTTTCAGGCTAGTAAGTCAGCTGGTCCCAAACGATGACTTCCCCGGCCTGCTCGTGCACGAATTGCACGTTGCCGTCCTGCGAAACCACGATGGTCAGGCACTCGGGCGCGGCCAGGCAGAGGCGGTAGGCCGCCCGGTGGCGGGTGCCCCCGTGGTCGAAGGCCAGGGGCTGGCGCTCCTGCGCCGCCAAATCGAGGGCCCGGTACACGCGCTCCAGCGGCACTTGCGTGGCCTGCACCTCCACCCCAAACCCCACCACGTCGATTTGCTGGGTGAGCACCAGGGCCCCATCGACGGCGGCGAGCCCCGCCAGGTAATCGGCAAAATGTTCAATTTCCGCCGTTAGAGACATTAGCTCGGCATCGTTGTGCGCCTGCTGGTAGTGCGCCCAGCTCACCTCCCCGAGCTGGGCCAGGCGGCGCACCACGGCCTGCGCCAGGGCGGTGAAGCGGGGGCCCGACCCGCCGGGCATCAGCCGGTACTTGGGGCGCAGCACGCCCCCGGCGGCCGTCAGGGCTACTACCCGGTCGGTGGGCATCAGCACGATCAGCGCGCCGTGGCCGCCGGTTCGGATGCGGGTCAGGGCCCGCCGTTGCAGCTGCAAGGTCAGGCGCACCACCAGCTCCTCCTGCTCGGGGGTAAGCTCAGGGTTCGGCAGGGCATCGCCGGCCAGCGCACGGTTCTCAACGAAGCGCCCCTTGGCCCAGGCCTCCGGGAAGGACACGAAGCCGTGGCCAGCGATGCGGCCGCGCTGCAGGGTGAGCACGCGCTGGGCCCCGTCGTAGAACACGAGGCTGCCGGGGCCGCTCACCTGCACCAGCAGCGCGCGCGGCGGCCGGGCGGTGGTCAGGCGGGGCTGGTCCACGAGCTGGTCCCACTGATGCTCGCTGAAGAGCATACCCCAGAGCTGCAAGCTGCCGTCGGCGGTGGGGGCCACGGCCAGCAGGCTACTGGACTGCTGCACGGCCGGGCTGAGGCGGCGCAGCTCCTGCTCGGAGTAGGCGCGCGGCTCGGCAAAGCTTACCAGGTGGAAGTCGGTGAGCGTCACCGGCTGGGCTTCCAGCTCGGCCTGGGTGGCCAGCACCAAGTGGCAGACGACGGGGCGGCCCTCTTCGGCCAGCAGGCTGGCCTGGTAGAGCGTCGAGATAAAGGCGGTGAGCACCTCGGCGGGTGGCAGCGGGGGCGCCGTGGCCGGCCAATGCTGGCCCAGGGCCAGGGCCAGGTCGGCCGGGTAATAGTGCAACGATCTGGGCATGGGGCAGGCGAAAGGAGGGTTGGGGCAGACGAAACTACGCGCAGGCCGCAGACCTACGCGGACCCGCACGGTTGCGGGCTGGGCAAGTGGCTCCGCAACGGCCGCAACGCCCCGGCTTGGGCACGCAGGGGCCACGCCGCGCGGCCTTGGGCTGGCCATCAGGACGCGTTTGCGGGGAAGGCCGGGGGCTGCGCGGTGCGGTTTGGGGGCAGAGGAACGCTTGTTTTTCAGGGGCCCCTCACGTAATTTTCTGCACCGAACCCTCTATCTCCTTTTTAATGAAAAGATTCTTATTCTCCGTTGTTTTATTGTCAGGATTGGGTGCCGGTCAGGCGGCGCAGGCCCAAGGGAGCAACATGATTCACCTAATCAGCCTGGGCACTAGGTTGGGCGTCCGCGCCCTTGCCAAGGACAAGCAACCGGTGCCCGTGCAGCCCATCGACCAGGCCACGGCCGACAAGAATGCCGCCGCCAACACCGCCGCCACCATCGCGGCGCAGCCCAAGGAGCTGGTGCTGCACCGCACCCCCGCCGACCAGCTGCCCAAGAAAGGCGCCGACCAAATCACCGCCCTGGAAGCCCAGCTTGAGCAGTGCCACGCCGCTATGCTCGCCACCCCCGGCGGCATCATCTGCACGCCCGAGCAGCGCACGGCCATCCAGAGCGCCGCCGTGAGCGTGGCCCGTGCCCGCTCGAACTGGGACTTGCAGCCTTACCAGCAGGAACTGGCCTACTACCAGGCCGAAGACGCCCGCCGCCAGCAAGCCGCCGCCGCGCCCGCCAACTAGCATCCAAGCGGCTCCCCCGCCAGTGGGGCCCCCAGTCGAAAAGCCCCCGCTGGGCCGCGTCGTGCGGCTTAGCAGGGGCTTTTTTTAGGCTGGCAATCCGCGTTTACCGGCGCTTTTTCTTTACCAACAGCCAGACGCTGCCTGCCACCAGGGCCACCACGCCGGCCACCGCGGCTGCTTTAGGCACCCTGGGCTTGTTCACGGCGTAGGCCGGGGTGCGTTGGGCAATGTCGGCGTCGAGGAAGCGCTGGCCGCCAGTGGCGGCTAGGATGAGGCGGGTGGCTTCAGCGGGCTGGTCCCACTGCGGGTAGTGGCCGCAGTGCTCGAACCAGTACAGGCGGGCGTCGGGGAATTTGGCTAGTGCCCGCGTCGATTGGTAGGGAAAGCACACGTAGTCCTGGCGGCCCCAGCCGATAACCAACGGGGCAGTAATGGTGCCCTTGGGAGCCCCCTGCTGCTGTCGGCCCTCGACCAGGTCTGTCAGCAATTCGTCGAACGACGGGGCGTTGGCGAAGGTGCGCATCTCGTCCAGCGCCACGTGGGGAGAGACCCGCCGCGGGTAGTACGCATACTGGGATAACAGCAGCGTGCGCCCCACCTTGCTGCGGGTAATGGCCGGCATAACAGGTTGCAGGGCCCTCACCAGCCGCACTGCCAGCGCCTCGCTGCGGTAGAACACCGGCTTCTCCCAGCCTTTCCAGAAACCACCGGGGTCGAGCGACACCACTGCGCCCAGCACCCCGCCGCGCCGCGCCAGCTCCAGCACCAGCCGGGCCCCCATTGAGCTGCCCACTGCGTCGATGCCGATCAGGTCGTGGGCCTCCAGGAAAGCCGTCACGGCGTCGGCCAGCGCGGCGATGGTCACGGGGCCCACCAAGGGCGGAGTTTGGCCAAAGCCGGGCAAATCGACGGCGATGACGTCGCGCGCAACGGCCAACCCGTCGAGGATGGTTTGCCACGAGCGCCAGCTGCCGCCGATGCCGTGGAGCAGCAAAAGGGGCTTGCCAGCACCGCGCCGGACGTAGTGCATATCCATGATTGTTAAGGGACTGGTGATGTAAAAAAGGGGAACAGGGCCCCGGGCGCCCACCCCTGACGGGGCGCACACGCCCCGTCGTCAACGGCCGGGCCATGCGCCGGGTTGTGGGCCGCGAACCCGGCCGGGGCCCCGCTGGCGGAACCCAATGCGCTCCGTTTGCCTTTTCGGGCCGGGCCAGGGCCCCGCGCCGGCCGTACCTTCGGGGTGTCTTGTGGGAAATTAGTTAGCATGAAAATTATCAGCGTCCGCTTCGCCAATCTGAACTCGCTGCCGGGCCCCTACCTCATCCGTTTCGATGCCGCGCCGCTGGCCGACACAGGCTTGTTTGCCATCACGGGGCCCACCGGCGCGGGCAAAAGCACGCTGCTCGACGCCATTGCCGTGGGCCTCTACGGCCGCGTGCCGCGCCACGACCGCCAGGTAGGCGAGATGGTGAGCCGCCACGCGCCGTTCGCGTTTTCGGAGGTCGAGTTTGAGGTGCACGAAACCGACGCCGACACCGGGGCCGTGGCCCGCGTGCGCTATCGCTCGCGCTGGGAAGTGAAGCGCAAGGTACGCGGCGACGACAAAGGCGGCCTCGGCCAGGACGCCATGTCGCTGGTAATGAGCCCATCCGGCGCGGCCATCGTCAGCGGCAAGGAGGCCGTGCCGGCGAAGGTGGGCGAGCTGTCGGGGCTCGATTTTGGGCAGTTCGAGCAATCGGTGCTGCTGAGCCAGGGCAAATTTGCGCGCTTCCTGCACGCGCCGGAAAAGGAGCGCAGCGCCCTGCTCGAAAAGATGACCAACGTGGGCATCTACTCGCGGCTGTCGGTGGCGGCGTTTGAAAAGGCCAAGGAGGAAGAGCTGAAAACCAAGCTGCTGCGCGCCCAGCTCGAAGCCACCCGCCTGCTGCCCGACGACGAGCGCGGGGCCCTGGAAGCCCAGCTCGACCGCCTGCACGAAGAAGCCGAAGGCCACTACGAAGAGCAGCAGGAGCTGCACGTATTCCAGACCTGGCGCGCCATCCTGGACCAGCTGGACCGGCAGCTGCGCAAAACCACCGGCGAAACCGAGGAGTTGCGCCGCACCGAGGAGCTGCTCCGGCCCGATTCCGCCCGGCTCGACGGCCACCTCCGCGCCACGAACCTGGGGGCCCCATTGGCCCTGGCTGCCGCCGCCGAGCAGGAACTGAGCCGCGACGTGGCGCAGCTCGAAGCCCTGGACCAGGCCTTGCCCCTGCTGGCCCAGGCCACCCAGGAGGCCGAAGCGCGTTACGAGGCCGCCGCCGATAACCACGCCGCAGCACTCGCCACGGAGGACCGGCTACGGCCCGTGCTGCAAATGGCCCGGCAGCAGGACGCTGAAATAGCTTCGGCGCAGCAGCAGCTGACGAAGAACCACACGACCCACGACCAGAAACAGGCAGCGCACGAGGCCGAGCAAGCCGCGTGGCAAAAAGCGCAGACCCACGACTTGGCCGCGCTAGGCCAGCAGCAAATCGCCTCGGAAACCTGGCTGTTAGCCCACAACCACGAGGCCCAGCTTAAGGACGAGCTAATCGAAATCGGGGCCCAGATTAGTGACCTGGAGGCGGTGAATACCGAATTGGCCACGCTCGAAGCCCAGCAGCAAGCGCACCTCCAGCAGCTGGCCGAGGCCACGGCCGACCGCAAGCGCCACGAGCAGGCCGCCGCGGGGGCCCGGCAAACCCAGCAAACCCTGGTGGAGCAAGGCCGGCCCAGCCGCGACGAAGTGACCGAGCTGCTGCGCGGCACCGACGCCGACGCCCTGGCCCAGCACGACGCCGACCTCACCGCCCGCCTGCAACTGGTGCAGCGCCTGCTGCCCCTGGCCCAAGCCGCCCACGACCAGGCGGCCCGCGCCCAGGCCTTGGATCGGGAGTACGCTCAAGAAGAAATAACCCGCGAACAGGCCGAAACGGCTTTTGCCCACCTCACCGAACGGCAGGGCGACGGCCAGCGCCTGCTCGACAGCTACCAGCGCGAGCTGCGCGCCCAACAGGCCCTGGCCGACTTCAACGCCCACCGCCAGCAGCTGCAAACCGGCCAGCCGTGTCCGCTGTGCGGCGCGCTGGAGCACGCTTTTGGGGCTGATTTTGCAGCCGATGCCAACGAGTACGAGCTGCGCGTGGATGCGCAAAAGCAGGCCTTGGTGCACCTGAATGCAGAGCTGACCCGAACCGGGCAGGACCTGGTGCGCTGCCGTACCGAGCAGCAGCAGCGGCGGGCGCGCCACGACGAAAACGCCAACGCCGCCAACCTTGCCCGCCACCAGGCCACCGAGTTGGCGGCGGCCCTCGTGCCGCCCCTCCCCGATCTGAGCGACCTCGCCGCCTTGCAGCATTTACTGGCCGATACCGCCGCCGCCCAGGCCGCCACCGGGGCCGCCCGCCGCCGCCTCGTCGTTCTCACCGAGCAGCTGGCGCAGCTGCGCATCGACCACACCGCCGCGGGCGCAGTCAGCAAGCAAGCCCAGGAAGAAGCCCAGCACGCCACCGAACGGCAGCAAAAAGCGCAGCAGAGCCTGGGGGCCCTGGCCGCGGGGCTGGCCAATTTCCGGGAACAAGCCGGCAACTACCGAGCGGTCATCCAAGGGTTGCTGGTGCCGCACGGCTTGCGGCTGCCCGCCGCGGGGCAGCCCTACAGCGGCGTGCGGGCTACGCTGGAAGAGCGAGCCAGCGAATACGCGGCCCGGGCCCAAAACCTGACCGATTTGCAGCACAAGGCCGCTGCCCTCCGGGACCGGCAAGCCGACCGTGCCGCTACGTTGGCCCTGGCCGAGGCCGCGCTTCGGGCCAACGCCCAAGCCCTGGCTACCGAGCAGCAGCTGCTCGACCAGCTACGGGCCACCCGGCTGGCCCGCTACGCCGGCCCTGACCCCACCGCCGAAGCCGAGCAGCTGCACCAAGCTACTCGGCAACTGGACGAGGCCAAGCAGCTGGCCTATGGCCACCGCGGCCAGCAGCAGCAGAACCTGGCCATCAAGCACGATGCCCACCGCACGCTGAATACCCAGCTAGCCGAGCACCGCGCCGCCCACGATGCCCGCCAGACCGAGCTGGCCACGGCGCTGGCCGCCGCCGGCTTCGCCAATGCGGCCGAAGCGAGGGCCCTGCTGCTGCCCGCCCCCGAAGCCGAGCGCCTGGCCCAGCGCCGCCACGACCACCTCGTGGCCCAGACTGCCGCCACCCGCCGCCTCGCCGACCTCACCGCCGAGCTGGGCCACCACGCCGAGGCCGGCCTCACGCCCCACACCGGCCCCGAGCTGGATGGGCAGCTGGCGGCGCTGAACAAGGCCGACGATATTTTGCAGCAGCAGCTGGGGGCCACCAGCAACCAACTGGCCCAGGACGATGCGGCGCGCCTGCTGCTAGCCGATGGCCTGCGCGCTTTGCAGCAGCGGCAGCTAGAGGAGCAGCGCTGGCAGGATTTGAGCGAGCAGATTGGCTCGGCCAAAGGCGACAAGTTCAGCCAGTTTGCCCAGGGCCTCACGCTGAGCCACTTGGCGCGGCTGGCCAACCTGCGCCTGCGCCAGCTCACGGGTCGCTACACCATCCTCAAAACGCCCAACCGCAACCTGGAGCTGCAAATCATCGACCACGACCAGGCCGATACGGTGCGCCCGATGGCCTCGCTCTCGGGCGGCGAAAGCTTTCTGGTGAGCCTGGCCCTGGCCCTGGGCCTGAGCGAGTTGGCCGGCCACAAGGCCCGCATCGAATCGCTGTTTATCGACGAGGGCTTTGGCACGCTCGACCCCGATGCGCTAAACACGGCCCTCGACGCGCTGGAGCGCCTCCAGCACTCGGGCAAAATGATTGGCATCATCTCGCACGTGGCCGATTTGAAGGACCGCATCGGCACCCAAATCCGCGTCCAGCCCGGCGCGGGCGGCACCAGCACCGTGCGCGTAGTGGACGTGATGGGCACCGAAACCCCGTGCGACGTGTGAGGCAGCGTGGGCGCGTGGGGCCCTAATCTGTTAGGCAATGATATCAAGCCGGGTGGTCCGGCGACTTTTTCAGTCGTCGGGCCACTCTGACGGTTGAACGGGGCTATTGTTCAACTATCAGAGTGCGACGACTGAAAAAGTCGCCGGACCACCCCGTTTTGGACCGCCGCCTTCACCCAACCGTGCGGCCGCGTAGCGCCTACGCCCCGGTAGCTTTCACTTCGGCCCAGGTCCAGTACTTTTTGGGTTGGATGTTGGCGTAGCCGGCGCGCAGAAACGCCAGCACTTCGTGCTCCAAAACGTCGGGCGCGATGGAGGAGGCGTAGATTGGGCGGCCGTCGGGGTCGGCGTAGCGCTGGGCTTTGCTGAGCTTGCGGGAGCCCGCCAGGCGCAGCAGCGGGCCGGTGTCGGTGGGCCCGTCGGCGGCCCAGGTGCGGCCGCTGGTTTCCAGCGCGTTGAGGCGGGTGGCCAGGGGCCCCAGGGCCAGGCGCGGCAGCGTGGGGCGGCTTTCCAGATCAATCCAGGTGGTGTATTTGCACTCCAGCTCGTAGCGCTGGCCGTCGTAAAGGCTCAGTACCCAATCGAATCCCGCCGTGGGCCCAAACAGCGCGTAGTACGGCAGCGGCCCGGGCGTGCGCACCACGGCCAGGCCCACCTCGGCGTAGCCCACGCGCTGCGTATTAGGGCCCTGGGCGACGGCCACGGCGGCCGTCACGCGGGCGTGCTCGGGGCCCCAGGCGGCGCGGCCGGCGGCGGGGTTTTCCAAAATTTCGGCGAAGCGCGGCAGGAACCAGGCGAACTTCTCAGCCGAAGCCTCGTCTTCGCGCCGCTTGCGGGCGGGGGCCCCAAAGGGCTCGTAGAAGCGGGTTTTTTCCTCGGCGTTCAGCCAGCACACGAGTTTCAGCGCGGTGTCGGCCAGCGGATTAGTCCAATCCAACTCCCGGAAGTCGCCCAGCGTGGCCGCTAGGCGCAGCAGCTCCTCGTGGCGCAGGGCCAGGGCGGGGTGCAGCAGGGCCCACACGCCCACGAAGCCGTCGACGTCGAAGTGGTTGGCCGTCACGGCCTGCGCTTCCAGGCCGGGCGTTTCGGGGTGGTGCAGGGCGCGCAGGGCCGAGCCGGCGCTGGTATCGTCGCGCAGGGGCCCCGGGGTGGCCGCGCCGCGCCAGTGCGCCAGGGTGAGGGCGGCGCCCAGGCCTACGCTGTCGACCACGATGGTGGGCTGCCGGCGCACGGCGGCGAAGGGCACGAAGTAGCGGTGGTTCATGGCGCAAAGGTGGGGCCCTACGTCCGCCCCCGGCGGTTGGTGATGCGCTCGACGCGCTGCTTTTTCACCCAGCGTAGGTACGTCTGGAGTTCTTCGGCGGCGCGCAGGGCCTCCACCGTGGCGTATTCGCGGGCCAGGGCCCGGTTGCTGAGGAAGCGGTGCACGCTGCTGTGGCAGGGCTGGCACAAATCGACAGTGGGGCCGTGGCGGCCACCTTCCTCGCGGGGCACCAAGTGGTGGCGCGAGGTGGCCTGCACCGCCCGCTCGCACAGGCCGCAGCGCGGGGAGGGGGCCCCCGAGGCCGGGGGCCAGGAAGCAGGCAACGAAGCGCGGCGGCGGGGCATGGGCAGGAACCGGGGCATGGGCCGCCGGCGTGAAATAAACCCCGCTGGCCGCGGCGGAGTTGCCTGATTTTTATGAAATTTCAGTAAAATCCTTACCTTGTCCCGCAACTGCCAGAATCCAATTTTTAGCCAAATCTGCTTTCATTACTTCTTACAATTTTTTCTTATTTAACCGCTATGCAATCTATACCTTACTCGCAATCAATCTTTTCCGCCGCCTGCTGGGGCCGGGTTCTGGGGGCCCTGGCGCTGCTGTGGCTGGCCGTGCCGGCCCCGGCCCGCGCCCAAACCTGGATGGTGAGCACCACGGCCCACGTCACGCTCGGCGTGCTCGACAAGTACGGCCAGTTGGGGCCCTACACGGCCACGTTTGTGGTGCACAGTGAGCGCACCGGCAAAGACTACCAGCTGGTGCGGAACATTGAAAAGGGCCAAAACGGCGTGGACGTGATGTTCCCCAGCGAAGCCTCATCCCCTGATTATTTCAAGGCCAGCACCGGCGAAGCGGCTGCCGCCACGCCCGGCCGCTACACCTGGGAATGCCTGGTGAAGGGAAAGCGGGCCGTGGGGGGCCACTTTGCCCTGCCCGAGGTGGGCAACGACGTGACTGTGGTGCAAAAGGAGCGGCCCTAGCGGCCACTGGCAAGCACGTGGGGCCCAATAATTTAAGCCGTCCCATGCCATATTCATCGTTAGTAGTGAAGCAGTTAAAAAGCTCGGCCGCCGCCGGGCTTTTTTCGTTTAAAGCCCGCAGGGGGCCCCGCGTCGTGGGGCCCCGCTGCCAACTGCTCACCGCTAACTGCCTTTCCTATGCCCCGCAAGTCCTTTGCCGAACTGATTGATAGCCCCGGGATGCCCGTGCTGGTTGACTTTTTTGCCGACTGGTGCGGCCCGTGCAAAACGATGGCCCCCATCCTCCAGCAGTTTGCCGCCCAGCACCAGGGCAAGTTGCGGGTCATTAAAATTGACGTGGACAAGAACCCCGCCGTGGCCCAGCAGTACCGCGTGCAGAGCATCCCGACGCTGATTCTGTTCCGCCAGGGGCAGCCAGTGTGGCGGCAGGCCGGGGCCGTGCCCGCCGCCGAGCTGGCCCGGGCTGTGGGGCCCTTCGTGGGCAGTTAGCAGTGAACAGTTAGTGGTGAACAGTTAGCCGAAAGGCAGAATTGCTAACTGTTCACCACTAACTGTTCACCGCTAATTACTCACCGGGGAAACGCACTACTTTGGGGCCGGCTGGCGTTGGGGCAGCGTACCTTTGACTGCGCTTTACCCGTCGCCTATGCAATTGATTACCCCCGATGCGCGCCGCTGGCCAGCACTATTCTTAGTTATTGGTTTATTGCTATTTAGCACTGCCCAGGGGGCCCGGGCGCAGGGCAGCTTCACACTGAGCGGCACAGTGCGGGCCGCCGGCGGTGAGGCGCTGCCCGGGGCCAGCGTGGCGGTGCCCGCCCTGAACACAGGTACCGCCGCCGACTCGGTGGGCCACTTCCGCCTCACGCTGCCGGCCGGGCGCTACCAGGTAGTGGTGGCTTTTGTGGGCTACGAGCCGCTGACGAGCGATGTGAACCTGACCCGCAACCAGCGCTTCGTGTACCCGCTCACGCCGAGCGAAAACGCCCTGGACGAGGTGGTGGTGCAGGGGGCCCAAACGCTGGGGCAAAAGCTTAAAACCACGCAGATGGGCGTCGAGCACCTCAGCATCCGCGAGGCCAAGCTGCTGCCGGCGCTGTTTGGGGAAGTCGATATTCTGAAAACCTTGCAGCTCAAGCCCGGCGTGCAGCCCGGCGGCGAGGGCACCAGCGGCCTATTTGTGCGCGGCGGCTCGGCCGACCAGAACCTGTTTCTGGTGGACAACGCCACGGTGTACAACCCCAGCCACTTGTTCGGGCTGTTTTCGGTGTTCAACTCCGACGCCGTGCAGAGCGTGGACCTGTACAAGGCCGGCTTCCCGGCCCAGTTCGGGGGCCGGCTCTCGTCGGTGGTGGACGTGAAGCTGCGCGAGGGCGACCGCCAGAACTACCACGTGACGGGCGGCCTGGGCCTGATTTCGTCGCGCCTCACTTTTGAGGGCCCCATCAACAAAGGCAAGGGCTCGTTCATCCTGTCGGGGCGGCGCACGTATTTCGACATCTTCACCCGCGCCTACAACCGGGCCAACGTAAACAAGGAGGACTTCACGCCCATCCCCGACTACTATTTCTACGACCTCAACTTCAAGGCCAACTACACCCTGGGGCCCAAAGACAACGTGTACTTGAGTGCCTACCTGGGGCGCGATAAGTTTGGCTTCTCGGGGGCCACCAACGGCTTCAATTTCAACTTCGACTGGGGCAACACGCTGGCCACGCTGCGCTGGAACCACGTGTTCAACCCGCGGCTGCTGGTGAACACCACGGCCACCATTACCGACTACCAGTACAACCTGACCAATAAGCTCGACCAGTTCTCGTTCAACCTGGGCTCGTCCATCCGCGACTACGCCCTGCGCACTGATTTCGAGTACGTGCCCAACGACCGCCACACCATCAAGTTTGGGGCGGCGGCCACGGCGCACCGCTTCGGGGTGGGCCGCTTGCAGGCTGGCTCGGGCGATGGCTCGGTGAACTTCGGGGCCGACGTGGGCTACACCGCCAGCGAGGGGGCCCTGTACGTGGGCGACAACTTCCGGGCCAGCGACAAGCTGCAAATCGACGCCGGCCTGCGCCTCTCGGCCTGGCACAGCGGCACCAACAACTACGCCGGCCTGGAGCCACGCCTCTCGGCCCGCTACTCCCTGAGTGACAACGTCTCGCTGAAGGCCAGCTACGCCCTGATGTACCAGTACGTGCACCTGGTAACCAACTCGGGCGCCACGCTGCCGACGGACATCTGGTACCCGTCGCGGCTGTCCGTCAAGCCGCAGCGCTCGCAGCAGGCCAGCACGGGGGTGAGCTTTTTGCTGGGCGGCGGCAAGTTTTTGCTCACCGACGAGGTGTACTACAAGTGGGGCAAAAACCAGATTGACTTCAAGGACGGGGCCCAGCTGTTTGTGAACCCCGAGCTGGACACCGAGTTCCTGTTCGGCAAGAGCTGGAGCTACGGCAACGAGCTGTACCTGGAAAAGAAAACCGGCAAAACCACCGGCTGGGTGGGCTACACCCTGGCTTGGGCCTGGCTGAACATTGGGCCCCAGCGCGGCACCACCGGCGTGAACAACGGCCAGGACTACCACCCCAACTACGACCGCCGCCACAACCTGACGGTGGTGGTGTTGCACCAGCTCAACACGCGCTTTACCCTCACGGCCAGCTACATCTACACCAGCGGCAACCTCACCACGCTGCCCCTGGGCCGTTTCGGCTACCAGGACATCAACGGCTCCAACGTCAACACGAACGAGGGCAACACCACCGGCGGCACCGACCCGCGCCCCATCCCCATTTACCCCGACCGCAACTCGTTCCGCCTTATCCCCTACGCGCGCCTCGACCTGGGCCTGGTGTACAAGCTGCGGCCCACGCAGCGCGGCGGCGAGCGCGACTTCACCTTCAGCGTGTACAACGCCACCAACCGCCGCAACGCCTACTTCGACTACTTCGAAACCGTGCGCGACAAGACCACCGACCGTATCACTGGCTTCCGGGCCCAGCAAGTGTCGCTGTTCCCATTCATCCCGTCGGTGACCTATAATTTCAAATTCTAATCACAGATTAGCCGTGATTAATCGTGATTTCGCTGATTTTTTTGGATGGCCCCGGGCTACCGGCTTATTGCCGGCTACCCGGTAATTGCCGGGGCCCCAGGGCGCAAGCAGTACGGTTTGGCATGATTCGGCCCGGTTCGCAGTTCAATGATTAGCGGGCAGCTGACAAGTAGCTAGCCGCCGCAATAAGAACTACTTATTTATATGAAGTCGATTCACTTTCGTTATTTCATCGCCGCGGCGGGGGCCCTGGGGCTGGCCGGCTGCGGCAGTTTCTCGAACGACCTGGCCGTGGTGCTGCCCGAGTACAACTCGCAGCTGGTGGCCGAGTGCTACCTAGAGCCGGGCGTGGTGCCGCGCCTCACCGTCACCGAGTCGCAGGCGTACCTGTCGGCCGTGCTGCCCACGGTGCCCACCGACGTAACCGTGAACCTGACGCTGCCCGGTGGGGCCCTGGTGCCGCTGTACTACCGCCCGGGCCAGGACCCGGTGACCAAGAAATTGTACACCCACATCGGCACCGCGCCGCTGGTGGCCAAGCCCGGCGATACCTTCGGCCTTGATGTGCAGGACACCAAGGGCCGCCACGTTACCGGCACGGCCACCATGCCCACCACGGTGCCCATCGACTCGCTAAATTACAAATTCAACGACGGGACCGGCGACAACCGCAAGGCTTACTTCCTCACCTACTTCCAGGACCCAGCCACGCCCGACGATAACTACCGCCTGCAACTGCACAAGGGCCTGCGCATCTACAGCAGCCCCGAAAACGACCTGACCGTGCAGGACCGCCTGCTCAACGGCCAACTCTTCACGCTGGGCACGAGCTACCGCTTCAACCCCGGCGATACCGTCACGGCCACCCTCTACCACCTCGACCCCGCTTTCTACCTCTTCCGCCAGTCGGTGAACGACGCGCGCAGCGCCAACGGCAACCCCTTCGGCCAGCCCTCGGCCGTCTACAGCACCGTGCAGGGCGGCGTGGGCGTGTTCACGGTGCTCAACTACACCCGCAAGACCATCTTCTTGTCGAGGTAAGCCGATAATTTTGTAGTTTAGCTATATGCTAGTCGTCGAAGGAGTTTACGAAAACGGGCAATTGCGCCTCGATACACCGGTGGATTACCGCAAGCCGGTGCGGGTGCGGGTGGAATTCCTGGACGAGCTGAGTGCCGCAGTGCATCCGCCGGCCAACCACGACCCCGACGACCGGATGCGGCGACTGCAAGCATCCTGGGAGGCGGGCCGTAAAATTACTGCCGGGATGACAGGGCCTACATTAAGCGAGGAAGTGCTCGCGGAACGAGAGGAGGAAATTTAAATGGGCACAAGCCGGTATTTTTTTTGCTAACACCGAGCCAAGCAAGGCGTTTTACCGGCCACTCCGAGCCAAACCACCTTCCTTGCAATGAGTGTTTTTCTAGACACGTCCTCGCTGATTAAGCTTTACGACGACAATGAAACCGGTTCCGATGACTTGCGGCGGCATCTCAACTCCCGGGAGGGGATCTATCTTTCCGCCCTCACGCGGGTAGAATTTGTCAGCGCCCTGGGCCGCAAATACAGACGCGGTGAGCTGACATTGGAAAAAAGCAGTGCTTTGCAGCAAGCGTTCGAAGCGGACCATTCAACTTACGGCTGGATTGACTTGGACCCGGTAGTATTAAAGTTAGCGGCTCAACTCCTCAACAGACACATGCAACTGGCCTTGCGGTCATTAGATGCCATCCAATTAGCCAGTGCCCTGGCCGTTCAAACCCTACGGGTGTTCATCACCCACGATCATCGGTTGCATGAAGCAGCCGTACGCGAAGGGTTGGCGTGCTGGCCTACAGCCCCGCCACCACGGCCCGCAGCAGCGCCGTGAGGCGCGGCTCGGCGGCCCCGGCGGCGGCGAAGATGTCGGCCAGCACTACGGGCTTGAGGTGGCCGGGCGCGCACAAATCAGTGATGACCGAGGCGGCCAGCACGGGCAGGCCCATGTGCCGGGCGGCAATTACCTCGGGCACCGTGCTCATGCCCACCGCATCGGCCCCGATGGTGCGCAGGTAGCGGTACTCGGCGGGGGTTTCGAGCATGGGGCCCGGCAGGGCCGCGTACACGCCGCGGCGCGTGGTGGGGCCCTGGCCCAGGGCCTCGGCCGCCGCCTCGGCACGCGCCAGCAGGCCAGCGTCGTAGGGCGCGAACATGTCGGGGAAGCGGGGCCCCAGCGCGTCGAGGTTGGCCCCTACCAACGGGTTGGTGGGCAGCAGGTTGAGGTGGTCGTCGATCAACATGATGTCGGCCAGCTGGAAGTCTGGGTTCAGCCCGCCGGCCGCGTTGCTCACCAGCAGCTGCTCGATGCCCAGCAGTTTCAGCACCCGCACCGGAAACACCACTTGGGCCATGCTGTAGCCCTCGTAGTAGTGGAAGCGGCCTTGCAGCACGGCCACGCGCCGGCCGCCCAGTGTGCCCAGCACCAGCCGCCCGGCGTGGCTCTCGACGGTGGAAAGCGGGAAGTGTGGAATGTCTTCGTAATCAAGCGCGTAGGCCACATCCACCTCCCCCACCAGGGCCCCCAGCCCGGTGCCGAGGATGATGCCCGTGGCGGGCTGGAAGTTGCCGGACTGGGCCCGGATGTAATCGGCGGCTTCGTGCAGGGCGCGTAGGGCCCCGGCGGCGTCAGGAAAACTCATACTGTCAATTGGTTACTTCACCGTTAGGCGGTCGTTGCTGGTGTCAGCGTCCATGTAGATGCCGTTCACCAATTCTATTGTTTTGATGGCCTTTGTGCCGGGCAGGGCGATGGTGGCCTGCCGCTCGTTGGCGCGCCACACGGCTGGCGACTGGTGCACGGCGGCCGTGGTGCCGTCGGCGTAGGTCACCTTCAGGTTCACGGGCACCGCGAAACCGCCCACGTTGCGCACCGCCACGGCGGGGCCCTGGGCGGTGGTCGTCACGGGGTCGAGGGCCAGGTCGATGTAGTTGTTGGTGAAGAACCAGTTGTTGAAAAACCAGTTCAAATCCTGGCCCGAGGCGCTGTTCATCGAGTTGAAGTAATCCCACGGAATGGGGTGCTTGCCGTGCCAGCGGGCCATGTACTCGCGCAGGCTTTTCTTGAACAGGTCTTCGCCCAACAGGTCCTGCAACGCCAGGTAGCTCAGCGAAGCCTTGCCGTAGGAGTTGTTGCCGGCGCCGGCCTTCAGCTCGCTGGTGGGCGTGATGATGGGCAGGTCCTCTGCCGTGGCCGGGTCGTGGATCCAGCGGTTCACCCGGAATTTCTTGTAGAACTCGTCGGCCTGCTCCGCCCCGTTTTCAGCCCGCCCGATGAACAGCTCCAGCGTCGTGGCCCAGCCCTCGTCCATGAAAGCGTAGCGGCTCTCGTTGATGCCCATGTAGAACGGGAAGTAGGTGTGGGCAATCTCGTGGTCGGCCACGAGCTGCGAAAACTTCAGGTCCGGCTCCGGGCTATCGTTCACCATCATCGGGTATTCCATGTCGGCAAAGCCCTGAAAGACCGTCATTTTCGGGAACGGGTACGGCACGCCGGGCAGGTTGCGCGAGAACCAGCCCAGCGCGTTCTGCCCGTTCTTCACGGCGTAGTGGAAGTCCGCCGTCGAGTCGGCGAAGGCGGCCTGCACGCTGGCGCGGCGCTTGGTGGCGGGGTCCACGATTACGCTGGCGGCGTCCCACACGTAGTGGTCGCTCAGGCCCAGCGTCACGTCCGAAATGTCCTTGGCCGTCCACACCCAAGTGTTCTGGGGGCCCTGGGCGGTGATGTTTTTCTTGGCCAAATCAGCGGCCGTGGCAATGTGCAGCACCGCGTCGCTGGTCATGGACTTGGCCAGCTGCTTGGCATAGGCCGGCTGGAGCACTTGCTTGGGGTTTTGCAGCGTGCCCGTGGCCCACACGAGGTAGTTGGCCGGCACCTGCACCCGCAAGGTGTAGTCGTTGAAGTCATTATAAAATTCCTTGCTGTCCACGAAGTTCAGCCGGTCCCAGCCGTTGTAGTCGTCGTAAACCGCGATGCGCGGGTAGAAGTAGGCCAGGAAAAACGTGGTTTTGTCGATCATACCCTCCCGGCCGCTCTGCACCGAAATCGGGAAGTGCCAGGCAAAGGCCATCCGCACCGAATCGTGCGGGGCCAGTGGTTTGGGCAGGCGCACGGTTTTCCAAGTGGCGGGGCCCTGGCCAGCAAACGGCCGCGCCTGGCCCGCCACGGCGAACGAGTCAATCGTCACGCCCTCCGTCAGGTAGTCGGGCGCGGCGTCGCTCTCGCGGGCTGCGCCGGGTTGGTGAATGTTCTGGATCAGCCGGATGGTCAGGCTTTTGAGCGTATCGGGGCTGTTATTGAAGTAGGTGATTTTCTCACGGCCCCGGATGTCGCGCGCCGGCGGCGCGGCCTGCACCGTGATGTCGTAGCGGGCCGTATTCTGCCAGTATTTGGGCCCCGGGCGGCCATCGGCGGCCCGCGTTTGCTTGGCAAAGGCCTGCTTGATGTCGCGCGGCTGGTAGAGCGCCTGGGCGTGGACGGCTGGCTGGGACAGGGCCGTGATGACCAGGCCGATTAATAGGAAACGACGCATTTTTATTTGTTGCGTGAAAGGTATCGTCGTGCCAAAGCACAGTTGCTATGGAAAAGCAAAGCTTGTCTGCGGGGCAAGTTTGTCATTCCGAGCGCAGCGAGGAATCTGGTGGCTTCCGTCGGGGCCCCAAATCCAGATTCCTTGCTGCGCTCGGAATGACCGTTTTCGGGGTGACCGTTTGCAGAAGCTACTTAATCTCCAACTCGTACGGCAAGCGCGCTTGCACGCCGCTCATCGTCAGCAGCTTCTGGTACTGGGCGTACACCGGATAAAGGGGTCCCAGCTTGGTTTTAAGGGCTGCCTGCACGCGGGCATCGGCGGCCTCGGTATCATCGCCGACGCCGAAGCGAGCCAGCAGCGCTTCCAAGCCCGATTTGCGGCGGGGCAGGCGCTGCACGTTGTAATCGTCGGCCTTGATGTGGGCGCGGGTGGCGGCGATTTTCAGGGCGGCTTCGTAGTCACCGAGCACGTCCACGAGGCCGTTGGCTTTGGCTTCGGCACCGCTCCAGACGCGGCCCGAGGCCAGGCGGCGCAGGCGCTCTACGGGCATGTGGCGGCCCAGGGCGGCCTTGCTCGTGAAGTCGGCGTAAATCAGGTCCACGCTGTGCTGCATCGTCTTTTTCTCGTAGTCCGACAGGGCCCGGGTGATGGTGGGCAGGTCCGAGAACTTGCCCGTCGTCACGCGGTCCACCGTGATGCCGAGCTTGTCGGCCAGCAGCGGCTGGATGTTGGGCAGCACGCCAAACACGCCAATCGAGCCGGTAATGGAGTTCGGGTGGGCCACGATGGTGTCGCAGGCCATGGCGATGTAGTAGCCGCCCGAGGCCGCCACGTCGCTCATGCTGGCGATGATCGGCTTCACTTTCTTGGTTAGCAGCACCTCGCGGTAAATCACGTCGGAGGCCAGCGACGAGCCGCCCGGCGAGTTGATGCGCAGCACCACGGCCTTCACCTTCTCATCGAGCCGGGCCTTGCGGATGGCTTCGGCAAACTTGGTGCTGCCGATGTTGTCGTCTGAGCCTTTGCCGCCCACGATGTCGCCCTCGGCGTAGATAACGGCGATGCGGTTGCCGCTGGTCTTGCCTTCGCTTTCCTCGGCCTGGTCGCTGTCGGTGTAGTCGCTCAGGCTGATCAGGTTGGGTTTTTTATCCTTGGCCACGCCTAGCTTGCCGCGCAGGTAGTCCTGCACTTCGTCGAAGTAGCCGAGCTTGGTCACCAGCTTCAGGCGCAGGGCGTCGGCGGCGTCGTGCACCAGCATCGAGTCGGAGATGACGTGCAGGCGGGCGGGCGCGATGCTCCGCGCGGCGGCCACCTGGCCAATCATGTGGTCGTTGAGCGAGCGCAGGTACGACACGGTTTGCAGGCGGGCCGAGTCGGAGAAGTTCTCGCGAAAAAACGGCTCCACGGCGCTCTTGAACGAGCCCACCCGGAAGATGTAAGGCTCAATGCCAGCCTTCTCGAATAGCCGCTTGTAGAACATTACTTCCGAACTCAAGCCGTTGAATTCCAGCAGGCCCTGCGGGTGCAGGTAAATTTCGTTGGCCACCGAGGCCAGGTAGTAGCTCTTCTCGGAGGCCGTTTCGTGGTAGGCCACCACGAATTTGCCCGACTTCTTGAAGTCGAGCAGCGCGTCGCGCACCTCTTCCAGCGAGGCCATGCCGCCCTGCACAATGTCCAGGTTCAGCAGGATGCCCTTGATGTCGCCGTCGGCTTTGGCCCGGCCGATGGCTTCCTTCAGCGCCACCAGGCCCGTGGACGACTGCCGGCCGCCCAGCGGGTTGAAATCGGTGGACTGGCCGCGCTCGGTCAGCGGCTCGTTCAGCTTCAGCTCCAGCACCGAGTTGACGGCCACGCTTTTGGTTTTGCTGGCGCTGCTGGCCACCCCCACGATGATGGCCAACACGGCCAGGCCAAGGCCGAAAAACAGCACCAGCCCCAGCAGCGTGGCAAGGGTAAATTTAAAAAATTGACGCATAAAATCGCAGATTTTGCAGATTTGGGTTGATTTCGCAGATTCTAACGGCACGCTACGTGGCCGCGCTGGTATGCAGGGGTAATAATTTACTTCGACCCAAAAGCGTAGCCCAGAGCAAACTCAAACCCCCGGTTGTGCAAGCCGCCAATTCCTAGGTATTCCCGCGCCGTTTTATCTGCTTCGTTATTGTTGATGTCGGTCAGGCCGTAATTAAGCCGGGCAGAAAAGAGTAAGCCGTTTTTTAAGTCAACTCCCAGGCCGCCACAAAGTGCTAAGTCGCCCCGATAATTTTTTGCCACGTCTTCATCAGTCGTGATGTAGCCGTTGCCCGATGACCCGCTGGAGTAGCCCACCTGGCCCGTGCGGCGCCCGCTTAGCAACAAGCCAACCTGGGGCCCTACTTGCAAATTCACCACGTTTCCCAGGTATATTTTTAGCAGCACGGGCACGTTGAGGTAAGAAAGTTTTATTTGGCTTTTTGCCGGGTTGCCGGCGTAAGAGTTGCTGACGTCGGTTCCCTGCTGGCTGAACACCAGTTCGGGCTGAATTGCAATTCGCGCCGATGGACGCCAGCGCACAAACGCCCCCGCGGCCAGCCCGGACTTAAATTGTGCGTCGCCATTTATCAAGCCGTCCAGCAGCGCCAGGCTCATGCCAGCTTTTGCCCCAAACTGCACGCCCGTTTGCTGGGCCTGCGCCGTCGAAAGAGAAGAAAGGGCCAGCGCACCGGCCAGCAAAGTTGGTAAGTAGGTATTCCGCATGGAAAGTTATGGATGAGGGCAAATGATTCCTCAAATCAACAACTTTATGCTTGCACCAGCCGCGGCAGTGGCTCAATCGGTGGGGTAGGCCGGCGACTTTAGGGCCCCCAGGAATCTGCGCAATCAACCCAAATCTGCGAAATCTGCGATTTTAGTAGTTGTACTTCTCACCCCACCAACCGCGCAGCTTCTCGCGGATGCGCTGCTCGGCGGCGTTCTGGCCCGGCTCGTAGTAGGTGGTGCCGCTGAGGGCATCGGGCAGGAACTCCTGGGCCGCGAAGTTGCCCGCGCCGTTGTGCGAGTACTCGTACTCTTTGCCATAGCCGAGCTGCTTGAGCAGGCGGGTGGGCGCGTTGCGCAGCGGCACCGGCACCGGGTGCACGCCGCGGGCCCGCACCTCGGCCTGCGCCGCCCGGATGGCCGTGTAGGCGGCATTGCTCTTCTCCGACGTGGCCAGGTAGATAACCGTCTGGCTAAGAATTAAATCCGACTCGGGCAGGCCGATGACGGTGCAGGCCTGGAAGCAGCTCGTGGCCAGCAGCAGGGCGTTGGGGTTGGCGTTGCCGATGTCCTCCGAGGCCAGAATGAGCATGCGGCGGGCGATGAATTTCACGTCCTCACCGCCCTCCAGCATCACGGCCAGGTAGTAGAGCGCGGCGTTGGGGTCGGAGCCGCGGATGCTTTTGATGAAGGCCGAAATCACGTCGTAGTGCATTTCGCCGCCCTTGTCGTAGCGCGCCAGCGGGCGCTGCGCCACCTGCTGCACCACGGCATCGGTAACGGTGACGAGGCCCTTTTTGTCGGGCGGCGTGCTTTGCACCACAATTTCGAGCAGGTTGAGCAGCTTGCGGGCGTCGCCGCTGCTCAGGGCCAGCAGGGCGTGGTCTTCCTTAATTTTGACCTTTTTCTGGCTCAGGGCCGCGTCTTCGGCCAGGGCCTTGGCCACGATGTCGCGCAGCGTGTCGGGCCCCAGCGGCTCGAGCACGTACACCTGGCAGCGCGAGAGCAAGGCCGGAATCACTTCAAACGACGGGTTTTCGGTAGTGGCCCCAATTAGGGTAATCGTCCCATTTTCCACGGCCCCCAGCAGCGCGTCCTGCTGGGCCTTGCTAAAGCGGTGAATCTCGTCGATGAACAGCACCGTGCCGCGCTGCCGCTTGGCCCGCTCGATGACCTCGCGCACGTCCTTCACCCCGGCGTTGATGGCGCTAAGAGCGGCGAATGGTTGCTTCAACTCACTGGCCAGCAGCAGGGCCAGGGTGGTTTTGCCCACGCCCGGGGGGCCCCACAGCAACAGGCTGGGCATGCGGCCGGCGGCCAGGTAGCGCGTGAGCACGCCCTGGGGCCCCAGTAGGTGGGGCTGGCCGGCGTAGTCGGCCAGGCGGTGGGGGCGGCGGCGCTCGGCCAGGGGCGCGTCGGGGCCCGGGCCGGGCAGCGGGGCAAAGGCGGCGGGTTCGTCGTCGGGAAAGAGGGAGGACATAGCGGAAGGAGCGCGAACTTTGTGGCGTGCACCGGGGCCCCATTGCTAGGCCCCAGCGCACGCCACAAAGTTCGCCCCGCGCCGCCCCAATCCCCCATGAAAAACCAATACCGCGTCCACGCGGCCCTGTTCTTGGTCACCCTCATCTACGCCGCTACCTACAGCCTGGCCAAAGACCTGATGCCCGCGTACATGCACCCCTTCGGCATCGTGACGCTGCGGGTGCTGGGGGCCTCCATCTTCTTCGCAGTGGCCAAGCAGCTAGCCGCGCCCCAAGACAAAATCCAGGGCCGGGCCGACAACCTGCGGGCCTTGTTCTGCGGCGTCAGCGGCATCGGGCTCAACCAGCTGCTGTTTTTTTCGGGCCTGAACTACACGTCGCCCATCTCGGCCTCGCTGCTCCAAACCATCTCGCCCATCGTCGTAGTAGTGGCCTCGGCCGTGCTGCTGCGCGAAAAGATTACTCTTTACCGGCTGCTGGGCATCCTGGTGGGGGCAGGCGGCGCGGCGGCGCTCATCCTCACCCGGCCGGCGCAGGCGGCAGTGTACCCGCACGCCACGCTGGGCAACATCTACATCCTGCTCAACGCCACGTTCTTCGGGCTGTACCTGGTGCTGGTGGCCCCGCTCATGCGTAAGTACCACCCCTTCACGGTGCTGGGGCGCATCTTCCTGATAGGGGCCCTGGTGGCAGTGCCCTTTGGCTGGCGCGAAGCCCTGGCCACCGACTACGCCCACTTCCCGCCCAAAATCTGGGCCGAGGTGCTCTACATGGTGTTCTTCCTCACCATCCTGGCCTACTTGCTGAACAACTGGGCTCTGAAGTACGCCTCCCCTGCCCTGCTCGGCGTCTACATCTACCTCCAGCCGGTGCTGGCCGTGCTCATCGCCGTGGCCCTGGGCAAAGACACCCTCACCTGGGATAAAGCCGGCCAGGCCGTGCTCATTTTCGTAGGCGTGTGGCTGGTGAGCAAAAAGCCTAAAGCCGGGGCCCCAGCGCCAACTGGGGTACTGGAAGCGCAGGACTGAAAATTGTGCCCCTGGTGGCCTATATTAGGCCATTATGCGCTATACTTTTATTCTTTTTGGTGGTTTTTTAGCATCGTTATCGGTTGGCAACGCTTTTGGCCAGTCTGTTCTAGGCAAGGCCAATGCTGAGACCAAAAAATACGTTTATGTAGAACGCATGCCACAGTTTC
The DNA here is from genome assembly GCF_001816125.1 of Hymenobacter coccineus. GTDB lineage: Bacteria > Bacteroidota > Bacteroidia > Cytophagales > Hymenobacteraceae > Hymenobacter > Hymenobacter coccineus. Next base: position 5,935 of record NZ_MDZA01000144.1, on the reverse strand, counting down.
CGGGGCTCGAACCTGGCGACAGCACCCGCTCGAATAACGAGCGGATTGTAAAATTTATTAACGATGGCCTGGGGCCCGCCCGCCAACTTGCCCGGGACGGCAGCGTGCAAGGCCGGGCGTTTTTCTCATTCGCGGTTGATGCCCAGGGTCATGCCGTCGACATCAAGCTCGTACAGGGCATACGCGCCGACATCGACGCCGAAGTGCTGCGCAACGCGCACCGGTTGGACTCAATCCAATGGCGGCCCGGCACGCAAAACGGCCGCGGCGTCCGCGTCTCGTTCACCATTCCCGTCAATTTTAACCTGAACCTTGCGGCGGCCGGCGACTCGTTGGAAATTCCCGCTTTCAACAAGGTGGCACTACCCGCCCCCGTGTGGGGCGCCGACCGACGCATATTCCCGTCCGACAAAGGCATTGTGTACGGCAGCTTCATTCAGCGCCTGGGTTTCGAAAGCGGTGGGCTTGGCCAGTACGTGCGGCTGGCAAACCTAACCACGGGCAAATCCGTCCGCATTGAAGTAAAGCCGCCGCTCCGCTCCCGCAAGCAAAACACGTTTTGCTGCGCCCTGCCACCCGGCCGCTACGCCTTGTACAAGTACGAGTTCACGTCCAGCAAGTGGTACGGCAGTGAAACCCGGGTGGAAAGCCTGCACAAAATTGCTAGTCCGGGCCCCAGCAGCGGCTTGCGCACCACCCGCTACTTATTCACAGTAGCTCCCGGCCAGCTGCACTACCTCGTCACTTGGAATTTGGAACAGGAAAACACGCTGGGTTTTCTCAACGAAAAAACCCAGCTTGATGCGCATCTGGCGCCAATTCTCAAAAACTTAAACTTCAACGCGGCGGTGGTAGCCCTCCCCCAGTAAGACGTCCTGCTTCGAATACCGCGTTTAATTATCCTGGTTAATCAGATTCACCACCAGCGTAACCATTGTGGCTTTGTCCTCGGGCTTGCTTTCAGCGATGAGCAACGTGAGGGCCACCAGAGCGTTTCAGCCAGCCGGCGTGAGCCATCGGGATGGTAGAGGCAGCGGTTGCGGTCGAGAAACCACACGAATAGAAAAGCCGCAATGCGCTTGTTGCCGTCGGAAAACGAGTGGTTTTTCACCACAAAGTACAGTAGGTTGGCCGCCTTTTCCTCCACGCTCGGTACAAGTCCTCGCCGCCGAAACTTTGGTAAATGGTACGTACCGAGCTTTGGAACGACGCATCCTTTTCCCGCCCAAACAAAGCGCTGCCGCCAAATTGCTTACGCAGTCCTTCCACAGCCTCCAGGCCGGCTTCGTAAGTCAATTCAAACGGCTCATCCGAAGCAGTGCCGCGCACTTGCAGGCGCTGGTGGTCGTACTGGTCGAGCACGTCGAGGGCCCTGGCGTAGTCGCCCAGCACGCGCAGCAAAGCATTCGATTGGTCCGAAGTCAGCTCTTGGTTGGCCGCCACTTCACCTTGCAGTTGCACCAGCCGCTTGAGGTCGGCCAGTTGGCGGGCGCTTTCGCGCAGGCGCTTGTCGTTCAGCGCGTAGCCTTGCACCAGGTACTGGCGTAGCACGCCCGTAGCCCACTGCCGGAAGTGCGTCCCGCGCAACGATTTCACCCGGTAGCCGACGGAGATGATGACGTCGAGGTTGTAGTATTTAGTACTGTACTGCTTACCGTCGGTAGCAGTTAGTAAGGATTCCTTACCAACTGAAATTTCGTCTAACTCTCCTTCCTTGAACACGTTGCGCAAGTGCAGCGTTATATTAGGGCGGGAAACAGCGAATAACTCCGCCATCTGCGCCTGCGTCAACCACACGGTTTCGTGGTCGAGCTGCACTTCGAGCTAGGTTTGCCCATTAGGGGCCTGGTAAAGCAGGATGTTTTCGGCGGGAGTCATCGAGAAACGCAAGGGTAATTATTTGCAAAGCAACACTACGATTCTAGCCCAAGCAAAAGGGCCCCGGCTGCGCGATGCAGCCGGGGCCCCTAGAGTTACTAGCAGCTGAAAAGCTTACAGGTGAATCACTTCGCCGTAGGCAGCGGCGGCGGCTTCCATGATGGCCTCGCTCATGGTGGGGTGCGGGTGCACCGATTTGATGATTTCGTGGCCAGTGGTTTCGAGCTTGCGGGCCACCACTACTTCGGCAATCAGCTCGGTCACGTTGGCCCCAATCATGTGGGCCCCCAGCCACTCGCCGTACTTCTTGTCGAAGATGACCTTCACGAAGCCGTCTTTGGCGCCGGCGGCGCTGGCCTTGCCCGAGGCCGAGAACGGGAACTTGCCCACCAGGATGTCGTAGCCCTTGGCCTTGGCTTCGGCTTCGGTGTAGCCCACGCTGGCGATTTCGGGCGAGGCGTAGGTGCAGCCGGGGATGTTCTGGTAATTGAGCGGCTCGGGGTGGTGGCCGGCGATTTTCTCGACGCAGATGATGCCCTCGGCCGAGGCCACGTGGGCCAGCGCGGGGCCCGGCACGATGTCGCCGATGGCGTACACGCCGGGCACGTTGGTCTGGTAAAAGTCGTCCACCAACACGCGGCCGCGCTCGGTTTTGATGCCCAGCTCTTCGAGGCCGATGTTCTCGATGTTGGTCTGGATGCCCACGGCGCTGAGCACCACGTCGCAGCTGATTTGCTCTTCGCCCTTGGCCGTTTTCACGGTCACCACGCAACCGGGGCCGGTGGTGTCCACCTTCGTCACTTCGGCGCTGGTGAGCACGTTGATGCCGATTTTGCGGTAGGATTTCTCCATCTGGCGCGAAATCTCTTCGTCCTCCACCGGCACAATGCGGGGCATAAACTCTACGATGGTGACCTCCGCGCCCATGGTGCGGTAGAAGTAGGCAAACTCGACGCCGATGGCGCCCGAGCCCACTACCACCATTTTCTTGGGCATCTGCTCCAGGGTCATGGCCTTGCGGTAGCCGATGATTTTCTTGTCGTCAATCGGCAGGTTGGGCAGTTGGCGGGCGCGGGTGCCGGTGGCCAGGATGATGCTCTTGGCTTCGACGGTTTCCTTGGTGCCATCGGCCTTGATGACTTCCACCTTGCCGGGGGCCACCAGTTTGCCCACACCCATCACGGCTTCGATCTTGTTCTTTTTGAACAGGAAGTTGATGCCCTTGCTCATGCCGTCGGCCACGCCGCGGCTGCGCTGCACCACCTTGGCAAAGTCGAAGCCTACGCCCTCAGCACTCAGGCCGTAGTCGGCGGCGTGGTGGAAATACTCGAATACTTGCGCCGATTTCAGCAGCGCTTTGGTGGGAATGCAGCCCCAGTTGAGGCAGATGCCGCCGAGACTTTCGCGCTCAATTACACCTACTTTCAGCCCCAGCTGCGACGCCCGAATGGCCGCCACGTAGCCGCCCGGGCCGCTGCCCACCACCACCAAATCAAATTGCAATGCCATAAAGTCTTACGAAAGAAGAGAAAGGAAAATCGCCGCCCGGCCGCCGCCCCGGCCGGTGCGCAAAGATAGCCGCGCACCCCGGCCCGCTCCTAAACCCCGCCGGGGCCCCGAACGTGCCCGCGCTTCTTCAGAAGCCGGACAGCCGCCGGGCGCACTTGGCCGTATAAGGCCCGGTTTTAGCCGCTCCGGCCAAAACGGTTCACTTTTTCCTTTCCCTATGCGCATTTCGACTCCATTTTCACTGGCGGCCCTGGGCCTGCTGGGGGCCCTCACCAACTGCGCCGCCAGCTCCGAAAAGGAGCGGTCTACCACCGTGGTGACGCGCGCGCAATCTGTGGCGCTTACCACTCCAGCTGCAATGGCTAGTGCGCCAGCCGCACCCGCCGATACACTGGCCAACGCACCAGCTGCGGCGGCCGACGCGCCAACGGTACCGGCCGTTGACTCAACCGGCGCGGCCCGCTCGGCCCCTGACGTCCGCGCCGGCGTGCTGGCTACCGAGGGCGCCAGCGCCGGGGCCCCCACGGCCCGCGAGATTTCGGCTGAGCGCAGCCGCGAGAAGAAAATGACCGGCGCCGAGTACCGCCAGATGCTAGCCACGGCCGACGCCGCCCTCGAGAACAACCCCAAGGATGCCGCCGCCCTGCTCCAGCGCGCCAAGGCCAAGAGCTACCTGCACGAGTACCCCGCCGCCCAGCTCGACTACTCGGCCGCCTTGCGCTACCAGCGCAACAACCCCGACGCCTACTACAACCGCGGCGTGAACCACTTGATGATGAAGAAGTACAAGGCCGCTTCAGCCGACTTCGCCGGGGCCCTCCGCTACCGGCCCGACGACAAGGAATCGTTCTTCGGCCGCGGCGTGGCCAAGATGCAGATGCTCCAGTACAAGCCCGCCGTGGCCGATTTCACCCACGCCATCCAAATCGATTCGGCCTACGCCGACGCCTGGGAGTACCGCGGCATCAGCTACGCCTCGTTCGACAAAATGCCCGAGGCCCGCCGCGACCTGGAGCACGCCACCGACCTCAACCCCAACGCCGCCAAAAGCCTGCGCCGCTACGTGGGCCACGACGGTAAAGAGCCCATCAAGGTCGCGCCCATGCGCGCCCCGCGCCCCACGGTTCCCCGGCACTAACGCGCGTTTGGGCTTGCTTTTAGGGGCCCCAGGCGGTCATACCGAGCGCAGCCGAAGCATCTCTACTGCGCTAGCAATCATTGTCTACTGCTGCGATAGTGGTGCTTCACTGCGTTCAGCATGACCGCCTGGGGGCCCTAAAAATCACTTCCCGCCGAACAGTAGCTTGAAGTAGAAGCTGGGTTTGCGCAGCCGCTCGCGCAGGTCCAGGTCGAGGAACATGGCGGAGAGGGTTTCGGCCAGCGTGGGGTTGTTGGCGGCGCGGTTGGCCACGATGTTGAACAGGCTGGGGAAGTTGAGCAACCGCTGCATGGCGCGGCTCAGGCGCAGCTCCTGCCAGAGGCGGTTGTACACGGCCTTGTCGTAGTTCTGGAGGAATTTTGGGCTGAAATCGCCGCTGGCCACGGCCTGGGCGGCCCACACGGCGGCGTGGCGCCCGCTCACCATGGCGTGCGAAATGCCTTCGCCCGAGAACGGGTCGATGAGCGAGCCGGCGTCGCCGAGCAGCAGGTACTGGGGCCCCGACAGCGCCCGCCGCTTCGAGCCCAGCGGCAGCCCGAAGCCGCGCACAGGCCCCAGCCGCTCGGCCTGCGCGAAGCGCGGGGCCAGGGCCGGGTGGGTGGCCAGAATCTCGTCGAGCCGCTGGCGCAGGTTAATTTTTTTGGCCGCCACCGTCTTCGAGAGCATGCCCACGCCCACGTTGGCCTCGCCGTTGGGCAGCGGAAACACCCACAGGTAGCCGGGCAAAAAGTCTTTGAGGAAGTGCAGCTCGATGAAGTTGTCGGGGCTGAGGCCCGCCACGCCCCGGTAGTAGGTGCGCAGGCCAGCGCAGTGGTGGTCGGGCTCGAGGGCGTGGCCGGCCACCTGGCGCGCAAACGCCGACTGGGCCCCATTGGCCACCAGCAGCAGGCGGCAGGTAGCTACTTCCTGGCCGGCCTTGTCGAACAGCTGCCAGCCGCCGTCGGGCGTGCGCTCGGTGCGGGCCACGTCCACGTTTTCGCGGAAGTCGATTTCGGGTCGCCGGCGCACTTCCTCCACCAGGAAGTTGTCGAAATCGATGCGCTTGGCCACGTGGCCGGCGGCCCGGTCGGTGGCCTTGTCGAACTTGGGCTTGAAGGGAATGGCCAGGCGGCGGCCGTTGGGCGCGAAGAAGTCGATGCCCCAGCTTGGCACCTGCGTGGGCAGGGCCCCCAACTTGGCCGGCAGCGTTTCGTCGATGCGCTTGAGCTCCATCAACACCTTGCCGCTCAGCGCGTCGCCGCACACCTTGTCGCGCGGAAAGGCGGCGCGGTCGAGCAGCAGGCAGGGCTGGCCGGCGTTGGCCAGGTGCAGGGCGGCGGTGGCCCCGCCGGGCCCCGCGCCCAGGATGCAGATGTTGTGGTGCAGCATAATCGGGGGCGAAGGTAGCCC
>NZ_MDZA01000143.1 GCF_001816125.1 Hymenobacter coccineus | reverse complement strand
GGCCGCCCAGCAAGTGGCCGCGCAGCGGGCCGGCCGGGGCCTGTGGCGCTGCGGGGCCCCGGCGGCGGTGCCGCCCCAGCTGTGGCGCTCCTTCGATGCCAAGAACAAGCGGCGTTACCGGGGCGGCTGTATCTGGTAGTTGCGCCGCCCGATTGCAAGCAGCCCTTTCTTATTCCCCGTCCATTTTCTCTCTTTCACCCTTTTATTCTTTACAGTTATGGCATCACAGAATGGTATTTTAGGCTTGCAGGGCACCGTGGGGGGCCTGGTCTTTGCCCGCAACGGCACGGTGCGCCAGAAGCCGGCCTCCAACAAGGCGGCTTTTAACAGCGCGGCCAGCCTGGCCCGCACCCGCGAAAACGCCAGTGAGTTTGGGCGCGCCGGTACGGCGGGCAAGCTCATTCGCACGGCGCTGCGCACGCTCATCAGCACGGCCAGCGACTCGTTGATGGTCTCGCGCCTGACGCAGAAAACCCGCGCCATCATCGGCATGGACGAAACCAACGACCGCGGGGCCCGCATCCTGGACAAAGACAACGCCCTGGAACTGGTGGGCTTCGACTTCAACGCCTCGGCCTCACTGAGCCAGGTGTTCTTCGGCTCGTACACCACGGCCGCGGCCGGGGCGGATTTGACCATCAGCCTGCCCAGCCTCAACGGGCTGACGGACGTGGCCGCTCCGCAGGGGGCCACCCACTTTGAATTGATGCTCGGCTCGGCGGCCATCAACTTCGAGACGGGCGCCATCTCGCAGGGCGCGGTGGCCGCGCCGCTGGGTAGCCTGCCGCTCAACGGGCCGGTGCTGGTGAACCAGGCCATCAAGGCCTCGCTGGCGGTGCCGCCCACGGCCGACGACGTGGTGCTGGGCGTGCTGGGCGTGAACTTTTACCAGTTGCTCAACGGCAAGCAGTACCCGCTCAACAACAACGCCAGCAACCCGCTGGCCATCGTCTACGCCGACTAAGCGGCGCGGCAGGACACCCCAAGCGGCCGGCCGGGAACGGGCGGCCGTTTTGGCTTTCGCTGGTTTTCTCTTCTTCACCCAGACGGCCCCAAGGGCCCCACAACTATGGCACTATCAGCCTATCAAAAACAATACAAGCGGCGGGCGACGAAGGCCCTGGCCCTCTACACCAAGGCCCGCAAGCAGGTGCGCGCGCTGGTGGGGCAACTGGTGGCGGCCGAGCAGGGCAACGCCGCGGCCGCGGCCCGCACCAACCGGCTCAACGCGCTCTACGGCACGGCCCTGCCGGCTGCCACGGACCTCGTGGCGGACTTCGGTACCTCCGAAACGCTGGCCAACCTGGCGGGCAACCAAGAGGCCGACGCGCTGCTGTACGCCGACGTGGCCGACGGTAACGGCGGGGCCGCGCTGCCGACCGAGGCGGCGTTCGGCGAATAATACGGGCTTTCTATTCACTCCTTATTCCAATCCGTTATGGCGACTTCCGCTTATCAGAAACAATACAAGGCGCGGGGCAAAAAAGCCCGCGCTGCCGTGGCCAAAGCCGACCGGGACACGCGCAAGCGCCTGAGCCGCGTGGCCGCCGCCCAGCAGCGGATGAACGACGCGCTGGCCCGGCTGGCCCGCCTCAACCAAGTATACGGCACGGCCTACCCCGAGCAAACCGACCTGTCGGCGGGTTTTGATGACTACAGCGTCGGGGCCCGGCAGCTGGTGGGGGCTTACGCCGTGGTAGAAGCGCTGCCCGCCGTGGCGGTGGTGGCGGATAACGCCGGCGGGCTGGCGCTGGCGGGCGAAGCCATTTTTGGGGAGGCCCCGACGGCGGCCCCGCCCGCGCCGCTGCGCCTAACCGGGGCCACGCTGCGCGGCATCAACCCCGCGGACGGGGGCAACACCGTGCTCGAGGGCCAGGTGACAGCCACGGGTGGCACGGGGGCCGTGGCGGTGCATATCACCATCGACAACTTCGTGGACGGGGGCACGCACCCGACCGGCGAAGCGTTCAGCTCCGCGTTGGGCACGCGCTTCGTGGCGGGGGGCGTGCGCCAGTACCGGGCCGAAGTGGTGGGGCAGCCCAGCCTGTTCGTGACGGGTTCGTTTACGGTAGAATAAGCGCTTTTTCGAGCAGCAAAAAGGCCGGCCATCCGCAACAGCGGGGGCCGGCCTTTTTGTGGGCGGCAACTTTTGGCAGGGAAGAGGGACCGGCCAGGCCCACCGGTGTGAGGGAGCAATGCGCGTCGAATAAATCTAATTAATCAACGGTTACTAACTGAACTGGCACGCCGGCTGGCGGAATGCGGAGGCTGGGTAAGTGCTAGAATACAACCAAATTACTTTGCAATTACAACAAGAATAGAAAAGTTTAGGCCTGATTATCAACAGCAAATACCAATTTTATTAGCGACAATACGGACTAATGGAATTAGCGGGCGTTTATTTGGGCGTTCAACCTACGCTACTTGATCGATGTACGACGTCCTACTCATCCCGGTGCGGGAAGCGCCGATGGCGGCTTTCCTGCCGGTGTTCAGCTGCCGGGTGCCGGCGGGGTTTCCGTCGCCGGCCACCGACGAGCTGGAGGGGCTGTTCGACTTGAACCGGCTGCTGTTCCGGCACCCGGACGCCACGTACCTGGTGCGGGTAATGGGCGAGAGCATGAGCGGGGCCGAGATTCACCCCGGCGACCTGCTGGCGGTGGACAAGCACCTGGAAGCCGACCACGGGCACATCGTGGTGGCGGTGGTGGACGGCGACTGCACCGTGAAACGGTTGGAGCGCCGGGGCGAAACGTGGTGGCTAGTGCCGGCGAACCCGGCTTTTGCGCCCTACCGGATTCGGACGGGGGAGGAGCTGCACATTTGGGGCGTGGTGACGCACGTGGTGCACGAATTGGTGCCGGGCCGGCTGACGGCGCTGCTGCACAGCCGCGACTAGACATGTTCGGGCTGGTGGATTGCAACAACTTCTACGTGAGTTGTGAACGGGTTTTTCAGCCGCGGCTGGAGGGAAAACCGGTGGTGGTGTTGAGCAACAACGACGGGTGCATCATCTCGCGCTCGGCGGAAGCCAAGGCGCTGGGGCTGAAAATGGGCGACCCGTACTTTCAGGTGAAGGAACAGCTGCGGCGGGACTCGGTGCAGGTGTTTAGCTCGAACTACGCGCTGTACGGGGACATGTCGCGGCGCGTGATGCACTACCTGGGGGCGACGGTGCCGGGGGTGGAAATCTACTCCATTGACGAGGCCTTTCTGGACCTGGGCGGCCTGGAAACGCACCTGACACCGTACCTGGGACACCTGACCGACCTGGCGCAGCGGCTGCGGGCGGGGGTGAAGGCGCGCACGGGCATTCCGGTGTGCGTGGGCGTGGCCCCGACCAAGACGCTGGCCAAGCTGGCGAACCGGCTGGCCAAGAAAGACGCGGGGTTGGGCGGGGTGCTGTACCTGGACTCGGGGGAGCGGCGGGCCTGGGCCTTAGGGCAGGTGGCGGTGGGCGACGTGTGGGGCGTGGGGCGGCAGTACGCGCACAAGCTGACGGCGGCGGGCATCGACTCGGCGGCGGACCTGGCGCGGGTGTCGGAGGCCTGGGCGCGCAAACACCTGGGCGGGGTGGTGGGGGCCCGGCTGGTGCGGGAGCTGCAGGGCTACCCCCTGCGCGGGGCTGGCCCCGAGCGAGGACGGGACGCTGCACCGGCAGAGCCTCAGCTGCTCGCGCACGTTCGGGCGGCCGCTGCAGGAGCGGGCCGCGGTGCAGGGGGCGGTGGCGGCGTTCGTGGCGCGGGCGGCGGAAAAGCTGCGCCGGCAAGGCGACCTGGCGCACGTGCTGACGGTGTTCCTGGGCAAAAATCGGTTTGGGCCGGAGGCGGGCGGGCATTCGCGCTCGGCGGTGCTGACGCTGCCGGTGCCCACCGCCGACACGCGGGAGCTGACGGCGCGGGCGGCGCAGCTGCTGGGCCGGCTGTGGGAGCCGGGGGCGGTGTACGGTGAAGGCGGGCGTGGTGCTGGCGGGGCTGGAAGTGCCGGGCGGTCAGCAGCTGGGGCTGTTCGGGGCGGCTGCGCCGCTGGCGGCGGGGGCCGCAGTGGAAGGCCGCAGCGCGCAGGTGATGGCGGCGCTGGACGGGCTTAATGCGCGGTTTGGGCGCGGGACCGTGCAACTAGCGGCGGCGCTGGGGCCCACGGGCGGTGGGCCGGCGCCGTGGCAGGGACAGGCGGCGTGGCGTACGCCGGCCTACACCACGCGGCTGGAAGACTTAATGACGGTGCGCTAATTCTTAACCCATTTCATTCATCATACCATGGCTTTTCCACTGCCACCGGCCCACTTGCCCGGGGCCCTACCCGATTACCCCGTGTGTGGCCGCGCCGTGGTGCGGCGGCTCCACAACCGGCGCATTACGATGGTGGCGCTGCCGAACGGGAATTATTACACCCATTTCGCAGTGGCGCTGCAACCCGGCGATGCGGAGGAATTGCGGCGGGGCGGGCACGTGGACCGGGCCACGAACTACATTTTGCGGGACTGGGTGCGGTACTGGGTGCTGGTATTGCAGAGCGAAACCCTCGCGGCGATGATGGGCATCTGGGGCGACCTACAGGCCCGGAAGCAGCAGCGGCGAGCCCGCAAGCGGGTATAAGGCAGCCACGGAAGCGGTGCGGTGCGGGCCCCAGCGGCCGGACGTTGGGCTTTTTGCGGCCGGCTGGCCGCTTGGCGGCTGTTTTACTTTTTTACTATTGGTTATGCCCCACTTTCTTCCGGATGCGAAATCCATCACCGAGTTTTGCGGCGCGTATGAGCAGCGCGGGTGCACGTTTAAGGTCGTCCGGGCTTCCTACTTGGGCGGCTATGGACTGCAAATACATTTGGGCGAGAATAGCTCGATCATTCCGATGCTGCCACTGCCAGCGGGGGAAATGGGCAGCCCGGAGGCGGCGCAGCGGTGGATGGAATACCTGCGGGACGAGCATCTGAGCAAGTTTGCTTTTTTGTTGCAAGGGCAGTAAGAGAGAAGTATGCAAGTCGTGCGGGGTAGCCGGAAATTATGAAAAGCCCCGGCCAGCGTACAACTGGTCGGGGCTTTTCATTTGGGGTGAGACGGGTGTCGGTTCAGTTGCTGGGCGGGCCTACTTGCCAGCCTCTACCAGGGCGGGCCAGTCGGCGGCGCAATTCTTAACGAAAGCGTTGAAGGTGTTCAGCTTCTGCTTGACCTCATCGAAGTTCACCGGCTGGTCCGGGGCGCCTAGCCAGTGCTCGGGCTTTACAACGGCCACCGTCATGTATTTGCCGCTTCCGAAGCGGGCGGGTTTGTGAACGTGGTTAAGCCCGGCCTCTTTCGCTTTCTGCATCACGAAGCGATAATACTCGTTCCGGGTTTCGCGGATATAGTCATCGGGCCGCGCATCGGGGCCTCCTTCGTTGGTGCTGATTTTAATGCACAGCATCTTCCGGTCAGATTCAATCTGTAGATAGAGCGGGTGCGGGTTTTCGAAGTGCGCCCACTCTAATAGGAATCCCCAAAAGCCGCCCGCTGTGTTATTGACCCAAAACCAGCTATCTTTTTTTATGTCGGTTTGTGAGTCCAGCCATAAATAGAAGCCTTCCCAGTCGCCATTATCCCATTGATTCCAGGGCTTCGCTATGTAGCCGGAAACGGCCTTGTCCAATGCGTCGAGGTAGTGCGTGAAGTCCGTGAAAATCTCATTGGTGACTGAGGTGGTCGGGTTTAAACGGACACAGAGCTAAGGTAGATTGAAAAGGTAGTGGAGTTCGATTTCGAGCGGGGTGCAGTAGCCTAGCGCAGAGTGC
>NZ_MDZA01000142.1 GCF_001816125.1 Hymenobacter coccineus | reverse complement strand
TGCGCCGCCTGGCCCCACCGACCCCGAGCCCGAAGCCGCCGCCCCGCCCGCCGCCGCCGCCCCGACCGACCCCACCTGGCGCGAGCAGCTGGCTTTTCTGCAAAAAGTGAGCGGCGACATCAGCAAAGCTGCTGAGGCCGTGACTCAGTAGGAGCCTGGCAGATAGGTGGCAACGTGTTTAACAGCAATAAGATAACTTGTTATGAATGCTATTCAATTCACCCGCTTCCACCACTTGCTGCTGAGCGTGCCGCTGGGGGCCCTGGAAGCGGCCCGCGCCTTTTACGGCGGGGTGCTGGGGCTGCCCGAGGCGCCGGGGCCCCACCCCAAGGCCACCATCTGGTACCTGGTGGGCGGCATCGAGCTGCACATCCAAGAAGACCCCGCGCCGCTGGGGCCCCGCTCGAAGCGCCACCCGGCCTTCGAGGTGGCCGACGCGGCCGGGGCCCGGCGGGCGCTGGAAGCGCAGGGCGTGGCCATCGAGCCGGCGTCGGACCTGGCTGGCCGGCAGCGCTTCTTCGTCCGCGACCCGTTCGAGAACCGGCTGGAAATGTTGCAGCTGGGTAGTTAGGGCCCCGGCGCGGCCGATAAGCCTGTCATTAACCATTAGGGCCCCGCGCCGTTGTTACCACATCCTCTTCCCTTTCGCATGCAGCCGCACGACCTGATCCGAACCGCCTATGCCGCCTTCAACGCCCGCGATATTCCCGCCGTCCTGGCCACCTTCCACCCGCAGGTGCGCTGGGCCAAGGCCTGGGAGGGCGACTACGCCACGGGCCACGCCGAGGTGCGCGAATACTGGCTGCGGCAGTGGCAGGAGCTGGACCCGAAGGTGGAGCCCACCGGCATCCGGGAGCGCGCCGATGGCCGGCTCGAAGTGGCCGTGCACCAAGTGGTGCACGACAAGCAGGGCCAATTGGTGTTCGAGGGCCCCGTGCGGCACCTCTACACCCTGCGGGAGGGACTACTCCAGCAGATGGACATCGAGCCGGTGCCCTCTGGGGCAGAGCCCACATAAAAGCCCGGGGTGCAAGCGGCGCGCCGCTGCCTGTGCCCCGGGCGGGGGCCTGCAAGTAGCTGCCCGGGGCCCCGCGTGGCCAATAAGCTGGGCCTTAACCATTAGGGCCCCCGGCCGTTGTTAGCGCACGGTTATGGCAAAAAGTCTGGTGCTGCGGGAGAGCGTGGGGTTGCGCTACTTCACGTTTTTTTACCTGTACGTGATGCAGGGCATTCCCTCGGGGTTTGCCCTGACGGCGGTGTACAACTACCTGGTGGGCAGCGGCCTCACGGCCAAATCGGTGGGCACGTTCGCCGCCATCGTGGGCCTGCCCTGGACGTTCCAGTTCATCTGGGGGCCCCTGATTGATAAGTTTCAATATTCCATCATCGGGCACCGCAAGCAGTGGGTGGTGCTCACGCAGTTGGTGGCCTGCCTGGCCTCGCTTTCGCTGCTGCTCGTGCACAACCCCGTGGCCCAGCTGGGGCTCATGAGCGGGGTGTTCTTCGTGCACAGCGTGTTCGCCTCCATCCAGGACGCCAGCGTGGACGCCATCGCCATTTCGGTGGTGCCGCTGGCCGAGCGCGGCCGCGTGAACGCCTTCATGCGCGGGGGCTACCTGCTGGGCTGGGCCGTGGGCGGTGCGGTGCTGGCCTACGTGCTGCACCACGGCGGCTTTCGGCCAGCGGCCTTGGTGCAGTCGGCCACGTTACTGGTGCTCACGGTACTCACGTTTTTCATCAAGCTCGACCGCGCCGACCGCCTGCTGCCCACGTTTGGCAAAGCCGGGCGCGCCGCGGCCCGGGCCCATGCCGCGGCCCTGAACGACGACGAGCAAAACCCCTCGCTGCGCTGGCTCTTCGCCGAGCTGTGGCGGGCCATGGTGGAGCGCTACAGCCTGCGGGCGTTCGGCATTATTTTCCTGGCCTACCTGGCCAGCTACCTGTTCGGCAACGCCTACAATTACCACCTCATCCACACCCTGCACTGGGCCGACGCCGACGTGTCCATCCTGCAAGGCAGCTGGGGCAGCGTGGCCGCGTTTGCACTATTGCTGGGCGGGGGCGTGCTGGTGGACCGCCTCGGCACCGCCCGCCTGCAATACTGGGTGATGGCCGGCTATGCCTTCTTTCTGCTCGTATTTGGGGCCCTGGCGCCGTACTGGCACCTGCGGGCCCTGGGCTTCACGGGCCTGGTGCTGATGAACGTAGCCGACCCGCTGCTGAGCGTGGCCGCCATGCCGGCCCTGATGGCCTTCTGCCGCCCCAAAATCGAGGGCTCCCAATTCACCACCTACATGGCCCTCGTGAACCTGTGCGGCGTGGCCAGCAGCTACCTCAACGGCTGGTTGCTGGAAATCACCACCGCGCCCGTCATCGGCCTGGCCTGCGGCGGGCTGATGCTGGGGTTGGTAGTGGCCCAGCGCCGGCTGCGGCCCCAGCCCGCGCTGGTAGCGCAAGGGTAGGGGAGGCGGAGAAAAGGACGTGAGGATGAATCCGTTAGGGGCTTTTTAGGTTGTCATGCTGAGCGGAACGAAGTGGAGCCGAAGCATCTCTCCCGCAGTGGTAATCAATTGATTTAGCTGAGCAGTAGAGATGCTTGGGCTGCACTTCGGTCCGCTCAGCATGACGTTCAATATTGATTTTCACATCCTCTACATCCCTCGCATCTCCACATTCTTTTAACCCAGCTCGTTCAGCCGCCGGCCCTGGTGCCGGCCCAGCCGCGGATTTTTGGCCTGCCCAACCAGTTGCGAGGCGTAGATGCCGTGGTGGCCCGAGAACAGGTAGGCCACCACGCAGCTCAGGCCCAGGTAGATGCCGGCGCGGGCCCCGAACAGCTCCAGGCCCATCAGCAGGCAGGCCAGGGGCGTGTTGGCCGCGCCCGCAAACACGCCCACGAAGCCCATGCCCGCCAGCAGCGCCACCGGCAGCGGCAGCACCCCGGCCAGCGCCGAGCCCAGCGTAGCCCCGATGAAAAACAGCGGCGTCACCTCCCCGCCCTTGTAGCCCACGCCCAGCGTGAGGGCCGTCAGGGCCAGCTTCAGGGCAAAATCCTGAGCCCCCAATTGATGCTGAAACGCCTCCACGATAACCGGTACGCCGAGGCCGGCGTAGCGCATGGTACCCAGGGCCCACATGGCCGCTGCCACCAGCACGCCGCCCACCACCGGCCGCAGCGGCGGGTAATTTATCCGCTTGAAAACCTGGGTAATGCCGTGCGTGAGGGTGGCGAAAAACCGCGCCGCCAGCCCAAACAGGGCCCCCGCCAGCAGCGTGCTGCCCAGCCCGGCGGCCGTGAGCGGCAGGGCCCCCAGCGCAGGGTACTGGGTGTGGCCCACGCCCCAGGCGCGCGTCACGGCATCGGCCACCACGGCGGCCAGGAAGCTGGGCAAAATGGCGTCGTAGCGCACCGAGCCCAGCAAAAACACCTCCAGGCCAAACACTGCCCCCGCCAGCGGCGTGCCGAACACCGCGGCAAACCCCCCGCTCATGCCCGCGATGAGCAGCAGCCGGCGCTCGCGCCGCGGCAGCCAGCGCGCCAGCTGGTCGGCCAGGGCGGCGCCCATTTGCACGGCCGTGCCCTCGCGCCCCGCCGAGCCGCCAAACAGGTGCGTGACGAGCGTGCCGCCCAGCACCAGCGGCACCAGCCGCAGTGGAATGGTTTCGCTGGGTGCGTGGATTTCGTCCAGAATCAGGTTGTTGCCCTTCACCACGCGGTTGCCGAAGTAGTGGTAGGCGAGGCCCACCAGCAGGCCGCCCACCGGCAGCAGCGCCAGGGCCCCGGGGTGGGCCTCGCGCCAACGCGTCACCCACTCCAGGCTCACCAGAAAGCCGGCCGATGCCGTGCCCGCCAGGGCCCCCACCAGCGCCGCCAGCAGCGCCCAACGCAGCGTAAACACGGCCGTGTACGTAGTAGAAGCCGCCCGAAAAGCGCGCAGCACGGAGAAGGAAGAAAGGCTAGCCACGGCGCGAAGTAACGGGAGGATTGCGCCCCCAAACCGGGGGCTACTTGGCGGGCTGCAAATACAGCAGCGTGGTTTGGTAGGGCCGGCTGGGCGTGTACTTGTCGTTGATGACGAAGTAGCCGCCCCGGTAGGCGGCAATGCCCTCCCAGTTGTAGCCCCAGTACGGCTCGGGAAATTCCCACAGCGGCTGCCAGGTCAACTGGTTGTCTTTGAGCTCGATGGTGAGCAGGCGGGCGTAGCTTTTGTAGCCGCCCTGGTCCAGAATGAGCCGGGCATTGGGCAGGTCGCTGGCCGGTGGGCGGTAAACGGCGTCCCCGCCCCCGCCCTTGAAGAAATAGTTGAGGGCCGTGAAGCGGTTTTTGCCGGTCGCCGTCACGTCGGTGATGCGGAAGGGCAGCGGGGCCAGGGGCAGTTTGCCCGGCGCGCTGGCGCTGGATAAGGGGTTGCTAGCTAATTCGTAAACGCTGTTTTGGCCCGGGAAGCTGTTGTATTCAAAAAAAGCCATTACCTGCTTGTTGGCCGCGGCCAGCGCCTCGAAGCCGGCGTTGTAGATGTGGCTGCCATCGGGGGCCAGCGGCTTGGCTAGGGGCAGCAGGAAGGTGGTGTCGAGCACCACGGCATTGGCGCGCAGCTGGCCCCTGAGCAGGTAGCACAGGGGCGAGGGAGTATCGGTTTCGACGGACAAATACACCACGTCCTGCACCAGCAGCATGGCCTCCAGGCCCTCGTAGCGCTGCCCGGCGGCGGCCATGCGGGCGCGCAGCGCGGGCAGGCCCGCGATGGGCACCTTCTGGTAGGGCAGCACGTAGGCGGTGTCGGCGAGCTGGCGGTCGAGGTCGGCCAGGCGCACGGCGTAGAGCTTGGCTTCGGCCTTGTCCTGGAGCCGGCTCTCCGATAGCAGGTATAGCTGGTCGGCGCTGGCGGCGAGGCCCGAGAACTGGTTGTCGTAGTAGGCCAGCTCCTTGGGCAAGTGCAGGTTGCGCACCGCGAACTGCGGCTGCTGGGCCCGGGCGGGCAATAGGGCCCCGCAGCAAAGGAGGGCTAATAGACGCTTCATTAACAAGTGATTAATAAATTAGCAGCAGTCCCAGTAAAAGTAGGCTTGGTCAAACCGCCGCTCTCGCAGCGCGTCTGGGCTGATGAACAAGTGCGCTAGGCTGCTGTCGCCAAACCTGATTTGTTCGTCTGAATCAAGCTGGAGCAGCTGCACATCGTTGGCCCAGCCTGGGTTCCCCGCTTCAGGTAATCGAGCCGGTAGTGTTTAAGCTGCGGCCGAAACTCACCAAGAAAAGCTGGCAACATGGGGGAGGGCGTAGGGTGAAGAAGACCCGGCGAAACTACGCCGGGGCCGGTGAGTAGCACCACCCGGCCGGCGGCGCGCTATGTGCAGCTACCCCTGTTTGGGCTTGCGTCCGCTTTTCTTTTTTACCTCCGCCACCGGCTCCGGAGCTACCAAAAAGCCCTCCCGCCGCAGCACGTCGCGCAGGCCGTGCAGGGTGGGGAACTCCTCGCGCAGCTCCTGGGCCAGGCGCAGGATGGGCTCGGCGAGGCGGGGGGCGGTGCCGCGCAGGCTCACCAGCCAGCGGCCGATGCGCTCGTAGAGGAAGGCCCCGCGCTTGGCACCGGCCCGGCCGTGGAGGTAGGCCGGCAGGCGGGTTTCCAGCTCCAGCATGAGGGGGAGAGGGTCGGCGGCGGCCAGGGCCATCAGGGCAATTTCGCTGTGGTAGGGCGGGCTGACGGCCAGCCACTCCAGCCCGAGCACAAAGGCGCGCAGCGCGGCCACGTCGCCGGCTTGGGCCAGCAGCTCGGCGGCAAAGGCCACGCTGCCGCGCCGGGCCTGGACCGCTGCCACGGTGGCCTGCAGAAGGCGGCGGCTTCGGCGGCGCTTCGGCGTTG
>NZ_MDZA01000141.1 GCF_001816125.1 Hymenobacter coccineus | reverse complement strand
CGCCGCCGGCGACACCAGCCTCGCTGGCCGCCCAGCTGGCCAAGAAGAACCCTGCCGCCAAAGGTGCCGGCGCCGACTCTGCCGCCGCTGCGCAGAACGTGGGGCCCCTGGCCCGCCTGCTCACCATGCCCGGCCGCCTGGGCGTGGCCCTGCGCGACACCGCCCGCATGAACGCCCTGCTGCGCAGCCCCGAAGCCAAAGCCATTCTGCCCCCCAACTTGGCCCTGCTCTGGAGCGTGAAGCCTACGTTGGTTGGCCCGCAGGAATACCTGGAGCTGAACCCCATCAAGAAAACCCGCGATGGCCAAGCCCCCGTGGCCGGCGAAGTGGTGGCCGACGCCCGCCAGGACTACGACCAGAGCGGCCACCCCGAGGTGAGCATGAGCATGAACCCGAGCGGCGCCAAAAAGTGGCAGCGCATGACGGCCGCCAACATCGGCCGCCAGGTGGGCATCGTGCTCGACGACTATGTGTACTCGGACCCGGTGGTGCAGGGCGAAATTGCCGGCGGCAACACCAGCATCTCGGGCAACTTCTCCATTGAGGAAGCCCAGGACTTGGCCAACGTGCTGAAGGCCGGCAAGCTGCCCGCCCCCACCCGCATCGTGGAAGAAGCCGTGGTGGGCCCCTCGCTGGGCAAGGAAGCCATCAACCAGGGCCTGTACTCGTCGCTGGCCGGCTTGCTGATCATCATGGTCTTCATGGCCGCCTACTACGGCCGCGCCGGCCTGGTGGCCGACGCCGCCCTGCTCTTCAACATGTTCCTGATTTTGGGTGTGCTGGCCGCGTTCCAGACCGCCCTCACCCTGCCCGGCATCGCGGGCCTGATCCTGGTAATTGCTTCGTCGGTGGATGCCAACGTGCTGATTTTCGAGCGTATCCGCGAAGAGCTTGACCACGGGCTCAGCCTCAACGACGCCATCAACGCTGGTTACTCGCGCGCCTTCTCGGCCATCTTCGACTCGAACGTGACCACGATGCTCATCGCTGTGATTCTGGGTTTCTTCGGCACCGGCCCGGTGCAGAACTTCGCCATCACGCTCGGCATCGGCGTGCTCACCTCGTTCCTGTCGGCCGTGTTCGTGTCGCGCCTCATCATCGAGGCCCTGGTGAAGGGCAAGGAGATTAGCAAAATCACCTTCTCGACCTTCCTCTCGCGCAACCTCTTCAAAAACGTGAACTTCGACATCGTGGGCAAGCGCAAAATTGCCTACATCTTCTCAACGGTGGTCATCGTCATTGGCTTCGTGTTGATGTACCTGCAAGGGGGGCCCAACCTAGGTGTTGACTTCACAGGTGGCCGCGCTTACGTCATCGACTTCAACAAGAACATGGTGGCCTCCGACGTGGCCGACGTGCTGCGCCCCGCCTTCAAGGGCGCCGGCATTGAGGTGAAGCAGTACGGCGCCGACAGCCGCCTGCGCGTGACCACCAGCTACCTCGCCACCGACGAGAGCCAGACCGCCGACCAGACCGTGCTCACCACCCTCAACCAGGGCCTGAGCAAGTTCAGCGCCGACGCCCCGGCCATCAAATCCACCTCCAAAGTGGGCGCCACCATCGCCGACGACATCAAGCGCACCTCAGTGCTGAGCTTGGGCCTGACGCTGCTGGGCATCTTCGTGTACGTGCTCTTCCGCTTCGAGAAGTGGCAGTACTCGATGGCGGCCGTTATCGCACTATTCCACGATGCCTTGTTGGTCATCGCATCTTACCCAATTGCCCGCGCCTTTGGCTTGAACTACGAGATGGACCAGATTTTCGTAGCCGCCGTGCTTTCCGTTATCGGCTTCTCGATGAACGACACGGTGGTGATTTACGACCGGGTGCGCGAGTACCTGCGTGAGAATCCCAAGCTGACGTTTGCCCAAGTGGTGAACCCGGCCTTGAACTCTACCTTCTCGCGGACGATGATTACGTTCACGACCGTTTTCCTGGTGGTGGCCGTGCTGTATATCTTTGGTGGTGAGACGCTTCGTTCGTTCTCCTTCGCCATGATGATCGGCATTATCTTCGGCACGTACTCGTCGCTGTTCATCGCCACGCCCATCATTCTGGACACCTACGGGAAGAAGGAAGAGCGCGAGCGCCTCGCCGCGGGCGAGGACGTAGCCGACCTGACCGGCGGCACACCCACGCTGAGCCGCAGCACGGTAAGCTAGGGCCCCCGGGCACGGATTTTCTTAATTCTGCGTCCCCGTTTTTTTCGTCCGTAGAGAGCCCGGCCACGTTGGCCGGGCTTTTTTGCGTTCTCAACTTATGTTAATAAATCGGGGCGGGCTCTTATTATACCTTGCGCTTCATTACTCGGGAATATCCTTCTTAGCGCTTATTCCTTAGGCACCTATCGTTACTTCTACTCGCTATCCTATCGCAAGCTTCTACGCCTTTTTCCGGCGCGGGCTGCGGCAGCCGCGGCGGCCACCCTACTGGCCGTGGTTACGGGCTGCACCTACACCCACGGCCCTGGGCCGAGCCCCTGCCCCGACGTTGCACCGATCACCTACGCCGCCATGATTTCGCCCATTTTTGAGGCCCACTGCCGCGAGTGCCACGGCGCCACGGTGCACCAGGCGCTGGGCGGCGGCAACGACTACAGCAACTACGCGGGCATCAAGCAGCAGTCGGCCAGCCTCATCCTGGTCTGCATCCGCCACGACCCGGGCTTCAACCAGATGCCTAAGGACAAGGATTAGCTTTCGACCTGCGACATCGCCCGCATCCAGGCCTGGATCGAGGCGGGCCAGCCCGACAACTAGCTGCTCGGCGCTATCCGCTCCTTCATTCCGCTTGCGAAAGCCCGCCGCCCCGGCACCGGCCCTTCGCTTTTATGCCCTCGCCCATGAACCAACTGCTGTCCTTCGCGCTCGGCTTGCTGCTGCTGGCAGCGCCGTAGCCCGACGCCCAAAGCAAATTCATGACCCGGGCGGGCCGCGTTAGCTTTTTCTCCACCAGCATCATCGAGGATATCGAGGCCCGCAACACAACGGCGGCGGTGCTCGACGTGGCCACCGGCCAACTGGCTTTCGTGGTGCCCATCAAGGAGTTCGTGTTCAAGCGCACGCTCATGCAGGAGCACTTCAACGAGAACTACATGGAGTCGGAGAAATTTCCGCGGGCCACGTTCACGGGGCACTTCACGGGGGCCCCGGCTGCTACGCTGGGCGTTAACTTTTTTGGCCTCGACCAGGCCGTGCCACGCCTCAGCTTCGAGTACGGCCTCACCAACCGCCTGGCCGTGGGCGTGGGCCGCAGCTCGCAGGAAAAAACCCTGGACGGCTTCCTGAAGTACCGGGCCATCCGTCAGACCACGGGGCCCCAGCCCATCCCCGTGTCCGTCACGCTGTTTGCCTCGTCGGCCATCACCACGCTGCGGTTCAATACTCCAGCCGACCGCAACGTGGCCTCGCGCGTGACCTATGCCTACTAGGCCCTCATTGCCCGCAAGTTCAGCTCCAACCTGTCGGTGCAGCTCATGCCCACGCTCATCCACCGCAACTACGTGGCCGCCGCCGCCGCCCAGAACGACGTGTACGCGCTGGGCGGGGCCGTGCGCCAGAAAATCACCAAGCGCACCGCCCTCACCGCCGATTACTACTACCTGTTCCCGGGCAACACGGCCACCAACTTCCGCAATGCCCTGGGCCTGGGCGTGGACTTGGAAACAGGCGGCCACATCTTCCAGCTACACGTGTCGAACTCGCTGGGCATGACGGAGAAGTTCTTCGTGCCCGAAACCACCGGCAACTTCTTCGCCGGCGACCTGTACTTCGGCTTCACCGTGGCCCGCCACTTCACCATCCGGCCCCACTAGGCCCAATTAGAAGCTGAGAGTTAGAAATTAAAAAGCCCGCCTGGACTACCAGGCGGGCTTTTTAATTTCTAACTCTCAGCTTCTAACTCGCTGACTTACACCAAAATGCCTTCAGCAACGACGCTTTGCACTTCGGGCACCATGCGCTTGAGCAGGTTTTCGATGCCTGACTTGAGCGTGACGGTGGCCGAGGGGCAGCCCGAGCACGAGCCTTGCAGGTTCACGGTCACAACGCCTTCGTGGTAGCTTTTGAAGGTAATGTTGCCACCGTCCTGCTCCACGGCGGGGCGCACGTAGTTATCGAGCAGGTCGATGATTTTCTGGGCCGTCTGGCCTTCCTGGGCGGTGGGGTCGCCGGCGGTGGCGGCCTGGGCAGCCTTTTGCTCAGCGGCGGGGTCCACGGTGAACAGGGGGCCCCCAGCCTCCACGTAGCCTTTCAGGAACTGGCGCAGTTCGGGAATAAGCTGCGTCCAGGCCAGATCGGGGTGGGTTTTGGTAACGGTGACGAAGTTTTGGGCGATGAACACGCGGCCCACGTAATCGAACCCGAACAGCTCCTGGGCCACGGGTGAGTTGGCGGCGGCCTCCAGCGTTGGGTAATCCACGCTCACGCCATCGGCGAGGAGCTGTTGGTTGAGGACAAATTTCATGCTCTCCGGATTCGGCGAGGCTTCGGCGTAAATAGATACGGCGGACATGGCGATAAGAAATTGACGGTGCGAGATAAGGGGCTCCAGGGGCGACACTACAACAGCGCCGGAACCGGAGAGGTTACAAAGGTACGACAGCAGCGCAGCTCCCTTCGGCAAAGCATTCTTAATTAGTCTAATTAAGAATAGCGCGGGCGTATAGTTCCGCCTAACCTACAGCTTATTGCTGCGGGCGCGCAGCAGCAAATCGGCCAGCACGAGGTGCGTCATGGCTTCCACGATGGGCACGGCGCGGGGCAGCACGCAGGGGTCGTGACGGCCGCGGCCGGCCAGCGTCACGGCCTCGCCGGCCTGGTTGACGGTGGGCTGGGGCTGCAAGATGGTGGCCACGGGCTTGAACGCTACCCGGAAGTAGACGTCCTGGCCGTTGGAAATGCCGCCCTGGCTGCCGCCGCTGCGGTTGGTGCGGGTGGCGATGCGGCCGGCGTCGTCGGTGTAAAATTCGTCGTTGTGCTGCGAGCCGGCCAGCTTCGTGCCCTCGAAGCCCGAGCCGAACTCGAAGCCTTTCACGGCGTTGATGCTGAGCAAAGCGTGGCCCAGCACGGCGGGCAGCTTGTCGAACACCGGCTCGCCGAGGCCCGGCGGCACGCCGGTGGCCACACCCGTAATCACGCCGCCCACGGTGTCGTGCGCATCGCGCGCGGCCCGAATGCGATCCTCCATGCGGGCCGCGGTAGCGGGGTCGGGGCAGCGCACGAGGTTGGTATCAATCAGGCTCAAGTCCAATTCCTCGTAGCCCACGGGCACTTCAATTTCGCCCACGGCCGACACGTAGGCCTGCACCCGCACCCCGAAGTGCGCCAGCAACTGCGCGGCTACGGCCCCAGCGGCCACGCGGGCGGCCGTTTCGCGGGCCGAGCTGCGGCCCCCGCCGCGGTGGTCGCGGCGGCCGTACTTGGCGTCGTAGGTGTAGTCGGCGTGGCTAGGGCGGTAGGCCTGCGCGATGTGCGAGTAGTCGTCGGAGCGCTGGTCGGCGTTGGGAATGAACAGGCTGATGGGCGTGCCGGTGGTCAGGCCCTCGAACAAGCCGGACTGGATTTGCACGCGGTCGGCTTCGTTGCGGGGCGTGGTCAGCTCGCTTTGGCCGGGACGGCGGCGGTCCAGCGCCGTTTGGATGTGGGCCGCTTCCACGGCCAAGCCGGCCGGGCAGCCGTCGATAATTACCCCGATGCCAGTGCCGTGCGACTCGCCGAAGGTGGTGATGCGAAATAGGGTGCCGAAGGTGTTGGACATGGGCAAACGAAACGAAGAAGAGGCGAAGAGGCAACGATAATTACCCCGATGCCAGTGCCGTGCGACTCGCCGAAGGTGGTGATGCGAAATAGGGTGCCGAAGGTGTTGGACATGGGCAAACGAAACGAAGAAG
>NZ_MDZA01000140.1 GCF_001816125.1 Hymenobacter coccineus | reverse complement strand
CCAGTACTTTATCGTTGGGCTTTGCGGTGCGCAGCGTGGTATACAATTGCTCCCACTTGCCCACCATGTCCTGCATGTCCTTATCCAGCTCGGCCACGTCGCGCCCCTCCGCCACGGTGCGGATAATGACACCAAAATTTTCGGGCTTAATGCTGGCGATGAGGCGCTTGAGGCGGTCACGTTCCGCTTTGCTCACGATTTTTTTGCTTACGCTGATCGTGTTCGAAAATGGCATTAGTACGAGGTAGCGGCCCGCCATCGAGATGTCGGTGCTTACCCGAGGCCCCTTCGTGGAGATGGGCTCCTTAATGACCTGCACCACAATTTGCTGGCCTTTTTTGAACACGCTATCGGCCTTGCCCACTTTTTCGAGGGGTGGCTCAAACGTGAACTGGTCGAGGTTGGCAGCAGCAGCCCGACCGCTCTGCACGGTCCGCGCCCACT
Organism: Hymenobacter coccineus; assembly: GCF_001816125.1. Taxonomy (GTDB): domain Bacteria; phylum Bacteroidota; class Bacteroidia; order Cytophagales; family Hymenobacteraceae; genus Hymenobacter; species Hymenobacter coccineus. The sequence goes on along the minus strand of NZ_MDZA01000140.1, from coordinate 5,488 downwards.
TCGTGAACGAGGGGTATTGCTCGCCCAAGTCGCCGTAGTGCAAAAACGCATCCTTTTCGTAGCCAATGTCTACGAAAGCCGCGTTGAGGCCGGGCATCACCTTTTTCACCGTGCCCAGGAAGATATCGCCCACCGAATAGTTGGTGTCGTTGCGGTCGAAGTGGTACTCAATGAGCCGCTTATCCTGCAACAGCGCAATTCGTTCGCCTTCCTGAGTAGAATTAATGACTAATTCATTACTCAATGTCTTGTTTAGTTAAAGTAGCCCCGATGGACGGATATATAGCAATACCCCAAAACCAGCAAAAGGGAAGCCAGAACCCAAAGTTCTGACTTCCCTCGCGAGCCACGGGAAAAGCACACACCCGCCGCATCCGGGAGGCTACTGTGAGAGATGGGCAACCGGCGGGTTTCAAGCCGAAACCCCTGGTTGCCAAAGCACCCCGAGGGGCGGCTTACTTCTTCTTGTGGCGGTTCTTGCGCAGGCGCTTCTTACGCTTGTGGGTGGCAATCTTATGGCGTTTACGTTTTTTACCGCAGGGCATATGCTTGTGGGTTAAGTTGTTGGGGTTGGGGTACAGTTATTTCAATTTAGCCAGCTCTTCCTCGACCGATGCGGCCAGGGCCGGGTCGGCACTGAGGCTCTTTGCTGCCAAGAAAGCAGCGCGGGCCTGTTCTTTGGCCCCCGTCCGGGCCGAGGTAACGCCCAGGTAAAACTGAGCGTTCACGTTTTTGGGGTTCACCTTCACCAACTGCTGGAAGCGCTCCACGGCCTTGTCGTACTGGTTGCTTTGCACCGCCAGGATGCCAAGGTCATACAGGGCTCTTTCGTTGTTGGGGTCGGCGGCCAACACTTCACGCAGCAGCGTTACGCCTTGCACGGGGTTATCGGAGGCCATGTAAGTCATGCCCAGGTTGGTCTTGGCGTCGAGGTTGTTGGGGCTCTTGGCCAATACTTTGGTGTACAAATCGCGGGCCTTGCCACCGAGCAGCTTTATGCGCTCATCCGATGAGGCAAAGCTGAACGCCTGGAAGTAGGCATCCGCCGCTTGCTGCAACGCCTGGGGCCCCGGCTGCGCCGCGGCCAACTGCTCGTAGTAGTAGCCCGCGCTGTCGAAGCGCTGCACGTTCTCGTAGCGGCGGGCCAGCAGCGTAGCCGCTTCGGCCTTCTGGGCCGGAGTGCCGGCTTTGGCGAATTGGCCCACCAGGCGGTCCAGTTCCTGGCGCTGCTCCTTGCTGGCCGTGGTATGGGGCGCAGCGGATGTAGGGCCCTCCGGGGAAGTGGTGGGCCCGGCCTCGGCCGATACGGGACCCGACGACGCATCGGCTTTGGAGCCGTTGGTAGCCGGGCCACCGCCGTCGCGGTTGGCCGTACGGGCCGCATCATTGGTCAATTCCGCCTTTCCTTCCTTGGGCTTCACGATGCCCTTGGGCAGCACGAACAAGCCCCCGACCAACGCCAGGGCGAGGACTAGGACCAGTACTTGGTGAGCGGCGGGACGGGAGGCGGTGGTAGCCATAGAAAATAGCCGGCCGCCGGGCTTCCCAGTTGCGGGAAGACGCCGGCGGCACAGCCGGTAGTTAGCTTGTAATCAGCAACAAAAACCTAGGCTTTAGCGGCCGTGGTCTTTACTTTCTTGCTATTTTTAATCTTGGCCACGAAGGTTTTCGACGGCTTGAAGCTCGGGATGTAGTGCTCCTCGATGATGAGCGACGTGTTTTTCGAGATGTTGCGGGCCACTTTACGAGCGCGCTTCTTGTTAACGAAAGATCCGAAGCCGCGCACGTAGATGTTGTTGCCTTCGGTCATGGAATCCTTCACCACTTTGAAGAAGGCTTCTACGGTCATCAACACATCTGCTTTCTCGATGCCGGTTTTCTGCGAAATTTCGGCGATTACCTCTGCTTTGGTCACGTTGGGTAGGTACTTAGGGTAAAAAAAATAAGAATCTGGGCAATAAAAACTCCCGCTTTCCGCGTAAGCCCTTGCCCGGTAGGCGATTCGCTTATGAAATCGGGCCACAAAGGTAGCTTCTTTTTTGGTTTTTCCCAATCACGCATTACAATCAGGGCCCCGGCTCAATTTATTCGTCCTCAAAATTTTGGCTAATCTCACCCGCCAACCTTCCGTGCTAGCCGCTGCGCTGCTGGCCTGGTACCCCCGCCACCACCGCGACTTGCCTTGGCGGCATACCCGCGACCCGTACGCCATCTGGCTGTCCGAAGTTATTCTTCAACAAACCCGCGTGGCGCAGGGCCTCCCCTACTATGAAGCCTTTCTGGCGGCCTACCCCACGGTACAGGCCCTGGCCGGGGCCCCCGAGCAGGAGGTGCTGCGCCTATGGCAGGGCCTGGGCTACTACTCGCGGGCCCGCAACATGCACCACACGGCCCAGCAAGTGGTGCAGGAGCACGGCGGCCAGTTCCCCACCACCTACGCCGAATTGCTGAAGCTGCGCGGCGTGGGGCCCTACACGGCGGCGGCCATCGCCTCGTTTGCCTTCGATGAGGCGGTGGCCGTGCTCGACGGCAACGTGTACCGGGTGCTGGCGCGCATTTTCGGGCTGCATTCCGACATTGCCGCGCCAGGTTCGCGCAAAGAATTCCAGGCCCTGGCTGACCAGCACATTCCGGCCGCCGCGCCCGCCGATTTTAACCAGGCCATTATGGAGTTTGGGGCCCTGCAATGCACGCCAGCGCGGCCCGATTGCCTGTTTTGCCCCATGCAACACAGCTGTTGGGCGTTTCAGCACGGGCAAGTGGCGCTGCTGCCAGTGAAGAGCAAGGCAAAGGCGGCGCGGGTACGCTACCTGCACTACCTGGTGCTGCGCCACGGCGAGGCCATGTACTTAAAGAAGCGCGGCGAAAAGGACATTTGGCAGGGTCTGTACGACTTTGCTGTGGTCGAAACCACGGGCCTAGAGCTTGGCGCGGCCGAGGTGCTGCGCCACGTGGAAGCCCTAGGCGGCCGGCTTGATACTAGCCTCGCCGCCGAGCCAGGGCCCCCACCCCTGCTCAAGCACGTGCTAAGCCACCAGAAGCTGGAGGCGCGCTTCCATACCATTTGGCTAGCGGGGGCCCTACCGGCCACGGCGCTGGCCGACACCGGCCTGCGGGCCTACTCGCCGGCCGAAATTGAGGAGTTGCCCAAGCCGCAACTAATTGCCAATTATTTAGGTAAAAACTAAAATATTATTACTAATAAATTTGGCAATATAGTTTCGGGTGCGTACTTTTATAGCACCTTAATCTCTGCGAGGTAAAACGCATTTTACCATTTTTAACCCCTACCGTCATGGCCGGAGTAAACAAAGTAATTTTAGTAGGCAACCTGGGCAAAGACCCCGAGGTGCGGCACTTGGAAGGCGGCGTCAGCGTGGCGCATTTTACGCTCGCCACCAACGAGTACTTCAAAGACAAGCAAGGCACGCGCGTGGAGCGTACCGAGTGGCACAACATCTCCGCCTGGCGTGGCCTGGCAGAGATGGCCGACAAATACCTCAAAAAAGGTCAGCAGGTGTACATCGAAGGCAAGTTGCGCACCCGCCAGTACCAGGACAAGGACCAGCAAACCCGCTACATCACCGAAATCATCGCCGACGAGATTTCGATGCTGGGGGCGCGGCCCGGGGGCCCCACCGGGGCCCCGGCCGCGGTGGCCGAGCCGGCCGTCAGCTTCCGGCAGGAGCCGGAGCTGGACCAGCTGCCGTTTTAGGCGTGCGCCCGTCCCCTTTCTGAAAAGCCCTGGCACTGCGCCGGGGCTTTTTTCGTTGCGGCAAGGCGGGAGTACCTTTGAACGGCGGCGACCACTAACAGCAATCCGTGAAACATTCTACTTTTTTGCCGCGCTTTGCCGGCCGGCTGGCTTGGCTGGGGGCCCTGGCCCTCGGGCTGGCCGCCTGCACGGCCGCGACCGACTTCACGCCCAAGCCCAAGGGCTACAACCGCATCGTGCTGCCGCCCCACCGCTACCGGGCCCTGCCCGACGGCCACCCCTACTCGTTCGACTACTCGCAGTCGGCGGTGGTGAAGCGCGACTCGTCGTACATGGCGCAGCCGCACTGGCTGAACATCTACTACCCGCAATTGCATGCCAACGTGCAGATTACGTACATGGACGTGGCCCGCGACCGACGCATGTACAACAAGATGATGGAAGACGCCCGCAAGCTCACGGGCAAGCACCAGGTGAAGGCCACGGCCATTGACGAGCGGGTTTTGAAGATGCCCAACGGCATGCGCGCTTCGGTATTTGAGCTGCAAGGCGAGGTGCCGAGCCAGTTTCAGTTTTACACCACCGACAGCACCCGGCACTTTTTGCGCGGGGCCCTGTACTTCCAAACCGCTACTGCCAACGACTCGCTGGCCCCGGTGATTGAGTACGTGAAGACTGACATGGTGCGGATGCTGAATACGTTGAAATACCGATAGTCAGCTGTTAGCTACTAGCTGATGGCTGTTAGCTTTTTGTATTGAGCTAGCATTAGTTAAGTTATCCACTCACAAGTAAACCAACAGCTAATAGCCAGCAGCTAACAGCTCAAAAACATGAGTTTTTTTACTACCCGGCTGGAGTTTTTGCGGGGCGTGGGGGCCCAGCGGGGGCAGCTGCTGGGCAAGGAGCTGGGCCTGTTCACCTACGGCGACCTCATCCAGCGCTACCCGTTTCGCTACCTCGACCGGACGCAATTCTACAACGTTGTGGACTTGCACGAAGACTTGCCCTACGTGCAGGTGAAGGGCATTTTGCGCAACCGCCAGCTCGTGGGCGAGGGCCCCAAGCAGCGCCTCACGGCCACGCTGAGCGACGCCAGCGGCGACCTGGACCTAGTGTGGTTCAAGGGCATCAAGTGGATGCAGCAGATTGTGCAGAACCAGAAGGAGTACATCCTGTTTGGCAAACCCACCATGTTCAACGGGCGGCCCCAGATGGCCCACCCCGAGCTGGAGGAAGTGACCGAAGCTAAGGCGGGCCAGAGCTTTTTGCAGCCGGTGTACAACACCAGCGAGAAGCTCAAAAACTACCACCGCGTCGACAGCAAGGCCATCATGCGCATGGTGGGCGACCTGCTAAAAATTGCGCTGCCCCACGTGAACGAGACGCTCTCGCCGGCCCTCGTGGAGCAGTACGCGCTGATGGGCAAGGCCCAGGCGATGCAGCAGATTCACTTCCCACAGAGCCCGGACTTGCTGGCGGCGGCGCGGTTCCGGCTCAAGTTCGAGGAGCTGTTTTACATTCAGCTCAAGCTGCTGCGCCAGAAAGACCAGCGTAAGGTGACGCTGGCCGGCCAGATCTTCAACCAAGTGCCCACGCTGGTTGACTTCTATAACAACCACCTCAGCTTCGACCTCACGGGGGCCCAAAAGCGGGTCATCCACGACATTTACAAGGACTTCTGCGCCGGCCAGCAGATGAACCGGCTGTTGCAGGGCGACGTGGGCTCGGGCAAAACCATTGTGGCCTTCATCGCCATGCTGATGGCGGCCG
>NZ_MDZA01000139.1 GCF_001816125.1 Hymenobacter coccineus | reverse complement strand
GCTTGGCCTTGCCCCAGGGGCAGGCAGGCATAGGCAAGACCAAGCACAGCTTGGTGGTACAGCCCCGGGGCCCCATGACGTGCGCTGTAAAACGGAGTGGCACCCCGTGGCCGCGCGAATGATTAACGGAGTGCCACTCCGTTTTACAGCAGTCGGCTGGGGGGCCTATTTATCCCAGTACACGCGGGTCAGCAGCACGTCGGGGCCCTGGCGGGCAATGGCGGCGGCGTACGAAACCGGGTTCAGGTTCTGCTCGGAAACCGGGTACAGGAACCGGCGTGGAAACTGCCCGCCGGTGGCGTTGCCGGGGTAATTGTTGGGCGTGAGGGCCGGGTAGCCGGTGCGGCGGTAGCTGGCAAACGACTCCTGCGCATCCGGGAAAATACTGACCCAGAACTGCGTATAAATCTGCTGCATCTGCTGCGGGAAGCCGGTCGTCACCAGCTGGTTGCGGCCCACGTAGGCGCTGATTTTGCTGGCCGGCAGCGTGCCGTCGCTCGGGCTGATGATGCTCCACTGGCGCAGGGCCGCGCCCACGCCGCTGGCGTAGAGGGTGGCCGGCGTGCCGCCCGACCAGCCCCGCAGGGCCGCTTCGGTCTGCAAAAAGTACGATTCGGCCGCCGTGAACACCAGCACGGGCGAGTTGCGGAGCAGCACGGTTTTGGGGTTGGGCTCGCTCAGCCGGGCGAAGTTGGCGGGCTTGGCGCCCAGGTTGGCCGGCATGCCCTGCTGCTTGGCAAAGGTGGTATCCGTCACGTTGGGCGAGCCGCCCGTGTACACCACCGACACGATGCCCAGGCGCGGGTCGCGGGTTTGCTTGAGGTAGTCGATAAACACGTCCTGGTACTTGCCGCCCTCCTGGTTGGTGCTGCCGTTGGCGGCAATGTAGTCGCTGATATACAGGTTGTAAGCCACCGGGTTCTGGTTGATAATTTGGCCGGTGGCCAGGTACGTCACCTTGGCAATGTCGGCGTCGGCCGTGATGACGCCGCCGGCCAGGGCCTTGGTGGCCCAGGTTTGGGCCCCGGCGAGGTCCACCTTGGTCAGGCGCAGGCCCAGGCGCAGCATCTGGGAGTAGGCAAATTTCTTCCACTGCGCCGTGTTGCCGGCGTAGATCAGGTCGGCCGCGCCGAAGGTGGGCTTGGTGGCGTCCAGGCTCTGGGCGGCCTCATCCAGCTCCTTGAGCAGGTCGGCGTAAATGGCCTGCTGCGGGTCGTAGGCGGGCGTGAACTGGTTGTCGGTGTAGCCCAGCGTGGCCTGCGCGTACGGAATGTCGCCGTACACATCGGTGAGGCGGCTGTAGCAGTACACGCGCCAGATGCGGGCCTCGGCCAGCAGGTTCACCTGGGCGGGGTCGTCCTTCACGGCGTTGATGATCAGGGACAACTCGTTTAGGGCCCCCGGGTAGGCACTGGTGAACGACGACGACGAGCTATTGACCTGGCTGGCAATGTACTTCGAGCCGAAGCCCGCCACGTCGTTGAAGCTCGTGGTGTACTGCATGGTGCCCAGCAGCAGCAGCAGCGAGTTGGCCACCCCGTCGTACTGGGCCTTGGTGAACAGGTACTCCGGCGTGAGGGTGCCCACGGCGTTGGGGTTGGCGTTCAGCTCCACAAAGTCCTTGGTACACCCGCTCAGCCCGGCGAAGGCGACCAGCCCAAAGCCCGTGAGCAGCTTACACTTAGATAGAAATGCGTTCATGGTAATGGACGAAGGAATTAGAATTTAACGGACAGGTTCACGCCGTACGACCGGGTGCGGGGCAGGCCAATGGACTCCAGGCCCTGGTAGTTGCCGTTGCTGAAGCTCTGCTCGGGGTCGAAGTCGGTGTGCCGCAGCAGCGTGGCCAGGTTGCGGGCCACGAAGCCGATGGTGGCCGATTGCAGGTTGAGCTTGCTGATGTGGAAGGCCGGCAGGTTGTAGGAAAAAATGACCTGGCGCAGCTTGACGAAGCTACCATCGTGCAAAAACAGCTCGGAGTAGTTCTTGTAGTTGTCGTAGTAGCCGCGCAGGCCGCTCACGGGCACCGTGCGGTTGTAGGCACCGCCGTCCTGGGTCACGCCGGTCAGCTCCAGGCCCGACTCGCGGCCCGCCAGCGTCGATTTCAGCAGGCCCAGCCGCGTTTCGTACACCTCGCTGATGGAGAAGACCTTGTTGCCAAACTTGCCGTCGAGCAGCAGGTTCAGCGAGAAGCGCTTGTAGCGGAAGTCATTGCTGAAGCCCATCGTGAGTGGGGCCACGCTCTTGCCCAGCGACTGCAAGCCGGTGGCCACCGGAAACCCGCTGGTGGCGTTGAACACGGTGTTGCCCTGCGCGTCTTTCAGAATCCGGGTGCCCACAATCTCGAAGGCTGACTCGCCCACGATGTTGTTGATGTTGCCCCAGTTGCCCACCGTGCTGGCCAGGTTGATGGACGAGATGCCCTCGGCCAGGCTCAGCACCCGGTTGTCGTTGTAGGCCATGTTGTAGCTGGTGTTCCACGAAAAATTCGCGATTTTCACGGGCGTGCCGCTCACCAGCACCTCAATGCCGCGGTTGCGCACCCGGCCCGCGTTCAGGTACACGCTGTTGTAGCCCGAGGTGGGGCTGATGGTCGAGTTAACGATGTCCTTGTCCGTCAGGCGGTTGTAGTACGTGAGGTCGAAGCTCAGGCGGTTGCCCAAAAATTGCCCTTCGATGCCGCCCTCCGTGGTGGTGGAGAGCACGGGCCCCAGGTTGGCGTTGGTGATGCCGGCAATGCCGGAGCCGGGCGTGTTGCTGCTCACGTTTTGCAGCGGCTGGCCCGAGCTGGGCACGTTGCTGTAGGTCAGGTTCACGGCGTAGGGGTCGGGGGCCCCCTGGCCCACCTGCGCAAACGCGCCCTTGAGCTTGAGCAGGTTCACGGCCTCGGGCAGCTTCAGCACGTCCGAGAGCACGAGGCTGGCGTTGGCGCTGGGGTAGAACTGGCTGTTGTTGGCCGGGCTCAGCGTGGAGTACCAGTCGTTGCGGCCGGCCACCGTCAGGTACAGCCAGCTCTTGTAGTTGAAGTCAGCCGAGCCGAAGGCCGAGTTCACTTCCTGCCGCGACGAGAGGGCCAGCGTGGTGCTCGAGGCCAGGTTGTTGTAGCTGTAGAAGTACGGAATGGTGAAGCCGATGCCCGTCTGGTCCAGTTCGTTCAGCTCGGAGTGCCGCCGGTTGACGCCGCCCAGCACCGAAAAGCCGAAGTCCTTGATTTGCCGGTGGTAGGTGGCGGTGGCCAGGCCGTTGAGCTCCGTCACGTCCGACTTAATGCCCACGTACTGGCCCGTAAGGGCGTAGAGCGTGCCGGTGGGCGTGATGTTGGCGTAGTTGTAGTCGTAGTGGTCCTGGCTGACGGTGCCCTTGAGGACCAGGTTGGGGAACAGCTCGTAGCTAACGGAGCCCTGCCCGATGAAACGATTTTTGCGGTCGTCTTCCTGAAACTTGTTGATGACGAAGTAGCCGTTGGTGGCGATGCCGGCGTCGTTCCACACGGTTTCGTTGCCATTGGCGTCGTAGCCGGGGTTGAGCCAGCGCACGTCGGCCGTGTTGGCAATCATGTAAGGCGACCAGTTGGGGTTGGCGGAGGCGTCGCCGGCGCTGGGCCGGTTGTGGGCCGTCTCGATGTTGTACTGCGCCAGGGCCTCGAAGCTCAGGCGCGGGTTGAGCCGGCCGCTCAGGTTGAGGTTGGCGGTTTTGCGGTTGTAGCGGCTACCGGGTAAAATGCCTTTGCTGTCCAGGTCGGCCAGCGAAAACCGGTACGAAATAGCTTCCGTGCCGCCCGAGAAAGCCACGGTGTTGGTGGCCGTGCGCCCGGTACGGTAGTAGTTTTTCAGGTTGTCCTTCTGGGCTACGTAGGGGTGCGTCAGGCCATCAACGCCCACGTAGTCCGTCGAGCCATCAATTTTGGAGCCCCATGAGCGGCGGCCCGTAGCCTGCGCTGCGGCCAGCGTGGTCGGCTTCACGCCGCCGTCGCCCTGCCCGTACTCGTACTGAAAATCAGGTAGTACCGAAATAGATTCCAGCGTTTCGGACGTGTTGTATTCCACGCCAATGCCCTTCTGGGCCCGGCCCTTTTTAGTGGTAATCAGGATCACGCCGTTGCCGCCCCGCGAGCCGTAGAGGGCCGCGGCCGTGCCGCCTTTTAGGACGGTGATGGACTCGATGTCGTCGGGGTTGATGCTGGCAATGCCGTCGCCGCGGTCCACGTTGGTGCCCCCGCCGTTGGCGCTGGGGGCCTGCCCGGGCACCGAGTTGTCAATCGGCATGCCGTTCACCACATACAAAGGCTGGTTATTGGCCGTGCCCGAGAGCGAGCCGTTGCCGCGGATAATCACCCGGCTCGAACCCCCGGGGCCCGTCGACAGGCCCGATACGTTGACGCCGGCCACCTTGCCCGTCAGGGCGTTGGCCACGTTGTTTTCGCGGGCCTGCGTCAGGTCCTCGCCCTTCACCTCGGTCACGGCGTAGCCCAGCGACCGTTTCTGCTTGCTGATGCCCAGGGCCGTTACCACGACTTCGCCCAGGGCCTGCTCGTTCTTGGCGAGCTTCACCGTGGCCAGCGCCGTGCGGTCGGTAATAATCAGCTCGGCGGTGGTGTAGCCCACAAACGACACGACCAGCGTAATGGACTTTTCCTGGTTGGCAGCCGGGATTTTCAGGTCGAAGTTGCCGTCCGCGTCGGTAGAAGTGCCCACCTGGGTGCCGCCCTTCAGGATAACGGTGGCGCCCGGAATGCCGGTGCCGTCTTCGGCGAAAACCACCCGGCCCCGCACGTTGTCGCCGGGGGCGGGGGCCCCCAGGGGCGCGCCCAAAGCAGCATAAATAACGTATTGCCGGGCCGTTATCTTTTTGAAGTTGAGATTAAACGCCCGCAATAATTGGCTCAGGTTGTTCTCAACGCCAATGGCCGAGTTCCCGCTTTCGCCCGGCTCCGCCACGAACTTATCGTTGAGCAGGCCCTCGCGGAAGGCAATCTGGATGTGGTACTGCCGCTTGAGCTGGTCCACGGCTTCCTTCAGCGACGTGCGGGCCAGCGGCGTGGCCTGGGGCGAGGCGTCGGCGTAAGATAATTCCGGCGCCGACGCCTTGCTGGCCAAGGCCCACTGCGCCGAACCGGTCACGGTCTGGAGTAGTAGCAGCGGTACTGCTCCCCATTTTAAACAGCTTGTCGAGTCGAGTTTTCTCATGCTTTGTACGTTAAAATGGTGAGGTGAAAAGGATTAGTTGACGATGATTTGGTTGCCGTTCTGGTAAATGCTCACGTGCAGCGACGCCGAGATGGTTTCCAGCAGCGCGGCCACGCCCGCCACGTTGATCTCGCCCTCTATGCGCAGGTCGGCAGCTTCGGGATGGGCGTACTTAACCTGGTAACCGTAAGCATCTTGCAGCGTCTGGAGCATGTCGCCCAGGCGGCCGTCGGTGAAGCTGAACTGGTGCTGCGACCAAGTGGTGAGCTGCTCGGGGTGGGCCAGCTTGCGGGGCGCGGAAATGCGACGGGCCGCGTACTCCACGTAGTCGCCGGGGGCCAGCGTCAGGGCGGTGGGGCCCTGGTGGGGCCCGGCGGCGGTCAGCCGGATTTTGCCGGTTACCAGGCCCACGTGCACCCGGCCCGGCCGGTCGTTCACGTTGAAGGTGGTGCCCAGCACCTCTACGTTCAGGCCGCGGCAGTGCACCACAAACCGTTCGCCGGGCAGCACCCGGGCCGGGTCCTGGTTCAGGTGCGCCACCCGGAAATACCCCTCGCCCCGCAACCACACTTCGCGCGCGCTCCGGCCCCAGCCGCGCCCGTAAGTCAGCGAGGAGTTGCCGTTCAGCACCACCTGCGTGCCGTCGGGCAGGGCCATGGACTTGACCTCGCCGTAGGCCGTTTGAACGTGCTGGTCCTGGCTGTACCACAAAATGGCGGAGCCCACGCCCAGCGGCACCGCCGCCGCCGCAATGCGCAGCAGCGCCGGCACCC
>NZ_MDZA01000138.1 GCF_001816125.1 Hymenobacter coccineus | reverse complement strand
TGCCGGCCCGCGGCGCAAAGGTGCCCGCGGGGGGCCCGGCCGCCGCCGGGCTTCGGCCGGGAGCCGCGCTTCCTAGACCAACCCGGCGGTTCCGTCGCCACCAGCTGGTGCACGTCGGGGCGGTAGGCGAGGCGCAGGAAATCGGTTCCAGCGGCGCGGGGTGCAACGAGCGTGGCGGCAGGGCGATGCATTATGGCCAAAGGCGTAGAGCAAGCGGGGCGGCCCCAGTGCCGGCCCGCGGCGCAAAGGTGCCCGCGGGGGGCCCGGCCGCCGCCGGGCTTCGGCCGGGAGCCGCGCTTCCTAGACCAACCCGGCGGTTCCGTCGCCGGGGGCCCCGGGCGGCCTCACGTCCAGCGGCTAAGGAACTGCCCGAAGGCCTCCTTGTACTGGTCGCCCACGGGCAGCGTGGCCTCGCCGATTTGCACGGTGAGGCGGCGCACGGCCTCGATTTTATCGAGCGCCACGATGAACGAGCGGTGGATGCGCAGGAAGCGCCGGGCGGGCAGTTTCTCCTCCATTGCCCGCAGGCTCATCAGCGAGAGCAGGGCCCGGGGCGAGCTTTTGAGGTGTACTTTCACGTAGTCCTTCAGCCCCTCCACGTACAGAATATCGGCCAGTAGCACCCGCACGAGCTGGTACTCCACCTTCAGGAAAATGCTGTCCTCCTCGGGCGGGGCGGCGGCGGGGGTGGCGGCGGCCTGGTCGCGCTCGGCGTAGGTGCGGGCCTTGCCGGCGGCCCGCAAAAACTCCTCGTAGTTGAAGGGCTTCATCAGGTAATCGAGGGCATCGACGCGGTAGCCCTCCACGGCGTACTGGCTGAAGGCGGTGGTGAACACCACCCGGGGGCCCCCGGCCTGGGCCAGCACGCGGGCCAGCTCAAGCCCATTCAGCTCCTGCATCTGAATGTCGAGAAACGCCACGTCGACGCCGCCCGGGGGCAGCGCGTGCAGGCCTTTCAGGGCTTCTACGCCGTTGTCGTAGCGCCCCACCAGCTCCAGAAACGGGGTTTTTTCAATAAACGAGCAGACCAGGCCCAGGGCCAGCGGCTCGTCGTCAACGGCAATGCACTTGAGGACGGTAGACATGTGTTGTTGGCTGTTGGCTAATGGCTTGTGGCTTACGGCTATTAGCGAATAATAATTGAGGTTTACAATGGTTTGACTGCTGCTGCCGGGGCTGGCCGTTGTGAACGGGCAGCTCCGCACGTTCAAAAAGCAAACAGCTATAAGCCAACAGCTAATTACACCGTCAGCGTCAGCTCCACCAGGTATTCGTTGGCGGGGGTGCGCTCGGTTACTTGCAAGTCGTAGCGGCCGGGGTAGAGGAGCTCGAGGCGGCGGCGGGTGTTGGCCAAGCCGATGCCGTTGCTGCCGGCCAGGTCGGTGGTGGGCGTGGGCAGCAGCGTGTTGCGCACCTCCAGGGCCAGGGTGTGGAGCGTGGGCTGGCGCAGGGCCACCACAATGCGGCTGGTGTGCGAGGCCGCCGCGCCGTGCTTAAAGGCATTCTCCACGAAAGGCAGCAGCAGCATGGGGGCCAGGGGCACGTCGTGCAGCGGTGCGGGCGGCGCAAACTCCACCGTTACGCGGTCGGTGAGGCGCAGCTGCATCAGGGTGATGTAGTCCTGGATGAAGGCCACCTCCTGGCTGAGCAGCGTGGGGCCCGCGGCCGTGTCGTAGAGCACGTAGCGCATCATGCGCGAGAGGCGGTGGATGGCCGCGCGGGCCTGCTCGCCGTCGAGCAGGGTGAGGGCGTAGATGTTGTTGAGCGTGTTGAAGAAGAAGTGCGGGTTGATTTGGGCCTTCAGCGAGGCCAGCTCCGAGAGCACGCGCTGCTGCTCGAGCCGCTCGCGGCCCTGGGCCTCGGTTTGCCAGCGCTGCACCACCGTGATGCTGGTGGAAATGCCCAGCACCAGCAGCGTGATGAGCGTGCCGGTGGCATCGAAGCGGAAGGGGCTGCGCGCGCCCCGCAGGCCCCCGCCGAGCGCGGGCCCGCCGGGGCCCCGCCGCTGGGGCCCCGCCCCCGCCGGGTCGATGGCCGCGTGGAAGGCGCGGTCCATCAGCTCGCGCAGGTGCAGCTGCTTTTCGAGGCCGTAGTTGGCCAGCAGCAGCAGCGCGGCGGTAGCAACCAGGGCCCCCACAAACCAGCCCGTGTGCCCCCGAAACAGCAGCCGCGGCACGCTGACGCCCGCCGTGAGGTAGAAGGCCCCTACCCACACGGCCAGCATCAGGCCCTGCTTCACCCAGAACTGCGGGGGCATAACCACGCGCCCCGTGAGCGGGTGAAACAGCAGAAACGTGAGCCCGAACAGCCCCCACACCAGCACGTGAATAAGCGGCTGGAGGGCGCGCCGGAAAGTAAAGTCGGCCATGGGAATTTAGCTACTGGCTTTTAGCTGATAGCTATTAGCTTTATCGTTGATAATCATATTTTTGCACTGAATTAACGAACACTAACTGCTGTCACGCGGGGCTCTTGTTGGCGGGCCCCAGGAAAATAGCACGAACGACAAAGTTCACGCTAGCAGACGCTGCGTAACGGCACGAATTAATTCAGCGCAGCCTCTTGACGGTAAAAAGGCAGGCCAATGGGAAGGCAAATCTAGGCCCACGCTTTGCCCGGCGGCGGCCGGCCCGACCGACCGGCCAATTGTGCCGACCAGCGCCGGGCTTTGGCCGCACGGGGCCCCACCCCTGGCCCGGCGCCGAGCGGCCAAAGCCCGGCGCCGGCCAGCGGCAACCGGCCTAACCCACAGCGCATCACTTCACCAAAAATCCTTGCGGCGCACCTACTTTTAATACCCTACTGCTCTCGCCCCTACTTTCACACCCACCGCGCCGGGGCCCCACGCGGCCCCCGGTGTGGGCCCCCGCTCCCATGCCCGACGCTAACGAACCGCTGGTTTTGCCGCCGCCCGCGGCCGCCCTGGCCCCCGAATTTGAAGTTCAGTTTCAGCGCAAGGAAAAGCTGATTGCCGGCTACCTGGCCGCGTTTGCGGTGGTGTATTACCGCCACCCACCCGAGCGCGACCCGGCCCAGCTGCAAGCCACGCTCCACATCGCCAACGCGGAAATTGATTTCCCCGCCGCCGCCGTCACGCTGGGCCTGCACAACGGCCTCACGCTGGCCGAGGTGGCGGCTGAAGCCGCCGGCCAGCTCGCCCTGGCCTTGGCCGGCGTGGCCGAGGAGCTGGGCGCGGGCATCGTGCGAGCCCGCATCTCCTTCCCCGCCCCCGAAGCCCAGCGCCCCGACCAAACCTGGTGCGTGACGCTGGGCTTCGAGCAACCCGAGGCCGTGGCCGTGGGCTTCAGCTGCGCCGATTCCGCGGGCGGGCTGCGCGTCGAGCCGTTCATGCCCGCCCACGTGCAAAGCGTGTTCGAGCAGCTGGCCACGGCGCCGGGCGCCACCGTGGGCCACGTGTTCTTCCTAGCCCCCGCCGAGGTCGCGCAGCTCAAGCAGTTCGGCGCCGTGCCCCAGCGCGGGCCCGCCGGGGCCCCCAGCAGTTGCACCGGCTGTTCGAGGAAACCGCCCGCACCTACCCCAACCAGACGGCCGTGCAGTGGGCCGGCCGCGCCGTGCCCTACCACGAGCTGAACGCCCTGGCCGATGCCTTGGCCGCGCGCCTGCAAGCGGCCGGTGTGCGGGCCGGCGACTTCGTGGGCCTGCTCATGCACAAGTCGGTGGAGCTGTACACCGGCATGCTGGCCGTGCTGAAGGCGGGGGCCGCCTACGTGCCGCTCGACCTCTCCTACCCCGCCGACCGCATCACCTTCATCCTCAACGACTGCGGGGCCCGGGCCCTGCTTGTGAACGATGCCCCGCCCGACTACCTCGCCGCCTGGCCCGGCCCGGTGCTGAACCTGGCCGAAGCGCCGGCTGGGGCCCCCGCGCCGGCCGCGCCGCTGGGCCCCGTGGCCGGGGGCCCTGAGTCCATCGCCTACGTTATCTACACCTCCGGCACCACGGGGCTGCCCAAGGGCGTGCTCATCCCGCACCGCAGCATTTGCCACCTGGTGCGGGCCGAGCAGCTGCTGTTCCAAACCACCCCGCAGGATCGGGTGGCACAGGGCTTTTCGGTGGCCTTCGATGCGTCGCTGGAGGAGCTGTGGCTGGCCTGGGCCGCCGGGGCCGCCCTGGTGCCCGTGCCCGAGGAAACCATGAAGACGCCCGACGCCCTGCCCGACTTCTTGAGCACCAACCAGGTAACGGTGTTTTCCACGGTGCCCACGCTGCTCTCGCTGCTGGCCAGCGCCATCCCCAGCCTGCGCCTGCTCATCCTCGGCGGCGAGGTGTGCCCGCCCGAGCTGCTGGCCAAGTGGGCCAGCCGCCAGTGCCGCGTGGTGAACACCTACGGCCCCACCGAAGCCACGGTGGTGGCCACGGCCGCCGACTTTGTGCCCGGCCAGAAGCTCACCATCGGCCGGCCCCTGGCGGGCTACGAGGCGCTGCTGCTCGACCAGCTCGGGCAGCTCGTGCCGCTGGGCGCCGCCGGCGAGCTGTGCATTGGGGGCCCCGCGCTGGCCGCCGGCTACCTCAACCGCCCCGAGCTGACGGCCGCCAAATTCAATACTGTGGCCGAACTGGCTACCGGCTTCAGCGGCCGCCTGTACCGCACCGGCGACCTGGCCCGCTTCGAGGCCGACGGCAACGTGGACTTCCTGGGCCGCATCGACACGCAGGTAAAAATCCGGGGCTTCCGGGTGGAGCTGGCCGAAATTGAGTCGCTGCTGTTGCAGTGGCCCGGCATCCGCAACGCGGCCGTGGCCCTGAAAACCGGCGACGACGGCGTGCAGAAGCTCATCGCCTACCTCATCCTCGACCCCGCCCACCCGCCGCTCGACGCCAAGGCCGTGCGCGCCTACCTGCGCGAACGGCTGGCTCCTTATATGATACCGGCCGCGCTGGTGCCGCTGGTCACGTTCCCGCTGCTCACCAGCGGCAAGGTCGACCGCAAGGCCCTCCCCTACCCAGTGGTTGGCGACGCGGCCCCCACCCGCGAGCTAGCCCTGCCCCGCACCCCCACCGAAGCCGCCGTGTACGCCGCCTGGCAGAAGCGCTTCGACACGGCCGACCTCTCCACCACCGACGATTTTTTCGAGATTGGCGGCAACTCGCTGCTGGCCTCGCTCATCATCTCCGAGCTGCGCCAACAGCCCCAGTTCGCTGGCCTCTCGGTGAAGGAGATGTACACCCGCCGCACCATCGAGGCCCTGGCCCAAGCCGTAGATGCCGCCGCGGCCGCCGCGCCCGCCCCTGCGGCAGAGGGCCCCGCAGGGCCCCCAGTGCCGCGCGCCTCGCACACGATGCGCGTGTTCACGGCGGTGCTACAGGCGGCGGCGGTGTTCCTGTTCTACCTCGTGCCGGTGCTGATTCTGAACACTTCCATCGCCGTGCGGCCCTGGCTGACGGCGCAGGCCGACTGGGCCCTGGTGGCGCTGGTGGCGGCCGCAGTGCTGGCCTACGTACCGGTGGCCTGCGGGCTGGTAATCGTATTTAAGTGGCTGATTATTGGCCGGTTTAAGGCGGGTGAGTACCCGCTGTGGGGCCTGTACTACGTCCGGTTTTGGGTGGTGAAGAAGCTGGTGGAAGCCGCGCCCACCCAGCTGCTGTCGGCCACGCCCTACCTCAACGTGTTCTACCGCCTGTTGGGGGCCCGCATCGGCCACGGCGTGTACCTGGGCTCGACGCGCCTGATGACCTTCGACCTGCTGACGCTGGACGACGGCGCCAGCATTGCCCGCGAGGCCGGCCTGCTGGGCTACCGCATCGAGCGCGACCGCCTCGTCCTGGGGCCCATCCGGGTGGGGCGCGACGCCTACGTGGGCCTGCGCGCCATCCTCGAAAACGACACCGAGCTGGGCGACGAGGCCGAGCTGGACGACCTCTCGGTGGTGGCCGCCGCCAGCGCGTGCCGGCCCCGCGAGGGTTGGCAGGGTTCGCCCCTCGCAGCGCGTGCGCACGCTGGCCGGCGCCGGC
>NZ_MDZA01000137.1 GCF_001816125.1 Hymenobacter coccineus | reverse complement strand
CCCGGCCCGACTCGGTGTACCTGGCCGGCTACCGCGTGCAGGGCGTGGACAGCGCCGCCGCGCCCCGAGCTGGTGCGGCAGATGCAGCTGCGCCCCGGCCGCTTCTACTCGGCGCCGCAGCTCACCAGCGCCATCCGCAACGCGTTTGGTACGCGCCGCTTCCGCAAGATCACCTACGCCCTGCAGCCCGTGCCCGACTCGTCGGCCCGCCTTGTGCTCGACGTGGAGCGCACCCCGCGCGCGTGGGCGTGGGCCTGCACTACAACTCGCTCACTAGCATCGGCCTCATCGGCAGCGTCGCGGCGCAGGATTTGCTGGCCCCGTTTTCGAGCAGCCAGGTGGCGGTGAACATCGGCGAGAACCCGCGGCTGCGCGTTAAGCACCTGCATACCTCACGGCGCGCAAAAACGTGGTGGGCCGCTTCATTGCCCAGGCCGAGCAGGTCAGCATCACCACTTACACCGCCGATTTTGCCAAGGCCGGCCTCTACACCCAGCGCTACGCCACGGCCAGCGCCCAGCTAATGCGGCTGCTGGGCCGCAATAGGGCCCTGGGCGTGGGCACGCGCTACGAGTACGGCCGCTTCCAGCCCGAAATCACGGCCCAGCTCCAGCTCGACGGCCACATTCATCTGCTGAACAACTACTTGACTTTCGAGGAAAACACCCTCAACGCCGTGAGCTACCCCACCCGGGACCGCCGCACGGAGGTAGAGCTGGGCGTGGTGTACCGCCAGCGCCCGAGCTTCCGGCTGCTGAGCGACACCACCTTGCTGGGCACGGAAAACTCGCCCCTGTTTTCCTTCCAGCCCTACGGCCACTACAAGCTGAACCTGGAGCAGTTCCTGCCCCTGGCGCCGCGCGCCACCCTGCTGCTGCAAGCCCAGGCGGGCCTCAACTGGCGCTACCGCCAGGCCATTGCCAACGACTTCGTGGTGGGCGGCCTCAGCACCGTGCTGCGCAACCAAATCACCTTCGCCGGCCTGCCCGAAACTGGCGTGTACACCAACAGCGCCGTGGCCGCGCTGGTGGGCTACCGCTACGGGCTGAGCCCGAAGGTATCCGTCACGGCCAAGGCCAACGCCCTATACCACAGCTTCCTGCGAGAAAACTTCAATTCCCAGCCCGCCAAATTAATCTACGGCGGGACCCTCACCCTGGGCATCAACTCGCTGCTGTGCCCCATCGACGCCAGCCTGATGTACTCCAACGTGTCGAAGCGCATCATCCCCTACTTCAACATCGGCATCCCCTTCGGCTACCGCTAGCCGCGCCGGGGGCCCGGCAGGGCAGAGTATGCTCTTTGAAATCAAGTAGTCAGGCTAAGAGTAACGGGTAGTGGTCCAAAACGGGGTGGTCCGGCGACTTTTTCTGTCGTCGGACCACCCTGACTATGGCCCGGAGCCGCTGCCGAAGCCCCTGTTTATTTGGTAAGAATGGATTTGAATAAGAGTGGCCCGACGACAGAAAAAGTCGCCGGACCACCCCGCTTTAAACCGCCGCCCAACACCGGCTCTCCCCTCCCGGGTGCTACTTGGCGGAGGCTTCCAGGCCCCAGTTGCGGCCTTTTTCTACGGCGGGCACGCCTGTTGAGAGCCACACGGGGGCGGGGGCCCCTTTCAGGTAGTGGTCGAAGAATTGCAGCTCGCGCACGGAAATGTCCTTGCGGTTTTCGCGCTTCACCAGGTTGTGGGCCTCGCCGTTGTATTGCAGCAGCCACACGGGCTTGCCCAGGCGGCGCAGGTCGGTGAACATTTCGATGCCCTGGTACCACGGCACGGCCCCGTCGGCGTCGTTCGACATGATGACGACCGGCGTTTGCACATTAGGCAGCGAAAACAGCGGCGAGTTGCGGATGTAGAGCTCCGGCTTTTCCCAGAGCGTGCCGCCGATGCGGCTTTGGGTGTGCTCGTACTGGAACTGCCGGCTCTGGCCCGATTCCCAGCGGATGCCGCCGTAGGCCGAGGTCATGTTCACGACCGGGGCCCCCGCCCAGGCGGCGGCGTACATGTTGGTTTGGGTGATGAGGTAGGCCACCTGGTAGCCGCCCCAGCTCTGGCCCTGGAGGCCGATGCGGGCCCCGTCGACCCAGCTATTCTTCTTCAAAGCCTCCACGCCCGAGTTCACGAACTCGACCGCCGAGGGCCCCGGCTCGCCGATGGTGTAGCTGATGTCGGGCGTGAAGACGAGGTAGCCGTTGCTGGCAAACAGGGCAATGTCGAGCCGCGAGGGCGTGGGCGCCGGCGCCGTGTACTTATACAAGCCGTCCGACAGCTTTTCGTAGAAGTACACCACCATCGGGTACTTTTTGGCGGGGTCGAAATTCTCGGGCTTGTAGAGCACGCCGGTGGCGGCGTAGCCCTTGGGCGTGGTCCAGTGCGTGAGCTCGGCCGTAAACCAGTTGTAGTCCTTTTGCTGCGCATTAATGCTGCTCAGTTTGGTTTCCTTTTGGAAGTCGCGGCTGGCGTAGAGGTCGGCCGGCTGGGCCACGTTGGCCTTGGTATAAAGATAAACCGGGGCATTTTTGGCCCGCATCAGCGGCGAGTAGCCGTAGGGCCCCAGGGCCAGGCGCTGGGGGGCCCCGGCGGCGGCTATGTTCTTTTTGTAGTAGCCCCACTGCTTGGTGGTTTCGTCCTGCACGAGCAGCATCAGGTCCTCTTTGGGCCCCACAAAGTGCTGCTTCTCCACGGCCATGCGGTAGCGGAAGATGAGCTTGCCGCGCCGCCCCAGGCCGGCGGTGAAATTGGTGGCCGCGCCGGTGGCGGGGTCGATTTTCCAGACGTCGTAGCGGTCGTGCACCAACAGGGCGGCGTCGCCTTCGGTCCAGGCCGCGATGCCGTAGGGCTGGGCGTCGTCGGGCGAGTCGTTCTCCTCGTCGGCCATCGCCACGCCGGTGGCGGCGGTCAGGTTGGTGGTTTTGCGGGTGGCCACGGCATATGAGAACCAGTTTTTCGCCGCGTAGTCGTACCACACCACGTAGCGGCCCAGCGGCGAGAGCTGAAACCGGCTCTTGGCCGCCTTCGGGTTGATGGCGATTCGCTCGCCGGTGCGCGTCGATACCAAATACGCTTGCTTGCGCGTGGTGCCCTCCCACTGCATCGACACGCGCTTGGCGGTGTCGGTCACGGCCAGCACGTACTCGGCGTTGTTCTTTTCGGCCGTGAACGAGTCGCGCAAATACGCGTCCTCCAGCTGCACCACCTTGTTGCCCTGGCGCGGGTAGGCCACGGCTAAGTAGTTGCGCTGCAAGTCCTTCTTCAGGTTTTTCAGCTGCATGGGCTGCAAGTAGTCGTCCTTGTAGTTCCACACGTCGAGCTTGGCCGTTTCGAAGTCCACCAGCGTCGTGTCCTGCGGAATGGGGTCGGGCGCGGTGCCGAAAAATAGCTTCTCGCCGTTGTCGCTGAAGAGCACCTTGCCGAAGCCACTCGGCGACCAGCCCGCTGGCAGGCCCGCGCCGCCGGGGGCCAGCACCAGCCGGGCGCTGTCGCCGCGGAAGTCGGAATAGTACAAGCTAAAGGGCTTGACCAGCGCTTTTTCGGGGTGCTTTTCGGCCGTGAAGGCCAGCTGCTGGCCCGCGTCGTCGAAGGCCAGGTTCTTGTACACGCCCTTGCCGGCGCTGAGTTGGCGCACGCTGTTCGCGGCCAAATCGTACACGAACAGGCCCGATTTTACGTCCGGGTCCTTGTTGCCCTTGGGCGCGGCCACGGCAAACGCCACCTTGTTGCCCGGCTTGCTCACCTGGTAATCGGTCACGGCCGCGAAGGTGCGGCGGCGGCCCGTCAGCAGGTTCAGCACCGTCAGCTGGGCCCCTTCCTTGTTGGTTTGCAGCAGCCGGTCAGTGATTTTCTTGACCGTATCGACCGGCGCTTTTTTTAGCGAGTCCTTCACCGCGGGCTTGCTGGCCAAGAAGGCCAGCACCGACGCCTCCTCGGCCAGCCGGAACGATTTCACGTCGGCGTATTTGGTGAGCTGGCCCGTGCCCAGGGCCACCACGCCCAGCGAGTCCTTGGGCATTTGGTCGGGCTTTTTCTTCTTGATTTTGGCCTGGCGCACGTCCTGGTAGCGCGGCTTGATGGCGAACACGGCAAACTTGGCGTCGGCCGTGAACAAGGCCGAATCGCCGCGGCTCACCTGGCGCAGGGCCCGGCCGGCCGCCGTTTTCAGGTACAGCGTGCCGTCGCCCTGCTGGGGCTTCACCTCGAAGAGCACGTACTTGCCGTTGTTGCTAATGCGCGGATGGGCCACGCTCTGCCACTGGTCGTACACGGTGTGGTCGAGCGGCTTTTTGGGCGTGGGCTGCGCGTGCAGGGCCCCGGGGCCAGCCAGGCACGCGAGAAGCAGGAGAGATTTACGCATGCGGAGAGTTACTAATTGTCGATTGCTCGATGTCAGTTGCTGGTTAGGAGTTGACTAACAACCGGCAACTATTTATTGTAAGCGCCACCAGGCCAAAGACGGGCCCGGACGGCCGGAACTGCGCGGCCGGAACTGCGCGGCCGGGGCCCTACCGGCCCGCCAGCTTCAGGTCAAGCTGCTGCACGCGGGCCGGGTTTTCGGGCGAGAGGGTGAAAAACACGTCGATGGTGCCCCGCTCGCCCACCAGTTGGAAGCGGCCGCGGAGCTGGTTTTCCGGCACCAGGGGCCCCACCGCCGTGATGGCGCCGGCCTGCGCAAACAGCGCCTGTGCGGTCTGCCGGCGCGTGGCCACGTCTTGGTCGAGGAAGAAGTTTTCGGCGAAAACCGCGTTGCCGACGGCCGCGTCTAGGCCGAAGCCGGGCAGCAAGCGGGCCAGCTCGGCCTGGCGCTGCGCCAGGATGGGCGAGGCGGCCACCGGGCGCGGCCGCAGCCTAGCCAGCGCCACCAGCGTGTCCAGGGCCCCGAAGTTGGCGATGGTGGGCGCGGCGTAGGTTTGGTTGGCGAAGGCCACCACGGCGAGGCCGTAGTCGGGCAGCAGCCACCAGTGCGACCCAAAGCCGGGCAGCCCGCCGCTGTCGGCCCACGTACCGG
The DNA here is from genome assembly GCF_001816125.1 of Hymenobacter coccineus. GTDB lineage: Bacteria > Bacteroidota > Bacteroidia > Cytophagales > Hymenobacteraceae > Hymenobacter > Hymenobacter coccineus. The sequence goes on along the minus strand of NZ_MDZA01000137.1, from coordinate 1,002 downwards.
CGGCGGCGCAATCCTGGGCCGTGCGCAGGCCGTAGCGTAGCCGTGGCCACCGGGCAGGCGCGGCCGCTGGGGTAGCGGAAGGCCGCGTTTAGGCCAGCCGGCGTCCAGGCCTGCTGCGCCTCGCGCACCGAGCTGCGCCGCACGGGCCCGGTTTCGGGCCCCGGGCGCGCCGGCCATGCCGCCGCTTGAAACGCCAGGTACTTAGCAAAATCCTCGACCGAAGTGAGCAGCCCGCCCAGCGCCGCAAACGACTCGCCATCGGGCAGCAGCGCCTCCTCTTGCCAGGCGTCGCCGGCCGGGCGGTAGCCGTGCGCGAGCAGGGCCCCGGGCACCTGGCGGTAGTCCCAGTAGGTGTGGGCCATGCCCAGGGGCCGCAAAATGTTGGCCGTGATGTAGGCCTGAAACGGCTGGCCGGCCACCGTGCTCACGAGGCGGCCCAGCAGCGCAAACGCCAGGTTGCTGTATTCGTAGGCCACGCCCGGTGCGTTGGCCGCCGACACGCCCCGGCTGAGCAGGGCCCGCAAATCTGCGTCGGGGCGGCCCATTTGGCGGTCGCCCCAGGGGTTGTCTTCGGGCAGGCCGGCGTTGTGGCTCAGCAGCTGGCGGATGGTGATGGGCGGCGCGTCGGCGGGGGCCCCGGCCAATAGCGGCGGGTGGGCCTTCAGCTCGGGCAGGTACTTTTCGGCGGGGTCGTCGAGGCGCAGGCGGCCGGCGTCGCGCAGGCGCAACACGGCCAGCGCCACGAAGCTCTTGGTCATGCTGGCGATGCGGAACACAGCCTGCGGCCCGGCGGGCGCTTGAGTGGACACGTTGGCGTAGCCCACGGCCCCGGTGTGCACCAACTGGCCGTCCACCACCAGGCCGTAGGCCAGGCCGGGCACGTGCTGCCGGGCCGCGTAATCGGCGTACAATTTATCGAGCACCGGAAACGCCGCCGCGATGCGCGCGGCCCGCCCGGCGTCGGGGCGCCGGCGGGGGCCGCGCTTGGGGGGCCCCCGGCAG
>NZ_MDZA01000136.1 GCF_001816125.1 Hymenobacter coccineus | reverse complement strand
GTAGCCGCCGCCCCGGGCAGCCTCGGCCGCGTATCTGGTGCTACCGCCGCCGCGCTGGCACCACGGCCCTGGTGGCCAGCGCTACCCCGGCCAGCGTCAGCCCCGCCTCGGGCTACCTGCCCAACCCCAACTATGGCAACGAGCAGGCAGCCTACCCAAACTCGCCCGTGCGCCGCAAGAGCTGGTAGTCCGCCTATTCGCTTTTCCAAAACCTGGGCCCCACCGGCCCAGGTTTTGCCCGTTCTGATTTTCACTTCCCCTCTTTCACTTCCCGTTCTTTTTATTGTTTTATCATGAAAAATTATCTGTTAGCGCTGGGTACTACCGTTTTATTAGCTTCGTGTGGTGGCAACAACGCGCCCGCTGGGGCCCCGGCCGCTGCCACTACCGCCAGCACCAGCGGCAATGTGAGCGTATCGGACCTCAACCAGCAGTTCCTGAGCGCCTGGAATAGCAAGGACGCCGCCAAAGCCGCCGCCTTCCTGGCCGACGATGCCCAGTTCTTACAAGGCGCTACGCGCTTCAGCGGCAAGGGCGAAATAACCAACAAGTGGATTACGCCCACCATTGGCACGGTGGCCAACCTGAAAACCAGCACCGCCAGCACCGGCACCGACGCCAACATGGCCTACGAGGCCGGCACGTTCTCGGTAGATGTCCTGGCCACCGCCACCGAGCCCCAGGCCGGTACCGGCGAAGGCAACTTCCTGCTGCTCTGGAAGAAAGGCAGCGACGGCACCTGGAAACTGAGCTATGCCCAGCTCGAAGACCTGCCCGTGCAGGCCAAGAAATAACCGTCCCCTCAGAACGCAAAGAGCCCCGGCAACTGAAGTTGCAGGGGCTCTTTGCGTTCTGATAGTTAGGGCCCTGAGAAGCTATCTGAGTTAAGGGCTGTCATTCCGACGAAGGAGGAATCTGGGTAAAATCGGTCAAGGACAGTCCTCAGATTCCTCCTTCGTCGGAATGACAATCCCTCGACAAGCCCTACGCGGTTTCCAGGTATTCTTCGCCGTTCAGCACGGGGGTCATGTCCTTGGCTTCTTCCTCGGTGAACAGCCGGGAGCGGATGAGGAAGCGGACGCCGAGCGGAATTTCCAGCGAGAAACTGGCTCCGCGGCCCTTTGTCACGTCGATGGTGAGCTGCGTGTGCTGCCAGTACTCGAACTGGCTGGTGCTCATAAAAAAGTCGCAGCCGTGGATTTGGCCCAGCCACACGTCGTTGCCCCCGATGCGAAACTCGCCCTTGGTGAAGCACATCGGCGAGGAGCCGTCGCAGCACCCGCCGCTTTGGTGGAACATCAGGGGCCCGTGCTCGTCGCGCAATAGGTCGATGGTGGCTTCGGCGGCTTGGGTGGCGAGGACGCGGGGCGTGGGCATGGGTGGGATAGGGGAAGGAGTGTGTTTTATTTGGGCACGCCGGGTAGGCGGTGCCATTGGCGCGCCGCGGGCCGGGGGGCCCGGCGGCCGTAGCTATACGTAGTGCCGGTGCGGTCGTCGCGCACGATTACCGAGTTGTGGGGCCCCACGCTGCCGGCGTGGTTTGGCCATTCGTAGGCCAGTTGCCGGGCGGCGTCCCAGTGGTAGCTGCGGTTGCCGTTGCTTAAGACACTCTTTTGGAGGGCGTTGGGCATCCGGTCTTTGGGCATGGTCAGGATACCGGGGGCCTGGCGGTAAGCGTCGGGCACGGTGGTTTCCAGGGCCCAATCCGGGTTGCGGGCCCCGGGCACGGGCAGCACCTGGGCCTGCGCCCGGCTGGCAAAACCTACTGTCCCGAAGAATATTAGGGCCCCTAGCAGCCACGTGTTTCTGTACCGCATTGCCGTTGAAATAATTGGTTGAACGCTAGCGAATATACGTGGTTAGCGAATATACGTGGGGCCCTGGCAAACAGCTGGCTCCTTTGCCCACAAAAAATGGTCCGGCAGCCAAACCGCCACCGGACCATTCTTTTATTAACATGTCGCCTAAAAGAAACCTAGTTTCTGCTGGCTGTAGCTGATGAGCATGTTTTTGGTCTGGCGGTAGTGGCTGAGCATCATCTTGTGGTTTTCGCGGCCAAAGCCGGAGGCTTTGTAGCCGCCGAAGGGGGCCCCGGCGGGGTAGTCGTGGTAGCAGTTCACCCACACGCGGCCGGCCTGGATGGCGCGGGGCATCTGGTACAGCTCGTGGGCGTCGCGGCTCCAGAGGCCGGCGCCGAGGCCATAAAGGGTGTCGTTGGCAATGGCCAGGGCCTCCTCGTTGTCTTTGAATGTCGTCACGGACAGCACCGGGCCAAAGATTTCCTCCTGGAAAATCCGCATCTTGTTGTGGCCCCGGAAGATGGTGGGCTGGATGTAGTAGCCTTCGGCTAGGGCCCCGTCTTCCTGGTGGTAGGCTTCGCCGCCCACCAGCACTTCGGCCCCTTCGGCCTTGCCGATTTCGAGGTAGCTCAGGATTTTCTCGAACTGGTCGTTGCTGGCTTGGGCCCCCATCATGGTGTCGGTGTCCATCGGGTTGCCGAGCTTGATGGCTTTCACGCGCTCAATCACGCGGGCAATGAACTCGTCGTAAATGTCTTCGTGCACCAGCAAGCGCGAGGGGCACGTGCAGATTTCGCCCTGGTTCAGGGCAAACATCACGGCGCCCTCGATGCACTTGTCGAGGAAATCATCGTCGTGGTCCATCACACTCTTGCAGAAGATGTTGGGCGACTTGCCCCCCAACTCCATCGTGACAGGGATGATGTTTTCAGCGGCGTATTGCAGGATGAGGCGGCCCGTGGTCGTCTCGCCCGTGAACGACACTTTCTGCACGCGCTTGTTGCTGGCCAGGGGCTTGCCGGCTTCCAGACCGAAGCCGTTCACCACGTTGATCACTCCGGGGGGCACCACGTCTTGCAACAGCTCCATAAGGATCATGATGCTGGCGGGCGTTTGCTCGGCGGGCTTCATCACCACGCAGCAGCCGGCGGCAATGGCCGGGGCCAGCTTCCAGGTGGCCATTAGCAGCGGGAAGTTCCAGGGAATTATCTGGCCGACCACGCCCAGCGGCTCCTGAATCACCAGCGACAACGTATTCTCGTTCAGCTCCGTGGCCGAGCCTTCTTCGGCCCGAATGACGCCCGCGAAGTAGCGGAAGTGGTCGATACACAGAGGCAAGTCGGCCGCCATCGTTTCACGGATGGCCTTGCCGTTTTCCACCGTTTCCACGGCGGCCAGGTACGGCAGGTTGGCTTCCATAATGTCGGCAATTTTCAGCAGCACGCCGCTGCGCACGGCCGCCGAGGCCTTGCTCCAGGTCTTAAACGCGTCGTGGGCCGCGTCGAGGGCCAGCTCAATGTCTTCCTTGCTGCTGCGGGCTACTTTACAAAAGGCTTTGCCGTCGATGGGCGACGGGTTGTCAAAATACTGGCCCTTCACGGGGGCTACCCATTTGCCGCCGATGAAGTTATCGTAGTGAGATTTGAATTGAGGACGGGCCACCACGGTGGTGGATTTTTCGAGCACTTCGGCCATAACGGAGGGGTGGGATTGGTTGAGGTTGACGAATAGCCAAAGGTCCCGTATTAATAGAACAACCGTTTGCGTTATCGTCGCAGAAAGTGCTGGAATTGTCGCAACTTGCGTTCGCCGGGCGGTGCTTCGTGGTCTTCGTCATTCGTTTAGTTTATGAATCCTCGCGTCCATTTGCCCGCCGCCGTGGCCCCGCTGCCGCCCCACCAGTTGCAAACGCTGGTCGAAAACCGCACTGTTTTTGCCCTGGATTCTTACGAGCTGAACATCTTCGAAACCCACCAGAAGGCCCACCGCGTGCCCCTGCGCCTCGACGGCCTGGCCCTGACGACCATGCTGCGCGGCAAAAAGGTGATGCACCTGCCCGGCCGCCCGGCCTTCGACTACTTCCCCGGCGAGTCGGTGGTAGTGGGCGAGGACGAGCGGATGGAAATCGACTTCCCCGAGGCCTGCGCCTGCCAGCCCACCCAGTGCCTGGCCGTGGCCATCGCCCCGGACACCATCCGCCAAACCGTGGAACTGCTCAACGAGCGCTACCCGCGCGCCGAGGACCACACGCCCTGGGCCCTGGCGGGCCCCGAGCACGCCCACCTCACCAACACCCCCGAACTCACCAGCACCCTGGAACGCCTCGTGGCCGTGTCGCGCACCACGGATGCGGCCAAGGACGTGCTGGCCAGCTTTACCCTACAGGAACTGCTGGTGCGCCTGATGCAAACCCAGGCCCGCCAACTCATTTTTCACGGCTACGCGCGGCACCTCACCACCCACCGCTTCGCCGCCGTGGTGGACTACATCAAGCGCCACTTGGCCGAAAACCTGTCGGTGGACAAGCTCAGCGCGCTGGCGTGCATGAGCAAGGCTACGTTCTTCCGGGTGTTCAAGCGCGAGTTCGGTCTCACACCCATTGAGTACATCATCCGCGAGCGGCTGGCCGAAGCCAAGCGCCTGCTCCGCCAGCCCCTGGCCAACGTGGCCGACGTGTGCCTGCGCGCCGGCTTCAACAACCTATCGCACTTCCAGGCGCTCTTTAAGAAATACGAGGGCCTGACCCCGGGAGCCTATAAGAAGCTGACGGTGTGAGGTCGGGACCCCGGGGAACCTCACCCCCGGCCCCTCTCCTGCGGAGAGGGGTGCGTTCAGTATGCTCGGTCAATCCACAACGGTCAGGTACTGGCACCCCTCTCCGCGGGAGAGGGGCCGGAGGTGAGGTTCCCCCGGGGCCCTAAGTCAATTGCCCACCTTGCCTTGGGCCAGCATTTTCACGTGGCACATGAACGTGCCGGCCGTGATGTAGAGCGTGTGGCCGTCGTTGCCCCAGGCGCAGTTGGCGGCCGTCACGCCGGGGTCGAGGGTGCCGAGGTGCTGGCCCTGGGGCGACAGGATGAGGATGCCGCCGAAGCCGCTGGCGTATACGTTGCCGGCGGCGTCGGTTTTCAGGCCGTCGGGTACTTCCTTAGGACGGCGGCCGGCTACTTTGCTCATGTCGAAAAACGGGCGGCTTTTGCCCAAGCGACCGTCGCCTTTCACCTCGTAGGCCAGGATGACGGGGCGCAGCGAGTCGGCGTTGGACACGTAGAGCGTGCGGCCATCGGGGCTGAAGGCAAGGCCATTGGGGCGGGCCAGCTCAGTGCTTTCGCGGGTTACCTTGCCGTCAGGGGCCCGGCGGTACAGGGCCCCCACGGGCGCTTCGCGGCTCGGGTCTTTTCCCTGTTGAGGTAAGCCGAAAGGCGGATCGGTGAAGTAGAACGTACCGTTGGCGGTGGCTACCACGTCGTTGGGGCTGTTGAACCGAGCACCGTTATAATTATCGGCTAGGGTGCGCTTGCCACTTTTCTCAGCCAGGGGCAGCACGGCCAGGCGGCGGTCGCCGTGCTCGCAGATCAGCAGATTACCGCTGCCGTCGAGGGCCATGCCGTTGCTGCCGGGCTCCTTGCTGTAGGGCATGCGGCCGGTGTAGCCGCTGTATTCCAGAAACTTGGACTGCTTGTTGTCCGCCGTCCAGCGGTAGATGGTGCGGGTGGGCGTATCGGAAAAGAGCAGTATGCTGCTGTCGGCCACCCACACGGGGCCCTCGATGTGGCTAAAGCCGGAAGCGATAATTTCAAGCTGTGCGCCGGGAGCCACCAACTGGTCGAGCCCGGGGCCCTGGCGCACGATACGGCCGGTGGTGAGGAACTGCGCCGGGGCCTGGGCCGCCGCCGGGACGGACGCCAGGGCCCCAAGGGCCCCCAACAAGGAGAGAATAATTGAACGCACGGCCAAGCGGATAAAAGCAAGAAGGAGTATTGCCCTGCCCGGCCTCGCGGCCGAAGGTTGCGCCCGCGCACTGGCACCAACCCTGGCCGAAAGCTGGCCGTACGCCTTCGGGGCCCCGGCGCTCGGTAGGCCGCCATGGCCCCATCATATCCGAAGATTTGACTTTTCAAGCACGCTAGTTAAAGCTATGCCCTTCAGGGCAAGACTTTAGTTGCTACTCCCTTTTGCGAGGTTGGTAGCTTTACGTGATGAAGCAGCGG
>NZ_MDZA01000135.1 GCF_001816125.1 Hymenobacter coccineus | reverse complement strand
GCGAGGTGGGCTCTAAGGCCAGGTCAAGCTTGTAGTAGGTCACGTCGTAGCGGGCCAGTTGGGCGCGGTGGCCCGCCGTGGCTGTGGTAGCCAGCGTGCCCAGGCCCGTGCGCAGGTGCGCCGCGGCGCAGGCGCGCCCGCCCTCGGTAAGGCCAGCGCCGGGTTGCGCCCAGGCGGCCGGGGCCCCCAGCACACCAGCCAAAACGAGTAACAAACGCCAGTAGCGCATTTTCATAGCCGTCAAACAAGTGCGGCACCGGTGGTTCGGCCCGCGCGAAAAGCCCCAGCAAGATACGCCCGGGGCCCCCAGTTGCCGCCGCTGCGGGGGCCCGGTAACGCGGGGCCGAAACGGGGCCGAACGCGGCGTTGCGGCGCGGGGTTTAGCACAAAATAATCCACTTAAAACAAGCTGTTGCCCAATTGTTTAGCTAACTGCAAAGCCGGGATTGGGGCCCCGGTGGGGCAACGCCGCGCCCGGCGAGCCGTTGATGCAGGGCATTCGCTTATGTTAATTTTTCTCTCCATGTCTTTTTCGCTTACCCGCGCCGCGCTGCTGGCGGCTTGCCTGCCCGCCACCGCGGCCTTTGCCCAACAAGAAGTTCCCCCCGCCCGCACCCGGCCCCTTGGAGCCATCGAAACCACTCGCCAGGGCATCAAGCCGGTGCAAGTAGCGGCATTTCCCGACCAGCGCGTGACCGGCGTTACGGTGTCGCGCCAGGGCCGCATTTTCGTCAACTTCCCGCTTTGGGAAGACGGGCACCGCGAGTCGGTGGCCGAAATTGTGCCCGGCCAGGCCCCGCGCCCCTACCCCGACGCCACCTGGAACGCCGCCGTAACCGACCCCAAGGCCCCCGCCTCGCCCGCCGAGCGCTTCGTGTGTGTGCAGAGCGTGGTGGTCGACGACCAGGACCGGCTGTGGGTGCTCGACCCGGCCTCGCCCAAGTTTACAGGCGTGGTGCCCGGCGGGGCCAAGCTGGTGCAGTTCGACCTGGCCACCAACAAGGCCGTGCGCACCATCCTGTTCCCAAGCAACATCGCTCCATCGAAGAGCTACCTTAACGACGTGCGGTTTGACACCAAGCGCAACTTTGCCTACATAACCGACTCGGGCACGGGGGCCCTGGTGGTGCTCGATTTGAAGACCGGCAAGGCCCGTCGGGTGCTCGAAAACCACCCCTCGGTGCACCCCGAGCCGGGTTTCGACCTGGCCGTGAACGGCTACGTGCTGCGCGAGCCCGACGGCTCCAAACCCAACTTCCAGGCCGACGGCATTGAGCTAAGCGCCGATGGCAATACGCTGTACTACACCGCCCTGATGGGCCGCACGATGTACCGCATCGGCACCGAGTTTTTGCGCAACGCCGCCCTGACGCCCGCCCAGCTGGCCACCCACGTCGAGAAATTTGCCGTGCCCAGCGCTTCCGATGGCTACGGCCGCGACGCCGCCGGCAACCTCTATACCTCGGGCATCGAGAACAACAGCATCCGCCGCGTGACGCCCGCCGGCCAGGTGACGACCATCGCCCAGGGCCCCGAAATTTCGTGGCCCGATACGTTCGGCTACGGCCCCAACAACACGCTGTACTTCACCACTTCGCAAATCCAAACCCAGGACAAGTACCACGGCGGCAAAAGCACCCGCACCCAGCCCTACGCCCTGTGGAAGCTGGACCTGAACCAAGTCAAGTAGTTAAGCGCTAGTGGAGTCCTTTCGGCAAAGCTGCCCGTATTATCCTGCGGGAACTGCGCGTCAACGCACCCCCCAACGTTTTCGAAAGCCCCGCTGGCAGCCCCGGCGGGGCTTTTCTGTGCTCAAATGGGCCACGCAGCCCCGCGGCCATAATTCTGTACAGCTATTGGCAGGCATTGCACGTATTCGGGTTGGTACATCATTCATCTCACGAGAAATTCATGATTATTTCGACGCTTACCCCTGCTCCTGCCCGGGGCCTCAACCGCCGCTGGGCGGGGGCTACGGCCCTCGTGTTGGGCGGCCTGCTGGCCGTTTCTTGCTCCAAAGACGACAACGAAGCGGCCCCAGCCACGCCGGCCGCCGTCACCTTTGCCGCCGCCGGCCTCTTTCCCGAGGGCGTGCAGTACGACGCCAAAAACAGCGCCTTCCTGGTCAGCTCCCTCACCACCGGTAACATTGGGCGGGTGACGGACGACGGCACCTACTCGGTACTGGCCACGGGCAGCACCGTGGGCATTGTATCGGCGGTGGGCCTGAACCTCGACGACAGCCGCAACCGCGTGCTGGTGGCCTCGTCCAACAGCACGGCCCGCGACCGGGCGAAGCTCGTGAGCCTCAACCGCGACAACGGCACGGTCAACTTCAACGTGGACCTGGGGGCCCTGCGCAGCTCGCCCAACCACTTCGCCAACGATGTGGCGGTGGACGGCCAGGGCAATGCCTACGTGACGGACAGCTTCGCCCCGGTCATCTACAAAGTGGATGCCCAGGGCATGGCCTCCGTGTTCCTGGACAATGCGCAGCTGGCGGGTGCCACGGGCGCTTTTGGCCTCAACGGCATCGTATTTCGCGCCGATTCGGGCAGCGGTTACCTGATCGTGGCCAAAGCCGACAACGGCACGCTGTTCAAGGTGCCCATCAGCGCGCCGGCCACCTTCACCACCGTGGCCACCGCCGGCATCAACCTGATGGGGGCCGACGGCATGCTGCTTCAGGACGATAATACCCTGCAAGTGGTGGCGGGCAGCCAGAGCCGCGTGTACCGCCTCACCAGCACCGACAACTGGACTTCGGCCACGCTCTCGGGCACCTTCGCCACCACGGGCCAGGGCCCCACCACCATCACCCGCCGCAACGGCGCTGATAGCTATGTGATATATGCCAACCTGGGCGCAATGGCCATGCCCCCGGCCACGTTCACCATCGGCAAAGTCACCTTCTAGGGGCCTTAGGCCTTTTAATCGGGCTAAAACGGAGTACCACTCCGTCTTACAAAAAAGGCGGCCCGTTGCGGGGCCGCCTTTTTTTATTATTCAATGTGGAGCTTACCGCCGCAGTGGCAAGCTGGCCGGCATTTGCGGGCGGTGCTTTGCCCCGGCCCAGCCCGCCGGGCGGTGGGTGACGGGGCGCTTCCCCAGCCGCAGCGCCAATTGCTACTATCGGCAACTACTTCTGCACCAGAAAAATAACTTTGCTAAAATACTGCGGGGGCCCTGGGGTGGGTAGCTCCGCGGTGGCGGGCGCGGCGGCGGATGTGCTTGCCTGCGCACGCGGGTCCTCCGCCCGTGGCGGGGCCCAATGGAAAGGGCCAATTGGACGTTACTAATGTGGTCTTTTTTTATTCATTCCGTCTGATTTTTGGTTAGTATTTTTATGACTCTATATAAGCCAATAGGCCAAACAATCTGTAATATGGATAAGAAACTCGTTACCGTCGTCATTCCAATCCACTTAGAAGAGCCGTTAGCGCTGGAAAAAATTTCGCTGGCCCAAACTCTGGCCGTGTTAAACCAGTATCCCATCACCTTCATGACGCCCACATGGCTGGACGTTTCCTGGTACGAAGAATTTTGCCAGGGCAAGGCAACCGTGCACTTCGAGCGCTTCGACTGGCGGGGCCACGAGGCCCACGGCGAGCTGCTCACCAACTCGGTGTTCTACGAGCGCTTTTTGCCCTACGAGTACATCCTCACGGTGCACCTGGATGCTTTCGTGTTTCGCGACGAGCTGACGCGGTGGTGTCACGCGGGGTACGACTACGCCGGCGCGGTCACCTACAACCCTTTGTGGGAGCAGCCAAACTCCACCATGCGGCGCCTGACGGGCTTTAGCTACCCGGAATATTTTGGCAGCGGCGGCTTTTCACTCAAAAAAGTCAGCACTTTTTACCGCATTACCAGCCAGTTCCGGTTCTACATGAACGCCTACCACTGGTTGCGACGGCGGCGCGGCCTCTCGTTCTACGACGACTTGTTCCTGGCCCAGCACTTCCCCAAGCTGTCGGCCGGCTTTCGGGTGCCGCCCAAGGCACTAGCCCAGCAGTTTGGCGCGGCCTGGGAGTTTGGGGAGGAAAAAGACCTTCCCTTCTCCAACCACGACAATGCCTCCCTGCCCTTCGGCATCCACGGCTGGGTTAAGTACTTCCACGAGTATTGGAAGCCAGCCATCCGTTACTACGGCCACAGCATTTAAGCCGGCCTGGGGCCCCTACTTAGCTCATAAGTGTTTTGCATAAAAGCCCGCCCGTTGCGGAGATGCAAGAATGCGTCTCCGCAACGGGCGGGCTTTTATGATTTTTTGGATAAGTCGCTCGAACCTAAGACGCAAGTATACAGCTCTACGGCGTTCTAAAAATCAGGTAATTAACGCAAGTAGCGCCTTAGAGTGGTTGCGGGGTTCGTGTACGTGGTGGTGGCGCTCACCCGTACAAACAAGCACAGCTTGGTGGTACGGGTAGCTACGTACACGAACCCCGAAACTGCTCTAGTAAAACACCAAGAAGATGCCGAACAGAGCCACCCACAGCACATCAATAAAGTGCCAGTAGGTACACAGGGCCCGCAGCTGGCGGCGGTGGTAGGGGTTGCGGATGAACACAAGGTTGCGCACGGCGTCGCGGTCGGCGTGCAGCACGCGCAGCGCCAGGGCCAGCAGGTACAGCATGCCCCCCAGCAAGTGGGCCACGTGCAGGGCCGAGATGAAGTAGATGAACGTGCCGCTGGACTCGCCCCGGAAGGGCAAGAACGGCAGCAGCTCGCGCCAGCCCAGCACCTGCAGGCCGGTAAAAATACTGCCCAGCAGCAGCGTGGCCAGCAGGCACCGGCCGAGGGTGGCCAGGTCGTCGCGGGCGTATAGGCGCGGGGCCTGCGCCACCACGTAGCTGCTCACCAGCAGCACAATGGTGCTCAGCGAGAAGTAGCGCGGGAACGGGTGCGGGCTCGTGGGGGCCCCGTTGGTGAGGCGGGCACTGATGTAGAGCGCCGCCAGGATGACAAACATCACGGTGATGGCCACTAGCCCCAGGTACAGGGCCACGAGCAGCGGCGGCAGCCGCTCGATGCGGGCAAACGCCGAAACGGGGGCCCCGGCCCGCACCCGGTTGTTGGAAGTATTGTCGGAATTCCTCATGAACGAACGACGCGCAAAGCAACACAGCGTCAGTAATTAAACCAATCCGGGGCCCTTTGGTTCCGGCCAAACTTAGGGCTAACGGAAAAATGAACCCAACTTCCCCAGCACCGCGCTGAGCGTGATTTTGGGGCCGTTGCGGCCGGGCAGGCCGAAGGTGACGTAGGTTTTGCCGCCCACCCGCAAGTCGAGCACCAGGCCCAGCCGCTGGCCCAGGTCGTGGAGCTGCTGCAAAGGGTCGGGGCCCTTGGGCGGCTTGGGGGCCCCGGGCGGGCGCGGGGGCCCCGCCGTCAATTCATCCAGCACCTGCTGGCTGGGCACGTTCAAAATCAGGTACGTACCCGAGCCGGCCAGCTGCAAGGCGTGGCCGTTCCAGGTGAGGACCAGCTGGGCCTCTACGTCGAGGCCGCTAGCCAAGGGGCTGCTGCTGGCCGCTGGGCGCGGGCGGGTCGATGCGCAAAGTGGGGGCCGGCTGGGCGGCCGGCGCGGCCTCACCCTTGGTGCGGATGCGCAGCGAGCCGTTGAGACGGTAGGTGCCGGCCGTGCCGTTAGGGTTGGGCACTTGCAACTCCACTTGGTCGAAGGCCAAGTTCAGCTCAACGCCGCCGGAAAGTTTGGAGAGCAGCGACGCGGCGGTGTCGGCCCAGGAAGGGGAATCAGCCATAATTTTCAGTTATCAGTGAGCAGTTATCAATGAACAGGCGCAAAGTAGGGCCCCAGCGGGCAAACGCAACCTACCTGGCCGGGTCGGCGGTGCAGTTATCGACATTCCCGCAAGCAGTAGGTCCTCAATTCTCACTTCACATTGCTGGCTCCTCGCTCCTTGCTCCCACCCCTAAATCCGGGCCCAGCCCAGGGCCCCGGCGGGGCCCCGCAGCAGGCTGAAACCGTCGGCCTCGCCCAGCACGGCCACCGGGGTACGGGC
>NZ_MDZA01000134.1 GCF_001816125.1 Hymenobacter coccineus | reverse complement strand
GCAAACGGCGCGCTGGTGAGAGCCCCTAGGCGGGTGGCCAGCTCGGCGCGGCCGTCGGCCGTGGGGCCCTCGGCGAAAGGCGGCCAGCGGTAGGTGGCCCCCACACGGAAGCGCCCCGCCCCCAACGGCACCACGTAGGCGCCCCGGTTGAGCACCTGTTCGGGCCCCAGGCCCGTGCATTCCACATCCAGCACCTCGCCCTGGTTGGGGGTGATGGGTAACCAATTAAAGTACGGGTTGTTAACGGCCTCGGCCCCTTCGCAGCACACCACGTAGCGCGCCGTTACGGTACCGTTGTAAATGAAGGCTGGCGCCGCGCCGGCCGGGGCGCTAACGAGCCGGGCCCAGTCAAAAGTTTCCCGCCGCAGCCAACCGGCGGCTTCGCCTTCGGTGGCCAGCGCGGCCAGCAGCTCAGCCACCGCCAAATAGCCGCCGTGGCGCAGCCAGGCCCCGCCGTGGGGGGCCAGCACGCCGGGCAATCCGGGGTCGTGGGTGAGGATTTCGGCCACAAAATCGCCCCAAGGTTGCTTGGCGCTGCGGGCTATCAAGGCCACTTGCTCTTCTTCCGAGCCGAACACTTTGAAAATGGGCGCGGCCGTGTAGAAGGCCTGCCCCAGCCGGGCCTCCAGGGCCCTATAGTAGGCCGTGGCGTAGGGAATCAGCTCGTCGGCGCGCCAGGCCAGGGCGAAGCGCCGGCCGGCCACGGGGTTGACGAGGCCGGCGGCCACGCGCGAGGCCGAATCGGGCCGGCCGGCGTCGTACACCAGCACGCGGTGGCCGCGGCGGTGCAGTTCGTCGGCCAGCGTGGCGCCCGCCAGGCCGTGGCCCACCACCAAAAAGTCGCAGTCCGTCATAGCAGCAAGGTACAGCCGGCGGGGGCAAACGCCGAAGCGCTGCCGTACTTTGCCGGGCCGTTGCGGGCGGGCGCTGGGCGGCGGCCGGACGGCCCTTTTTTCCTCTTCGCATTCCCCATGCTTCTCAAGACTTTCACCTTCAACGGCTTTTCCGAAAACACCTACGTCCTCACCGACGAGGCCACCCGCGCCTGCGTCATCGTGGACCCCGGCTGCTACACCGTTTCCGAGCAGGCCGAGCTGAAGCAGTACATCGACGAAAACAACCTGGCCGTGGCCGCCGTGCTACTCACCCACGCCCACATCGACCACGTGCTGGGCTGCGCCTACGTGCTGCGCACGTGGCCCGGCACGCCCCTGCTCGTGCACGACCTCGACCGGCCCACGCTGGCCTCTGTGGCCAGCTACGCGGGGCCCTACGGCTTTGGGGCCTACCAGGCCGCTGAGCCCACCGGGGCCCTGACGGCCGGCGAGCCCGTGCGCTTCGGCGAAACGGAACTGGCGGTGCGCTTCACGCCGGGCCACGCGCCGGGCCACGTGGTGTTTTACCACGAGCCCAGCGGGCAGGTAATTGGCGGCGACGTGCTGTTTCAGCGCAGCATCGGCCGCACCGACCTGCCCAGCGGCGACCTCAAAACCCTGCTGCGCAGCATCAACACCGAGCTGCTCACGCTGCCCGATGCCACGGTGGTGCACCCCGGCCACGGCCCCAGCACCACCATCGGCGCCGAGCGGCAGGGCAACCCGTACCTGGTGTAGAAAATATTGGGACCTCCAAGCCGTCACTCACTGCGCGTAAAACACAAAGCAGCACAGGTCAATGAAACGGTCATGCTGAGCTGGTCGAAGCATCTCTACTGCTCACCACTCTATGACTACTGCCGCGGGAGAGCTGCTTCGGCCAGCGCAGCATGACGGCCTCAAACAGCTTCCAGCCAACCCAAATAGCTTCTAAAAAACGCGCCGTTTCCCTTTGAAAAAGCACATACCCAACGCCCTCACCTGCCTGAATTTGCTGTGCGGCTGCCTGGCGCTGACGTCTATCTTCACCCCCGACCCACAGAACCCGGGCCTGCACAACCTAGTGGTGGGGGCCTACTTCGTGGGCCTAGCCACAGTGGCCGACTTCCTCGACGGGCTGGTGGCGCGGGCCCTGCGCGTGTCCTCCCCCATCGGCAAAGACCTGGATTCGCTGGCGGATATGGTTTCGTTCGGGGTGGTACCGGGAGCTATTTTACACCAGCTGCTGACCACCGCGCTGGCCAGCGCGGCCCCGCTGGCGGGCGGGCTCCAGTACCTGCCGTTGGCGGCGTTCATCGTCACCATTTTCTCGGCCCTGCGGCTGGCCAAGTTCAACAACGACACCCGGCAAACCAACTCGTTTATCGGCCTGCCCACGCCAGCTTGCACCTTGGTGGTAGCCTCACTGCCGCTTATTCTGGCGGCCAATGCGGGGGCCCCCACGGCTATTGACAAATTGATTTTGAACCCCTGGGCGCTGCTGGCCCTCACCGTGCTACTCGCGGGCCTGCTGGTGGCCGAGCTGCCGCTGTTTGCGCTGAAATTCAAAAGCTTCGGCCTGGTGGGCAACCGGCAGCGCTATTTATTTTTGCTGCTGGCAGCGGCCCTGACGCTGTGGCTGCACGCGGCCGCCGTGCCGCTGGTGGTGCTGCTCTACGTGGGCCTGTCGGTGGTGGGGCCCCGGCGGATGTGAGGGGCCCAGCTGCCGATTCACAATAAAAATAGCCGCTTTTAGTTAGGGCCCTGGCCACGGGCCGAACCCCGCACTGGCCTCCCGTGTTGGAGCCGCATCCCGGAACCGCCCGGCCCATTAGCCGATATTCTATGCCGCGATTTTTTCTCTTGCTGCTGCTTGTGGGATTGGGATGGACGGGGGCCCCGGCGGCGCGGGCGCAGGGCCCCGCCACGGCCCACGTGGTGCTGCGCTGGGGTGGCTACGCCGAGGTGCCCAGCCGCACCGGCCGCACCGCGAAGCGGGTGCCCACCTTCGCGGGGGCCTACGCGGCATTTGATGAGCAAATCGGGATTTTCAGCCAGCGGCTGGCCGGCGACGTGCGCCAGGGCGAACTGCTGAACCCGGTGTACGAGGCGTTTTCGGCGGCCGACGCCAAGCTACTGGACGCCGGCAGGCTGCCAGCCGCACCCGAGGTGCAGCTCAGCACGGGCACCGAGGCCAAGCTGCCCGTCACGCGCCTCAGCCTGCGCCCCGCCCGCCGCAACCCCCAAACCGGCCAGCCCGAGCGGCTAGTGTCGTTCGACTACAGCTATTCCCTAGCCGAACCCGGCGCCGCGCGCGGCGGCAGCGGCAGCACGGCCCGGTCACACGCGGCCCACTCGGTGCTAGCCGCCGGCGACTGGTACAAGCTAGGCGTGCCGGCCAGCGGCGTTTACAAAATCGACCAGGCTACGCTGAAAACGCTGGGCTTCAACCCCGCCACCACCGACCCCAAGGCCCTGCGCCTCTACGGCAACGCGGCGGGCCTGCTGCCCCAGCCCAACCTCACTTACCGCCCCGACGACCTGGTGGAAAACACGGTGCGCTTCGTGGGCAACACGGATAACACCTTTGATGCCGACGAGTACCTGCTGTTTTACGCGCCGGGGCCCCACACCTGGTACGCCGAAAACGGCCGGTTCCGGCACCGCAACAACTTCTACTGCGACACGGCCTACTACTTCCTCACCACCCAGGCCGCGGCCCGTGCCCCGCAGCGCGTGGCCACGGCGGGGGCCCCGGGCGCGGCGGCCACGCGCACCGTCAGCACGTTCGACGAGCGGGCTTTTTACGAGCACGACTTGGTGAACCTGCTGCACTCGGGCCGGCAGTGGCTGGGCGAGAGCTTCTCGCCGCAGTCGGTGCTGACGCGCACGATTGACCTACCGACCAGTTTGCCCGACCTCGTGCCCGGCTCCACGGCCCAGGTCACACTAGCCCTGGCTGCCACCGACCTCAGCGGCAGCCAGTTCCGGGCCACGCTGAACGGCGCCAACGTCGGCACCGTGGCCATTAACCCCGTGAATGGACAGGCCTACTACGCGGTGGCCAACGTGGCCACGCCCACGCTGCCGGTGCTGCTGCCCGCTGCGCCGGTCGCTACCCTCAGCGTAGGCCTCACGTTCAACAGCCTCTCGGGCACCGGCATCGGCTACCTCGATTACCTGGAAATTAACGCCCAGCGCCGCCTTACGCTGAGCGGGCCGACGCTGGAATTCCGGTCGCTGGCCAGCGTGGGCCCCAGAGTTGTAACGCGCTTCGCCCTGGCCGGCACCACCGCCGCCACCGCCGTGTGGGACGTGACCAACCCGCGACGCGCCGTGGCCCAGGCCCTGGACGCGGCCGGCACCTTCGCGGCCGCCACCGACACGCTGCGCGAGTACGTGGCCTTCCAGCCCGACGGCACATTTGCCAACAAGGTGCGGGCCTTTGGTAAGGTGCCCAACCAGGACTTGCACGCCCTCGACGGCAGCTACGATTTGGTGATTGTGACCTACCCGGCCTTCCGGGCGCAGGCCAACCGGCTGGCCGACCACCGCCGCAGCCACGACGGCCTGAAGGTGGCCGTGGCCACGACCAAGGAAGTGTACAACGAGTTCGGCTCGGGCGGGCAGGACGCCACGGCCATCCGTGACTTCATGAAGCAGGTATACGATAGGGCCCCGGCGGGCAAGCTCCAGTACTTGCTGCTCTTCGGCGATGCGTCGTTCGACTACAAATCGAGCCCCACCAACGACAAGAGCCAGGAGCCCGCGTGGTGGGCCAGCCGGGCCCCCTTCCGCTCCGACGCCGACTTCGACCGCGCCAACCAGAACTACGTGCCCACTTACGAGTCGCGCGAGTCGCTGACGGCCTTCTACGGCAGCACGGTAACCTATTCATCCGAAGACTATTACGCCCTGCTTGACGACAACGAAGGCGAGTGGTTGGAGAGCCCCACCGGCACCGAGGTGCAGGACGTGGGGGTGGGCCGCCTGCCGGTGCGGGCCCCCAAGGGCCAGCCCGCCAACGACGACAACGCCCGCCGGATGGTGGACAAGCTGATTGCCTACGACGCCCCGGCCAGCTTCGGCAAGTGGCGCAACCGCCTGTCGCTGTGGGCCGACGATGGCAACGGCGACCTGTTCGTGGGCGGCGGCTCGGAGCCGCTAGCCGCCGGCATCCAGGCCAACTACCCGGCCTACAACGTGCACAAGGTGTACCTCGATTTGTACCCGCAGGTGGCAGGGGCGGCCGGCCTGCGCTCGCCCGAGATGAACAAGGCCGTGGACGAATCCTTCGAAGGCGGCTCGCTGCTGATCAACTACCTCGGCCACGGGGGCCCCACGGGTCTGTCGGACGACCAGATTTTCACCAACGCCTCGGCTTTGGCTTTGCAAAACAGCACCAAGCTGGCCTTCATGGTGACCGGCACCTGCGACCTGAGCACCTACGACAACCCCGATTTCACGTCGGCCGGCGAGCAGGTGCTCACCGATAACGTGAACGGTGGCGGGGCCATCGGCCTGTTCACCACCACCCGCGTGGTGGAGGCCGGCCAGAACTACGGCCTGAACTCGGCCTTTTACAACAACGTGTTGCAGCCCCTGCCCGGCGGCAAAATGCCCGCGATGGGCACCGTAACCATGCTGGCCAAGAACGCCTACCCGGGCCCCGGCCAGGCCGGCGTGCTCAACAACCGCAACTATACCCTGCTCGGCGACCCCAGCATGACGCTGGCCTACCCGCGGCAAACGGTGCAGATTGACAGCCTGAACAAGCAATACGTGGGCGGCGGGGCCGCGCCCCCCACCCTCCAGGCCCTCAGCCCCGTGCGCCTGCACGGCCGCGTGCTGAACGCCGGGGCCCTAAACGCTAGCTTCAACGGCACGGCCCAGGTGACGGTGTACGACAAGCCCGCCACGGTGCTGACGCTGGGCAACAAGGCCGCCAGCAACCCCGCCGACGGGCCCAAGCCCATCCAGGTGCAGGAGAGCGTGATTTACAGCGGCCAGGCCACCGTCACGAACGGGCAGTTCAGCCTGCGCTTCGTGGTGCCGAAGGACATCAGCTACAACGTGGGCCCCGGCAAGGTGAGCCTCTACGCCGCCAGCCCCGGCGCCGACGGCGGCAAGGGCACCGACGCCACCGGCCGCCTGGCCCCGCCGGTAGGCGGCGCCGGCC
>NZ_MDZA01000133.1 GCF_001816125.1 Hymenobacter coccineus | reverse complement strand
GGCTGGCGGCGCGCCGAAACCCCAGATTGCCGCCAGCCGCCAGGGCCCCGGGCCGTCGGGCGCACCCGTGGCCCTGGCGCCGGCCGCCCGCCGCGCAGTGGCTGCTCCGGCCCAGGTCAGCCAGGACAACGACGCTGATGACGAAGACGATACCGCAGCTTCCTCATCGGCTACGCCGGTGCGCCTGGTGGGCCAGCTCACCTTCCGCAACCACCCCGACCAGCCCTACTACCTCACCAGC
The DNA here is from genome assembly GCF_001816125.1 of Hymenobacter coccineus. GTDB lineage: Bacteria > Bacteroidota > Bacteroidia > Cytophagales > Hymenobacteraceae > Hymenobacter > Hymenobacter coccineus. The sequence goes on along the minus strand of NZ_MDZA01000133.1, from coordinate 50,522 downwards.
GGCCTGAACGTGGTGCGCGTGGCCGACGACGATACCCCCGTGGTGGTGGGCCACCTCACGCGCACCAACAGCACCGATTTCCCCTACGTACTGGTGGACGGCCGGCAGCGCCGCCTGTTTATTTCGGCCGGCGGCGACGTGTACGACCCGCAGGGCCAGCGCGTGGCCACGCTGCACCGGTAGGGCCCCGGGGCGGGCGGTGTCGCGCGGGGGCCCTAATTTCAGGCCTCCAATTCTTTTTCTTCCTCCCCCCCAACGCATGATACAACACATTGCCCGCCGCGCGGGCATGGCCGGGGCCCTGCTGCTGGCCGCTGCCGCCACGCAGGCCCAGGTGGGCCCCGGCACCCAGTGGACCAAGGACGGCTACGGCTACCTGCGGGCCCAAGACGATGAAATTGTGCAGCTCGACGCCCGCAAGCCGGGCGCGGGCACCACCATCCTCAGCAAGCAGCAGCTCACGCCCGCCGGCAAGGATGCTCCGCTGAAAGTGCGCCGCTTTTCGCTTTCCGACGATGGCCAACGGGTGCTGCTGAACACCAACACCCAGAAGGTGTGGCGCTACGACACCCGCGGCGACTACTGGGTGTACGACCTGAAAGCCAAGCAGCTCGTGCAGCTCGGCAAGGGCCGGCCCGAGTCATCGCTGATGTTCGCCAAGTTCTCGCCCGACGGCACCAAGGTGGCCTACGTGAGCGAGCACAACCTGTACGTGGAGAACCTAGCCGACCACGCCATCAAGGCCCTCACCACCGACGGCACCGACCGTCTCATCAACGGCACCTTCGATTGGGTGTACGAGGAGGAGCTGGACTGCCGCGACGGCTTCCGCTGGGCCCCCAACGGCGAAAGCCTGGCCTACTGGCAGCTCGACGCCACCAAGACGCGCAACTACCTGATGCTGAATACCACGTCGGCGCTCTACCCCTACACCGTGCCCGTGGAGTACCCTGTGGTGGGCGAAGACCCCAGCCGCTGCCGCGTGGGCGTGGTGCCCGTAGCCGGGGGCCCCACCAAGTGGATGGAGGTGCCCGGCGATGCCGTGCAGCACTACCTGCCGCGCATGGAGTGGGCCGGCCCCGCCGAGCTGATTGTGCAGCAGCTGAACCGCCGCCAGAACGAGAGCAAAATCATGCTCTGCAACGCCGCCACCGGGGCCGCCAAGGTCATTTACAGCGAAACCGATAAGGCCTGGGTGGACGCCAAAGACGGCGCCGTGGGCTGGAACTGGATTGAGGGCGGCAAGAAGTTCGTGTGGGCCAGTGAGAAGGACGGCTGGCGCCACCTCTACGCCGTGGACCGCGCCGGCCACGAGCAGCTGCTCACCAAGGGCAACTACGACGTGATTAGCCTCGAAGCCATCGACGAGCGCGCCGGCACCGTGTACTTCATGGCCTCGCCCACCAACGCCACCCAAACCTACCTCTACCGCGTGCCGCTGAAGGGCGGCGCCGCCACCCGCGTGACGCCCGCCAACGAAGCCGGCTCGCACAACTACGACATCTCGCCCAACGGCAAGCTGGCCCTGCACAACTACTCCAGCACCAGCGCCTTCCCCACCGCCGATGTGGTGAGCCTGCCCGCCCACCAGCGCCTGAGCGGCGGCGACGTGCCCGAGCAGGCTAAGAACAGTAGGGCCCCCAAAACCGAGTTTTTCCAGGTGAAAACCGCCGACGGCGTGACGCTGGACGGCTGGATGGTGAAGCCCACCAACTTCGACCCCGCCAAGAAGTACCCCATCGTGTTCTACGTGTACGGCGAGCCCGCCAGCCAGACCGTGACGGACCGCTTCGGCACGGGCGCCAACCGCCTCTACCAGGGCAACATGGCCGACGACGGCTACATCTACGCCTCGCTCGAAAACCGGGGGGCCCCGGCGCCGCGCGGCCGCGAGTTCCGCAAGGCCATCTACCACAACATCGGCAGCCTCAACATCCGCGACCAGGCCCTGGGGGCCCAGGAAGTGCTGAAGAACAGCTTCGTCGACACGAGCCGCGTGGCGGTGTGGGGCTGGAGCGGCGGCGGCTCGTCCACGCTCAGCCTGCTGATGCAGTACCCCAAAATCTACAAAACCGGCATCTCCATCGCCGCCGTTGACAACCAACTGAATTACGACAACATCTACCAGGAGCGCTACATGGGCCTGCTGCCCGAGGACCGGCACTTCTTCGTGGACAATTCGCCCCTGGCCCACGCCAAAAATTTGCGCGGCAACCTGCTGCTCATCCACGGCACCGGCGACGATAACGTGCACTACAACAACGCCGAGCAGATGATCAACGAGCTGGTAAAAAACAACAAAACCTTCCAGCTGATGAGCTACCCCAACCGTACCCATGGCATCTCGGAGGGCGAGGGCACCAGCCGCCACCTGGCCAGCACCTACACCAAGTTTCTCAAGGACAATTGCCCCCCCGGCGGCCGCTAGGGCCCCCAAGGCGGTAACCCCAGGGCCCGTTTGGCAGGCTTAATTAATTCTCAACCCATTAATTTATTGCTGATGGATTTCATTTGGAAAGTCGTCGTAGCCACTGGCTTGGTCCTCTTGCCTACCGCAACCTTTGCCCAGCAATCGAAGGCGCTGGTTTACGAGAAAACCCAGGTTGAGCCCGACCAGGAAAGTAGTCCGTTGGGGGTAGCAACCGATGAATTCAAAGGAATTCACGTCATCTCCGCCAGCGTGCGGGGAGTGCGCGGAGCGAACGGCGTAATTTATTGGGTGAGCAAGGACAAGGCCACTTTATCCGCGTATGAGGGCGAACAGCTGCTCTGGCGCACCAACGTGGGCAAGGCATTTAAAGCCGATTTTGCGCAGCCAAAAATTGAGAAACTGGTGTTCGCGTCAAACGTAATCTTCGTGTCCGTTAGTAAAAATGGATTTGCTGAAGTTGACCGGAAAACCGGGCAAGTAGGCAGCAAAACGGTGGATTAAAGCAGCAGCGGCGGGTAGTTGAGCCAGAAGCGTGAACAAAGCCGTTCGCCTTTCTCTTAACCACCCGCCGCTGCTCTTTTATTCCTTCCCAATGCCCGAATTACCCGAAGTCGAGACCTACCGCCGTTTTATTGACGAAGTGGCCGTGGGCCAGACCATTACCGGCCTCGATGTGAACGACGCCCACGTGCTGGCCGTGCCCGAAGCCGAGCTGCGCGCCGGCCTGCTGGGCCGCACCATCACCGGCACCAGCCGCCTGGGCAAAAACTGCTTTGTGGAGCTGGATAACGGCCGCGTGCTGGTGCTGCACTTCGGCATGACCGGCGACATTGGCGCTTACCGCGACGCGCCCGATGCCCCGCGCTTCACCCGCGTGGCCTGGCACCTGAGCGACTCGGGCCTGAACCTGGCTTTCATCGACCCGCGTAAATTCGGCCGCATCCGCCTAACCGACAGCGCCGAAGCCTACCAAAAAGCCAAGAAACTGGGCCCCGACGCGCTGCAAATCACCGCCGCCGAGCTGCACCAGAAGCTCAGCCGCCGCCGGGTGTTCGTCAAGCCGCTGCTGCTCGACCAAGGCCTCACCGCCGGCCTCGGCAACTGGATTGTGGACGAGGTGCTGTTCCAGGCTAAAATCCACCCCGAGCGCATCGGCAACTCGCTGAGCGAAAAGGAAGTGGGGGCCCTGCACGCCGCCATCCAGCTGGTGCTCACCACCGCCATTCAGCACGAGGCCAACTACCGGAATTTCCCCAAGTCGTTCCTCATCCACGCCCGCGAGTGGGACGAATCAGCCACCCCAGGCTCCGACGCGCACACCTTTTGCCCGCGCCACCCCAAGGTAAAAATCGAGAAAACCTACGTGGGCGGCCGCGCCACCTACACCTGCCCCAAGTGCCAGCCCGCGCCAGTTGCAGCAGTAGAGGAAAGCAAGGCTTCTTGAATCTGATTCAGGAATAATTACCCAGAATATTTCTTAACAATGGTTTAAAACGGAGTGGTCCGGCGACTTTTTCAGTCGTCGGACCACTCTTACGATTACCCGAAACCGCTGTTCTTTAGTGACAGTGGCCCGACGACTGAAAAAGTCGCCGGACCACCCCATTTTAAACCATTGCCGCTTTCTCAAGCCGATTCAACCAGCGCCCTAGCGGTAAGCGGCGGCTATCTGGGTGCGGTATTTCTTGTAAACCCGCTTTGCCTCCGTAATGCTTTGGCCCGAAGTGGCGGTGGGGAAGTCTTTGCGGGCATTTACCCATTGCCATTCCCAAGCCTTGATTTGCTGCTCGAATAATTTGATATCCGCCGGTTTACCCGTAGCCAGCGAATTATTGAGCACCACGAAAAATTGCTGCCACCGGGCTTTGTAGAAATCGGTTAATACCCCACTCCATTGCCGGTTTGAATATTCGTTCAGGGGGCTTTCCGCGTCGCCCCACAGTGTAATTAAATCCTTGGCGTTTCGCTCGTACAGCGCCTTTTCGCTGGATGTAGCACCCCACTTGCGGGCATCGGCCACCCAGGGCCCCAGCAGGAAATCTTTGCGGGTGGCCAGCAACCGGTCCTCGTCGTCCATCAGCGCCAGGAATTGCGCGCTGTATTTCTTGAAATTCGCCGCGTTTTTTTGCTGGTACGCCTGCACCAGCTGCCGTTGCAGCGGCAACGCATAATTGGCCAGCACCTGCCGCGACACGTCCACCAAATCGTACTGAAACCCGTCGCTTTTGGCGCAGGCCGGCGCGGCTTTAATTAAATAATCCCAGGCCGGCAGCAGGCTTTGGGGTGCGTAGTTGAGCGTCGTCCTCGTCCACCGGGCTACGGAATCCAGCGTGGGCCGGCCCACCATGATGGACTCCGCCCCATCCCGGATTTTCTGCCCGTTGTAGGCCGTAGTCCGTAGTATTTGCCACGCGGCCAGGCCGTTGGCATCCACGTGGCCGTAGCGGTTGCGCACGTAGCTGCTAAGCCAATTATCTAATTCGGGGGCAGTGGTTTGCCAGGTATGCTCCGTCATCAATTCATACAGCACCGGGTTCTGCTCGATGCCTTCCATGGTCAGGCCAATGCCCACCAGTTTCCCCGCGCCGGCGTCGTGCAGGGCAGCCGGGGGGCCCTGGGCCACGCCGTCCATCCGGCCAAATAGGCTGATGTTGCCGCCGAAATTGTGCAGCATGTTCCAAATCCAGGGCTTGCCGTAAAACGCATTCGTCCGCTTCCAGATGGGCTCAATTTCCGCCGCTAAATCGAGCAGAATCATCTTATCATCCGGCACCGCTTTCAGCAATGCTTCAATTTGCGGCGCTTTCCAGAACTTCCGGTCGCTGTAGAACAGCCAGCCCTGCATCACCCACACCGCCTGCGGGTCGGCCCGCCGCATGCCTTCGTAAATGCGGGCGCTCAGCTTGCCCAGAAATTCTGGGTTGTCCGACGGTGGCTCGTTCTCATTAAACGTGTCGGCCGAGTACAGGTGGTCGGTGCCGTAGAGCTTGGTTTGTGCCTCCAAAAACCGCTTCCCCACTTCGGCAAATAGGGGGTCCTCCGAGTCGAGAATGTACGTATCCGCGAAGCCGTTCGTCCAGTTGGTTTGCTTAAGCTTGGCCGCGGGGTAGCGCTTTTTGAACGCGGCGGGCACGTGCCCTGTGAAGGCCGGCAGCACCGGCTTCATGCCCAGGGCACGCTCCCGGGCCAGTATTTTCTGCTGCAACGCCCGGTGGCTGGTCATCCAGCTCATGGGCAGGGGCCCACCCCAACCGTCGAGGTTGCCCATGTAGAACCAGCCGAAATAGGCGGGGCCGCTGAAAAAGCCCTGTAAATCATCGGCGGTAAAACCCATGTCCTGGTACACCTGCTGCCACACGTACTCTTGCCCGGTAATGGCCAGCGGCATGTTGATGCCGTGCAGCGCCATCCAGTCAATTTCCTTTTCCCAGCGCGCCCAGTCCCACCAGCTCATGCTGTAGCTGTAGGTGCAATAATTTAAATAATAGCGGTACGTGTACGGCGTGGCCTTGTGCACCTTCGCCGGAACGCGGGGCAGCACGGCCGGCAAGCGCAGATTCACGCCGTTCCAGGTAATTTGGCAGTGCGCATATTCCCGCAGGTAATAATAAAGCGCCGAGCCAATTACGCCGGCGTTGTTACCGCGCAGAATGATTTTATCGCCGCTGTTCTCAATCTCAAAAACATCTTTCCCTTGGTCCGCGGGCAGATCTTCAACCAGGAAATTACCCGCTTTGGTCGGCACCGTGCGCGCAATCAGCGAGTCCGCCGCGCCCTTATTCAGCTGCCCATAAGCCCGGGGCCCCAGGAAGCTTAGTGCGACGCAAAAAAGGCGAAAAAGAGTATTTATTCTCATGCGTTACAAAACGTAATTATTGAAAAAAACTAGTTTATTTTCAGGTAAGTAAATCAGCTCATATTAACCCATGTGAACCAGCGCGGCGATAACACTTACCCCAAGTGCCAGCCCGCACCGGGCCCTAATCAGAAGCTAGTGAACATGTAGCCGCACGACCCCAGCCTAATCAAAAACACGAGCAGGCTTGCCAGAGCAAAACCGTTCACCCAACGTGGCCGGCGCAAAAGTGCAGCAATAAACAGCGCCACCACATCGACGCCAGCCAGCCCAAGCATCAAAAGAAACATCCCGTAACCCACGTCGCGCGGGTGCGGAGCCCCGGCTACAGTATCCGGGCTGGCCACGGGGTACACCAGGGCCCCCAGCAGCGGCACCAGCACGGCGTTTACCAGCAGCGGCACCCATAGCCCGCGCTTCGATTCCGGTAATTTGAGATCGGTGCCGGGGCTTGGCATAAGGGTAATTAGGCTTGGTTTTGACCATTGAAGTATTTATTTCAGAACCGGCAATAGGCGCAGTTATTAGTGCATACCGCCCAGATTGGACAGCATCAAGCCGCAAATGCCCAGGCCGATTATGAATACCAGCAGTGCAGACAGCAAAAACGCCGTTACCCAATTTAATTTACCAGATACCGCCATCAAAAACGCCGCAATGCCGTTGATTACGGCGAGTGCCACCACGGTCCCAGCAAGCACCACCGGCTCGCCCTGCGACAGTACTGCCACAAGCAGCATCAAGCCTAAATTGACGCCGATCAGCCATGTTTTGGGCGATTTGCCGTTGGGCACGGGAGGTTGGGGCTCGGTCATTAGCTTAGATTACCCTGGATTGATTAATAATTAAATTCCGGCAATAATCCCCATACCCGACGTCATACCAAGCCGGTGCGCTCGGCCCGCAATTCTTCCAATCGCGCCAGCTTCTCCGGGTCGCGGTAGAAGATGTTCATCGTCTCGAAAGGAATAATTTTTAGGTCCTTGCTCACAATGTGTACGCAGGATTTCTTCACGGCCCGCACGTCAAAATTCCAAGCGTCCATGAATTGCAGAATAATTACCCGAAACAAATTATCGTAGCCCAAATTAGGGGCCTGGACCTGGGGCAGGCAGCACAGCAGCTGGTTGATTTCGGGCACTACCGCGTCCACGGTGTTGGCGGTGCTGAACAGCTTGAGCATGTGCTGGCGCAGGCGCGGGTCGCGCTCGTACACGATGGTATTGCCCCCGTTGCTGAGCAGGTCGGCGGGGTCGACGTAGCGGGTGAGGGGGATGACTTCGCCGTCGATTTTCAGGGCGTAGGCCATCGCCAGCGCGTCGGGGTTGCAGGGCACGGGCAGCAGGTCGGCGGCCGTGAAAACCGGGCTTTGGGCGATGATGCCCTGGCGCACTTCGGTGAGCGAAAACGAGTCGGTTTCGGGGTTGAAGTTATCAAGCCGGCCGGCGCCCTGGGTGGGCTGAAACGTGACACCGCGCACGCAGCGCTGCTTCAGGGCGAAGTCGATGATGTCGCCCATCTCGTCGTCGTTCAGGCCCTTTTGCAGCGTCACGACCAACGTGGTGCTCAGGTTGTATTTATTTAAATTGGCCAGGGCCTGCTGGCGCACCTCGCGCAGGTCGCGCCCGCGCATGGCCAACAGCACGTGCTCGCGGAACGAGTCGAACTGCAAATACACCTCGAAGGCTCCCGAATAAGTAGCCAGCCGCGCCACAAAGGCTTCGTCCTTGGCCAGGCGCACGCCGTTGGTGTTCACCATCAAGTGCTTGATGGGCTTGCGCTTGCACATGTCCAGGATCTCCCAGAACTGCGGGTGCAGCGTGGGCTCGCCGCCTGAGATTTGCACCACGTCGGGCTCGCCCTCGTTGGCCACCACCAGGTCCACCATGGCCTCCACTTCCGCCAGGGTGCGGTGCCGGCCGTGGGTGGGCGACGATTCGGCGTAGCACGTGGGGCAGGTGAGGTTACAGCGGTCGGTTATCTCAATCACTGTCAGGCAGCTGTGCTGCTCGTGGTCGGTGCAAAGGCCGCAGTCGTAGGGGCAGCCGTAGTGCGTGGGCGTACCGAAGCGCAGCGGCGTTTCGCTGGGCTTCACGTAGTTGCGAATGCTCTTGTAATACTCCACATCGGTGGCAATGCGCACCTTCTGCCGCCCGTGCTCCGGGCACCGCTTGAGCATGTACACGTTCCCGTCTTCAAAAACGATTTTGGCCTCGATGCGCCGCAAGCACTGCGGGCAGAGGCTGATGGTGAAATCGTAGTAGGTGTAGGGACGTTCAGGCATGGAACAATCTTTACTATTTGATCAAAAATTATTTTTCGCAAATATTTCCTCGGACGAATGCTTATTTCAACGGGTTATATTTTAATGTAAATCCTTCTCTTATCAAGTATGTACGCCACCACCCAGCACAGCAGCATGTAGCTCATGGCAAACACAAAGGCGCCTAGGGAGCCGGGAAAAATTCGCTGATAAAAGACCTGATTTATCCAATCAAAAACGCTCAATTCTGGGCAGACCCACAGCAATTGGAGCGGTGCCAGCAACAGCTCCGATAGCAGATAAATGGCTAGCGGATTCCTGCCGAAAATAAGAAAGAACGATGTACCCCAGCGTATATTCTTGATTTCAATGGCTAGAATCAGACAACCTAACGTGGCTAAGTCGATTCCAATGGTGAGCAAGGAAAATGAGCTTGTCCACATTTTCTTTGATACAGGAAGAAACTGACCCCAGAAAAGTGCCGTACAGATTAGCAATGCGCCACACACGAGGAGCATTGCCACGGATTCGTAATTCTTGCCTTTTTTTTGAAGATAGGATCCGGCCAGAAAGCCGCCAATCACATTCACGATACTGGTCATCGTACTTAGTAAGCCTTCCGGATCGAAGGCAATTGGTCCGCCGCCCTTGTGGTATAGGTGAGCGTCGCCAATAATTAACTTATCTAGCCGAGTGCCCGCGTTGCCAAGCATGGTGTATTCCTTGCTAGCTTCGCCGAAGTACACCAAGAATACCCAATAGCTGATTAAGAGCAGGGCGGAAATAATAATAGCTGTTTTTTGGGTGCAATAATGCACGATGAGCGACCCAAAAAAATAGCACAGCGCAATGCGCTGTAGCACGCCCATAATGCGGGTATTTGCTACGGAATTGAACACCCATTCATTATCAACGCGGTGAAAGAAGGGAAACCAGTACATGAGGTAGCCCAGCAAGAATATAATTACCGTTCTTTTAAATACCTTGGCTAAGAACGCGGTATTCGACTCGTATTTCGCTTTGGAAAAACTCAACGCATTACCTACCGCGAAAAGGAAGGAAGGAAAAACCAAATCTGTCGGGGTAAAACCAATCCAGTCGGCATGGTTGAGGGGCCCCCAGGCCTCGGCTCCCGAGCCCGGGGTATTCACGATAATCATGAAACACACCGTCATGCCCCGAAATACATCCAGCGAGGTAAATCTTTCAGCAGTATTTGCCATTTTAACAGTGTTATTGGACAATCTTTTTATTCTCAGCAAGCAGCTTCGATAAGTAATCGAACGGCCTACTGTGCTTCCAATGGCGCACTGGGCTGCCGGGTGCCACTGCGCCACCAGCCCCAAACATAATACCCCAGCCCCGCCACGCAAGCCCACTGGATGGCCGTCAGGCCCAGCCCCGGCAAAGCCGTTGTGGGTTTGATGCACTCTACCAGCAGGCGAAACAATAAATACCCGGCCAGGAACAGCTCGAAGCGCCGGCCGTTGGGCAGCGGGCGGCGGCGCTCCAGGGCCCCCAGCCCCAGCGCCAGGGACCCCAGCAGCAGAATTTCATAGAGGTTGGTGGGGTGGCGGGCCACGCCGTCGCCGAAATTGATGCCCCAGGGCAGGGCAGTAGCGGTGCCAAACGTGCCGTCTTCCAGGCCGCTGAAGAAGCAGCCGACGCGCCCGATGCCCAGGCCCAGCAGCAGCGGAAAGACCATCAGGTCGCCCGAGGAGGCGGTGATGCCCAGGCGCTTTTTCACCAGCTCTACCCCCACCAGGCCGCCCAGGAAGCCGCCCACGATGGTTTTATTGGTGAAGTAATAGAGCCAGCCGCCGGGCGGGTGCAGCAGCAAATCGGGGTGTTCGAGCAGGCCCAGCAGGCGCGAGCCGAGCAGGGCCCCGGCGGCGGCCCCCACAAAAATCCACTGCCGGCTGTCGTCGCTGATGCGGTCGGCGGTGCGGGCGCGCAGATGGGTGTAGAGGCGGTAGCCCAGGGCGTAGGCCAGCGTTTCGCAGAGCAAGTGCACGGGCAACCGCACGGGGCCCCAGGCCAATTCAACGGGGAATTGCATGGGGCGAAGATGGCACGAAATCGTGGCGGGCCGGTAGTTAGCCTAAGGAACCTATGCGAGGAGCAGCTTTTTGCCAGCCGCCCGGCTACCCAAGCAGCGTTAGTTGGGGGCCCAGAACACCCTCTACCGGCGCAACGATTAGCGGGCAGCCTGTGAAGAGCCAGCCACCCCGGCGCTGGGGCTCTAGCCCAACTCGTTGTTGGCGCGGGCGGCTTTGCGGGTGAGGGCGGTGAGGGGCGAGCGGGTGAGGGCCGACTCGCTTTCGTAGCCGCGGCGGCGTTCGTTGGCGGCCTCGCTCTCGCCGGTGGCGGGCAGGGCGCGGTTCATCCAGCTCAGCACGTCGGTGGTGATGCCGGGCAGGATGCCGTGGAAGCCCGCCAGGAACTTGGCCGGCAGCGAGAGGATAATTTCGCCGTCGCCGCGCCGGGTAGCGTTCCAGATTTGGCGCGCGGCCTGCTCGGCGTCCATCGAGAAGCCGGGCAGCGCATCGGCGATGCTGAACCAGGCGAACTCCTTTTTGTGCTGGCCCTTCACCACGGCCTGGCCCTGGCTACCGGTGCGCAACAGCCCGGGGCACACCGTGGTCACGCGGATGCCTTCCTGCCGCAGCTCGGCCCGGAAGCCTTCCGACAGGCCCACGAGGGCAAACTTGCTGGCGCTGTACGGCACCATGTGCGGAATGGCCACCTTGCCGCCCAGGCTCGACACGTTGACGATGCGGCCCGCGCCGCGCCGGCGCATGCTGGGCAGCACGGCCTGCATGGCGTGCAGGGGGGCCCAAAAGTGCGTGTCCATCGAGTCCTCAAAGTCGCGCAGCTCCATGTTGTCGAGCGGGCCGGCGGTGATGATGCCGGCGTTGTTCACCAGCACGTCCACGGGCCCCAGGCGGTTCTCCACCTCGGCCACCATGGTGCGCACCTCGTTGGCATCGGTGAGGTCGCGGGCCAGCGTGAGTACGTCGGCCGCGGCCGCGCCGTAGGAAACCAGGTCTTGGCGGGCACGCTCCAGCTCGGCCTCGTCGCGGGCGCAGATGGCCACCCGGGCCCCTTCCACCACCGCCTGGCGGGCCAGCACCAGGCCCAGCCCGCGCGAGCCGCCGGTGATGAGCACCACGCGGCCCGTGAGCTCGTAGCTGCCGCGGCGGTTGGCCCACAGCGTGGCGGCCACGGCGGCGGCCCCCAGGCCGGCGGCCAGCAGCCAGTTGCTCGAAGAAGACGGGAACGAATCGGGGGCGGGCAGGGCGGGCGTGTGTTTCATGCAGGTTAGTATGGAAAGCGGGGCCCAAAGGTTACGTCGGGCCCCATTTTAGTGCGCCCCGGGGGCGCGGGCAGCAGGCGGTGGGGGTCCCCGAGAGCCCCGGCCCGGACCAGCGGCCGGTTTTTGGCCCGATATTTACACTTTCGGGCCAGGTCCCGGGTTTTCGCCGGGGCCCCATTTGTCCTTCTTATCCTATTGTTATGAAGCGCTTCTTATTGCTGGCCTCGCTGGGGGCCCTGGCCCTGCCGGCCGCCCAGGCCCAGGCCGTGGTCAAAACCAAAGCCAAGGCCGACGGCCAGCCTACCACCAAAACCAAAACCCCGGTTCCGGACGCCCCCGCCGCGGCGCACCTGCCGGGGCCCCAGCGCCCGGCACGGCCCCGGCCAACGCCGAGGCCCGGGCCAACGCCCTCACCACCAACATGCAGCAGAACCTGGGCCTCTCGCCCCAGCAAACTGAAAAGGTGCGCGTCATCAACCAGCGCAGCGTGGCGGCGGTGGAAAATGCCCGCGCCCGCAACCGCAACGACCCGGGCAAGCTCAAGGGGCTGGTCGAAAACGTGGGCGAGTCGCGCCTCGCCGCATTGAAAGACGTGCTCACGCCCGCGCAGTTCGACAAGTACCAGCGCAAGCGCGAGGAGAAAATGGGTGTGCCCAACGTGCAGGGCGTGCAGGGCAACGCCGCCCCCGGCCTGGGCGGCAACGAGTAGCGCCTCAACCTCTGGCGCTATTCATTGCGTGGAAAGCGCCGGGCCCTCAGGGCCCGGCGCTTTTTTTGGCCTAGCCATTTTGCGCCGTCAACCGGCCCGGGCAATCCCTCACCCAAACCCTGCGTTTGGGGCCCCAGGGGTATCTTGCAATCGTTTGCTTATCCTAACATTCAGGGTTTTGACTACCTCCCTCCTCCCGCGCCGGCCCTTGGGGCCCCGGCTCTGCGTGGCCTGGGCTTGCTGGCTGCTGCTCGGGCTGGCCCGCGCCGGCTACGGGGCCCCGGCCAGCGACACGCTGTGCACCCGCGCAGCCGTTAACGATATCATGGTGACGCCCAGCTTCTTTAGCATACTGGAAGACCCCACCGGCACCCTCACCCTGGCCGACGTGCAGCGCCCCGCCAATGCCCGCCGCTTCGTGCTGGGGGCCCGCACGGCCAGCAGCATGCAGCACGTGGGGGCCGCGTACTGGGTGCGGCTACCGGTGAGCAACCAGGATTCGACCAGCCGCCACTGGTACTTGGAGTTGTTCGACTCCCACATCAACGACGTTACTTTTTACGGCCCCGGCAGCCAGCGGCACACGGGGGCCGACGCGCCCTTTTATAGCCGCCACTTTCACTACAAGAACTACCTGTTCCGGCTGCCGCTGGTGCCGGGCCGCACGGAGGTGTTTTACCTGCGGCTGCAATCCAACTCCAAAACCAGCTTCCTCAGCCAGCTGCGCACCGAGGAGCTGCTGGCCGGCCATTTCCAAACCGAGTACGGCCTGCTGGGGCTTTTCTACGGGGTGTTGCTCATCATGGTGGTGTACAACCTGTTCATCTACCTGCTGACCCAGGACCAGAACCACCTGCGCTACGTGCTGTACGTGCTCAGCTGCGGCCTGCTGTTTCTCTCCGAGGATGGCCTGGGCTTCCAGTACCTCTGGCCCGAGCTGCCCTGGCTCAACCAGGCCATCATTGCCGGGGCCCCCATCCTGTTGCTGCTCACCTTCAGCTACTACGCCCGCTACTTCCTCGACGCGCCCCTGCGCTTGCCGCGCTTCGACCCCGCGGTGCGGGCCGTGGTGCTGGGCAGCGCCATCCTGCTGCTGGCCGATGCGGTATGGGTGCGGTCGGGCCTGGGCTTCTGGCTGTATTTGCTGCCCTACGGGCTTATTTATTACGAGGCCGTGCGCGCCTACCAGCTCGGGTTTCGGCCGGCGCGCTTGTTTCTGCTGGCCCAGGCCCTGGTGTCCGCCAGCCTGCTGTTCCTGATTTTGCGCAAGCTGGGCATCGACGCCCTCACCAATACGTTCACGGTGTACAGCCTCAACATGGCCTTCGTGGCCGAGGTGGTGGTGCTGTCATACGCCTTGGGGGAAAAAATTAAGGCCATCAAGGACGATACCATTGGGGCCCAGGAGCGGCTGGTGGAGCAGCTGCGCCGCGAGCAGGTGGCCCAAAGCTTGCTCGTTGAGCAGCTCCACCAAAACGAAGTGCTGAAGGACCGGCTCAACTCCGAGCTGGAGGTTCTGGTGGCCCAGCGCACCCAGGAAATCAAGCACAAGGGCGAAACCATTGCGGCGCAGAACCGGGAGCTGCTCGAAGCCAACGGCCTGCTCTCGCTTCAATCGGCGGCCATTGCCAAGCTCAACACCGACCTGCAGGCCGACCTGCACCATGCGCAAGCCGCGCGCGTCATCGCTCAGGAAATGAACTTCGGCGAGTTCAGCCAAATTTACCCCGACAAGGACGCCTGCCTGGTGTACCTGGCGGGCCTGAAGTGGGCCGATGGCTACCAGTGCCGCAAGTGCGGCCACGGCCGGTATTGCGACGGCCGCGAGCAGCACGCGCGGCGGTGCACGCGCTGCCGCTACGTGGAGTCAGCCACCGCCTACACGCTGTTGCAAAAGTGCAAGTTTTCAGCCGTGAAGGCCCTGTACGCGGTGTTCCTATTGCACACCCACCAGGGCCACTATTCCGTGGCCGAGATGAGCCAGCTCCTGGATTTGCGGCAGGCTACCTGCTGGAGTTTCAACCAGAAAGTGGTGGACGCCATGCGCCGCCGGCGCGCCGCGCCCGACTACGACGAGCACGAGGATTGGACCCAGGTACTGCTAAGCGCTAGCGAAGACCTGGTGGAAGACGAAGCGTGACGGGCCCCAGGCCAACACTAGCGGGGCGGTTCAGCAAATGGCCACCAGACGCGCCGCAGGTTTATTAAAAAAAACCGGCCTTTGGTAATTGTTTTTTAGCTTTTTTTCACCAATCGCTTATGCGCGGCGCACGGCTTTTAAACGGCATAACGCGGTGGCTTACGTGTGCAGTAAGCGTACAAGGCGCGTGTGCACCAAGCAATAAATAGCCCCGTACTGCCCCGCAAGGCACTTTTTGGGTTGCGCATTTAAAACAACCTCGAATACCTTTGGGAAGCGCTAAGTGCTGTTAGCTGCGCAATTATTGCTCAGGAGCTGTTACTGGGTTTGCTAGCAAGAGGGTGCTATCGGTTTCGATTAGTGTAGCCGACAATGGGCCGGGTAGCGCCGCTTGCCACGGTGAAGCAGGCCGCTGCCAGCCTTCAATTGCTAGCGCGCCGGATGTTGTCGCCGATAAGCCCTCACTGAAAAATACTAAACGCAATCGATTGTTTATTTTCATAGCAAATAACCTACACTCTACTCGCGCTTAGCTCCACATAACCAAACGATTGTGTAGCATCTGCCTTCTCCGCTCCCATCCATTCCCTCTTTACCACTTCTATGCATCCACACCCTTACTTTCCTACCCTCCGCAAAGCGGCCCTGCTGGCCGTTTGTGGGCTCCCGGCCCTGGCCACCCCGGTTGCGCTGGGGGCCCCGGGCCACGCGCAACACGCGGCACTCAAGCGGCCGCCCTTTACCGTTACGGGCCGAGTAACCCAAGCCAACGGCGACGGCTTGCCCGGGGTAACGGTGCTCGTCAAGGGCACTGCCCAGGGCGTCAGCACCAATGCCAACGGCGAATTCACGCTCGACGCCCCTGAAGGCGGTACCCTGGTGTTCAGCTACGTGGGTTTTGTTCGGCAGGAAGTGGCCGTCTCCAGCGCCCGCAACCCGCTCAACGTTACGCTGGTGGCCGACGTGGCCGCGCTGAACGAAGTGGTGGTGGTGGGCTACGGCACCCAAGAGCGCGGCAGCATAACGGGCGCCATCTCGTCCGTCAATGGGGCCGAGCTGGTGCGCCAACCGGTGGCCGATGCTACCCAGGCCATTCAGGGCAAGGTTTCGGGCGTCACCATCACCTCCAACGGGGGGGCCCCCGGCGGCGCGGCCGGTACGTCGGTGCGGATCCGCGGCATAACGTCGGCCGGCAACAACAACCCGCTGTACGTGGTCGACGGCTTCCCGCTGCCCGATAACGGCAACAGCCAGCTCAGCGCCATTAGCCCGAACGACATCGAAACGATTGACGTGCTGAAAGATGCCTCCGCTACGGCCATCTACGGGGTGCGGGCGGCCAACGGCGTCGTGCTCATCACCACCAAGCGGGGCAAGGCGGGCAAAACCAACGTCAACTTCGACGGCTACCGCGGCATTCAGTCCGTGGCCCGGCGGCTGGACCTGCTCAACGCCGAGCAGTATGCCGTCATCAACAACGAGGCCCGCATTGCGGCCGGCCAGCCCATTGCATTGGACAAGCTGCGCGACCCGGCGGCGCTGGGCGAGGGCACCGACTGGCAGGACTTGATGTTCCGCCGTGCCAAAATCCAGAACTACTCGCTTTCAGCCACCGGCGGCAGCGAGAAAGCCCGCTACGCGCTGTCGGGCACGTACTTTCAACAGGATGGTGTGATCGTAGGCTCTAAATTTGAGCGCTTTACGCTCCGTGCCAACGGCGACGTGCAGCTGAGCCGGATTTTTAAGATCGGCAACAGTATCGCGCTCAGCCACTTGGAAGACCGCCAGATTACGAGCAACGACGGCGAGTACGGCGGGGTGCAGCAGTTGCTGCGCATTCCGCCCACTGTGCAGCCCTACCGGCCCGATGGCTACTGGTACCAGCCCAACAGCGCCATGGACAACTTTACGGAGGAAAACCCGCTGGCGACTTCCCAGCGAGCTAACCAGAAGTTCACCCGGAACCGGGCCACTACCACGTTCTACGCCGAGCTGGAGCCCCTCAAGGGCCTGCGCTTCCGCACCAACGTGGGGGCCGACCTGGTGTTTGAGAACTTCAACCAGTTTTCGCCCAAGGGCCCCGAGCTGGCCGGCTACACCCAGCGCTACATCACAGCCGGCGCGGGCGCTACGGCCGGCTACTCGCCCAGCTACCTGATTGAGAACACGGCCACCTACGACCGCACCATTGCCGACAAGCACCACGTAACGCTGCTGGTGGGCCAGTCGGCGCAGGAGTTCAACTACAGCAACGTGGAAGCCTACCGCACGGGCTACCTGCGCAACGACCTGCAAACCATCAACGTGGGGCCCATCAACACGCTGCTGGCCAACGCCGGCACCATTGACCCCGCTCGCCACCTGGCCAGCTACTTCGGCCGCCTCAACTACGACTACGCCGGCAAGTACATATTCCAGGCCACGGCCCGCTACGACGGCTCCTCGCGCTTCGAGCCCGGCCACAAGTTTGGCTTCTTCCCCAGCGTATCGGCGGGCTGGCGCATTTCGGAAGAAGAATTCCTGAAGGGCAGCAACACCATCAGCAACTTGAAGCTGCGCGCCGGCTACGGCCGCGTGGGCAACGAGCTGAACGCCGGTCGCTTCGCTTACCTGTACTCCATCAACTTCGGCGCTGTGTACCCCTTCGGGCCGGACGGTACCATCAACACGGGTGGGGCCCCCACGCGCCTGGCCAACCCGAACCTGCGCTGGGAATACAACGACCAGGCCAACATCGGCCTGGAAATGGGCTTCCTCGGCAACCGCCTGGAGGCCACCATCGACCTCTACAACCGCAATTCGCCCAACCTGATTGCGCCCGTGCCGCCCTCCCTTGTGTCGGGCACTTACGAGTCGGTTAACGCCAACGCCGCCAGCGCCTACAACCGGGGCATCGACTTCTCGCTCACGTCGCACAACTTCGTGGGCTCCGGCGGGGGCCTCACCTGGACGACCACCTTCAACGTATCGGCCTACAAAACCCGCCTCGTCTCGTTGGGCGCCGGCATTCCCTACAACGGCCTGGGCTCGTTGAGCGGTACCATTGTGCGCTACGACGCGGGCCAGGCCTTCGGCGCCTTCTACGGCTACGTAGCCGATGGCCTGATCCAGAGCCAGGAAGAGCTGACCGCCCTGAACGCCGGGGCCCTAGCGGGCACGGCCAAGGCGAATAACTACCAGAACGCGGGCACCGCCCCCGGCGACATCAAGTTTAAGGACCTGAACGGCGACGGCGTGATTACCGATGCTGACCGCACCTTCATTGGCAACCCCAACCCAAACTACACCTTTGGCCTGACCAACACCCTGGGCTACAAGGGCTTCGACCTGAGCTTCTTCATCCAGGGCGTGCAAGGCAACGACGTCTACAACCTCAACCGCTACATCACGGAGGGGGCCCTGTACGGCACCACCAACGGCACCACCAACGTACTGAACCGCTGGACCGGCACCGGCACCAGCAACGACGTGCCCCGCGCCATTGTGGGCGACCCCAACAACAACCTGCGGGTATCGACCCACTACATCGAGGACGGCTCCTACGTGCGCCTCAAAAACCTGACGCTCGGCTACACGCTGCCCAGCACCATCCTGAGCCGCATCTCGGCCTCGCAGCTGCGCGTGTACGTCACGGCCCAGAACCTGGTGACGCTCACCAAATACGCCGGCTTCGACCCGGAGGTGAGCGCCAGCGGCGTCGACCTGGGCATCTACCCGCAAACGCGCGTGTTCCTAGCCGGCCTGAACATCGGGTTTTAATTCTCTCTACTTTCCACTTATCGCGTCATGACTATTTCAAAATTTACGTGCGGGGCCTTTCTGCTCACGCTCGGGCTGCTGGGCGGCTGCACGGCCAAGTTTCTGGACGAGGCCCCGGCCGACCAGATCACCGACGTCAACTTCTACCAAAGCCAGCAGGATGCCATCCAGGCCGTGACGGCCGCCTATAGCGAGCTGACCAAAGAAGGGCAGTACAACGCGGCCCAGTGGGCCTTCGACATCTGGGCGGACATCTCCAGCACGGGCGGCGACGACGGTAACGACGGCATCGAGTTCAAGCAGCTCGAAGCCTTCAGCATCCCGACCACTAACTTCATCGCCACCCGGCTCTGGGGCGGTTCGTTCATCGCGCTCCAGCGGGCGAACATCGTCATCCAGAAAGTGCCGGACATCGCCAACATCGACCCGGCCATCAAGAATCGCTGCATCGGCGAGGCGCAGTTCCTGCGGGCCAAGATGTACTTCGATTTGGTGCGGGCCTACGGCGACGTGCCCCTGTTTACGGCCCCGCCCACCAGCCCAGCGGCCGTGAACATCCCCCGCTCGCCGGCGGCCGACGTGTACAAGCAGATTGAGCAGGACCTGACCGATGCCATCGGCAACCTGCCGCCTTCGTACAGCGGCGAAGACCTGGGCCGGGCCACCAAGTGGGCCGCCACGGGCCTGCTGGCCAAGGTGTACATCACCGAAGGCAAGAAAACGGAGGCCGCCCAGCGGGCCCGCGAGGTCATCAACAACTCGGGCAAGACCATGTGGGCCAGCTACGCCGACAACTTCAAGATTGAGAATAACAACAACAACGCCAAGGAGTCACTCTTTGAAATCCAGTACGTGAGCGGCCGCAACCAGTACGACCGCAACCAAGTGGGCTCGGCCATGAACGAGTTTTTGGGCCCCGGGGCGCCAACCAGACGCCCGGCAGCGGCTACGGCTTCAACATTCCGGACCCCGACTTCGTGGCCGGTTACGAGACGGGCGATACCCGCAAGACGGCCACCATCTGGTCGCCCGGCGACACCTACCCCGACGGCAGCAAAGCCGCCGCCAAGGCCACCGGCTCGCCGTTTGGCTACAACTGCAAGAAGTGGTTCGTGGGCAAAGTAGGCACCAACATCTGGGACTCGGGCCTGAACGTGCCCGTGCTGCGCCTGGCCGAAATGTACCTGATTGTAGCCGAGGCCGTGGGGCCCACCCCGGAGGGCCTGGAGGCCATCAACAAGGTGCGCCGCCGCTCGTTCGGCCTCGACTACAACGCGCCCTCGGCGGCCCACGACCTGACGGCGGCCAGCGCCAACTTCACCAACCTCGTGCTGCGGGAGCGCAAGTACGAGCTGGCGTTTGAGTTCGACCGCTGGTTCGACATGAAGCGCGCCGGCACCCTGTACCCCACCCTGACGGACCACGCCTTTATTCCGCGCATGACGCAGCAGGCAGCCACGCTCCGGGGCGTTACCTCCAACGTGCACGGCATTCCGACCCAGAACAACCTGGTGCTGCCCATACCGCAGTCGGAAATCGACACCAACCCCGGCTTGGTGCAAAACCCTGGCTACTAGCCCTTCCTCCACGACTATTCAGCCTGAACTAATATGAAATATACCTGGAACAAGGCGGCCTGGGCCCTATTGGCCGGCCCGCTACTCTTGGCCTCCTGCGATAAAAACGACAAAGGGCAGCTGGACGGCCCCGTGCCGACGGCCACCTTCACCGCGTCCGCACCCATGGCGGTGGGCCTCACCACGTCGGTTACGTTCACCAGCACCGCCACCGATGCCGCTTTCTACGAGTGGGACTTTGGGGACGGCACGCGGGGCACGGGCCAGACCGTGACGCACGTGTACGCCACCGGGGGCACCGTTAAGGTGCAGCTGACCACCTCGGGCCGGGGCGGCACCGGCGTCTCGGCCCAGACCGACCTGGTGCTGCCCCCGGTGACCGACGCGGTGAAGCTGCTGCTCACGGGCGGCTCCTCCAAAACCTGGGTGCTGGACAACACCGTGGCGGCGCCCATTGTAGTGGGCCCCAGCGACGCCAGCCCCGACGGCTACTACGCAGGGGGCCCGGCCGGCAGCCTGCCGGCCTGCCAGGCCGACGACGAATTTACCTTTTCCAACGCGAACCTTTATACGTACAACGCCAAGGACCAGACCTTTGTGGCTGGTAATACGGGGGGCTGCTCCGCGCCGCGCTCGGGCACGTCCACCTTCACGTTTGGCTCCTCGGTGGGGCCGGGCATCGCCATGTTTGAGTTCCAGAAACCCGGCACGTTCATCGGGGTGACGGACGCCCCCGACCTGACCTACCGCATCATCAGCATCGACGCCACGCACATGGTGCTGCGGGCGGGCAAGCCCACCGCGGGCACCATTTTCCAGTTCAAACTGGTGGCTAAATAGCTGGCGCTGCTGCCCACTCACTCACTGCGCTGCTTTGATTTTATGAAAAACTTCCCTTCGCGCCGCCATTTGCTCCGGGCCAGCTTTGTGCTGGCCCTGGGCCTGGGGGCCTGCACCGAAAACAAGTCGGCCCCGGCCCCTACCCCGGTACCGCCCACGCCCGCGACGCCCGTAACGCCCACGCCGGCGGCCGTCAACGCCGAGGCCCGGGACTACGCCCAGTACACGGAGCTGATGTGGAGCGATGAGTTTGACGGGGCCGCGATAGACCCCACCAAGTGGGGCTACGACCTGGGCAGCAACAACGGCTGGGGCAACAACGAGCTGGAGTACTACACCAACTCGACCGAAAACGCCGCCTTGAGCGGGGGCAACCTCGTTATTCAGGCCAAGAAGCAGTCCCAAGGGGGCCGCGACTACACCTCGGCCCGGATGCTGACCAAGGGCAAGCAGGACTTCAAGTTTGGGCGCATTGACGTGCGGGCCAAGCTGCCCAAGGGCCAGGGCATCTGGCCTGCCATCTGGATGCTGGGCTCCGACATTGACCAGAACAACTGGCCCAAGTGCGGCGAGATTGACATCATGGAGCTGCGCGGCCAGGCCCCGGATAAGATCCTCTCAACCATGCACTACCCCGACGCCGCTGGGGCCCACAAGTACAAGGGCATCGAGCCGGTTACGCTGCCCAACAACGCCAGCTTCGCCGACGATTTCCACACCTTCAGCGTGGTGCGCAGCCAGGACAAGATGCGGTTTTTTCTTGATGGCACGCTGTACTACACGTTCACGGCCAGCGACGCGCCCATCTACCCGTTTAACAACCCCTTCTTCTTGGTGATGAACGTGGCCGTGGGCGGCGATTTTCTGGGCAACCCCGACGCCTCCACGGTGTTCCCCCAGCAGATGACGGTGGACTACGTGCGCTACTACCAGTATAAGTAAGCTTTTTCCCTGCGCTGGCCCACCGCCGGCTGCTCCGGTTGGGGCAGCCGGCGGTGGGCCTTGGCTTGCTGGCCGGGGCCCCTGGGCCGGCTGCCGGTCAACTATATGGTCAGAACGTCATGCTGAGCTTGCCGAAGCATCTCTACCGCGGCAGTAATCCTAATTGGTTGAGCAGTAGCGCTGCTTCGGCAAGCTCAGCATGACGTTCAATTTTAAATTTTCAGACTTCCTAAGCTGCTTCCATCCACGCAACCACCCCGCTCCATCCTTCTGCCAACCTCAACCTTCTGCCGCTATGCGCCACGCTACTACCCGTTTTCATTTGCCCGCGCCGCTGGCTGGTTTCCGTGATGCGCTGCGGCTGCTGGCGCTGCTCCTGGCCTTTATTGGGGGCCCGGTGGTGGGCAGGGCCCAGAGCTTTTTGCACGCCACGGGGCCCAAAATCCTGAACGCCAACAACCAGGAAGTGCTGCTGAACGGCGTGAACCTGGGCGGCTGGGCCTTGCAGGAGGGCTACATCGTGAAGCCCACCTGGGGGGGCATCAACGGCAAGCAAACCCAGGGCACGGTGAAGCAGACCCTTTACAACGCCGGCATGACGGACGCCGCCGTGGAAACCTTCTACCAAGGCTACCGCGACAATTTCATTACCAAGCCCGACATCGACTACCTGGCCGGCCAAGGCTTCAACTGCGTGCGCCTGCCGCTGCACTACGACCTATTTCTGACGCCGGCCCAGCGGGCGGTGCGCAACGGCGTGCTGCGCGGCACCACCACCTACGCGGCCTACGTCGGGGCCCTCACCGACTGGTACAACGGCAACCAGCTGTTTACGGACCCGGCCAGCCTGGAGGCTTTTCGGATGATTGACAACACCTTATCCTGGTGCGCGGCCAACGGCATGTACGTCATCCTCGACTTGCACGCCGCGCCCGGCTCGCAGGGCACCGACGTGAACATTGCCGATGCCCTCCAGCCCCTGGATTTGTGGAACCAGCCCGTGTACCGCGACATTACCGTGCGGCTGTGGGAGGCCGTGGCGGCGCGCTACAAAAACGACGCCCGCGTGGCTATGTACGACCTGCTCAACGAGCCCAACAACGTGCCCAGCAACCCGCCCATCCACGACCTGTTCCAGCGCCTCATCGCCGCCGTGCGGGCCCAGGGCGACAACCACCTGCTGCTGATTGAGGGCAACGGCTACGGCAACGACTTCAACTACCTGGAGCCCTTCACCTTTGCCAACGCGCCCAACCTGGTGTACAACTCGCACCGCTACAGCGGCACGGGCTATTTGATGGACAACAACGTAGCCTCGACCGGTGGGGCCCCAACAGCCTGCGCTTCATTGGTAATCTCCAGAACTTCCGCACCCGGTACAGCGTGCCCATCTGGGTGGGCGAAACCGGCGAAAACACCAATGGGTGGATGCACGACGCAGCGGCCAGCCTCAACTCGGTGGGCATAGGCTGGTGCAACTGGACGTACAAGCGCTTCGATACGGGCCCCAACGCGGCCCTGCTGCGCATCACCCCGCCCTTTATTGTGGACGGCCCCAGCGGCCTGGCGCAGGTGCTGGAAAACATCAAGTTTGCCAACTGTGTGCCCAACCCCGGCGTGGTGAGCGCCCTGGCGCCCAACCAGAACAGCTTCGTGAACTACCCCGGCGGCGGCAACTACAACGGCACCACCGGGGCGGCGGCCCCCGTGGGCAGCACCGTGTGGCTGCGTGGCGCCAACGGCAAGTATGTATCCGGCGAAAACGGGGCCCAGCCCATGACCTGCAACCGGTCGGATTACGGCGCTTCGGAAGCTTTTCTGGTGGCCGCCGCCAGCGGCACCAAGGTAACCCTGCAAAGCCAGGGCAAGTACGTGTCGTCGGAGAACGGCACGGGGCCCATGACCTGCGGCCGGCCATCCATTTCGGGCGGCGAAGTATTTGACTGGCTGGGCAATGCCGACGGTACCGTTTCGCTGCGCGGCACCAATGGCCAGTACGTATCCATCGGGAACGGCACGGGGCCCCTGGCCTGCACCAACGCCACCATCACGAGCACGGAAACCTTCGGCTTTGGCCCGGTACCGGCCACGGTGCTGGCCGGTCGGCCCGCCGGCACAGCCACCACCGGCTTCTACCCCAACCCGGTGGCCGGCCGCCTCACCTACCAGCTGCCCGCCGGGGCCCAGGCCCACCGCCTCACTGTGCTGGACGCCGCAGGCCGCCAGGTACTCAGCCGCACCTACGGCAACACGGGGCCCCGAAATATCGTGGACCTCTCGGAGCTAAAGAACGGGCTCTACGTGATTCGCCTCTCCGGCGCTGCCTTCGATACCAGCTTCAAAATCACCAAGCAATAGCCTTCCCATCCGCCGGCCGGGGCCCCGCTGCTGGGGCCCCAGGCGTTGCGACGGCCGCTGTGGCCAGTACCATTCCCCATTGACAACCATTTTTGAAGCCATGAAGAAACGTATCATTGGGGCTGGCCTGGGCCTGGCTTTTGCAAGCTTGGCCGGGGGGCCCCTGGCGGCGGCCCCCAGCCAAGGGCGGGGCCGTAAAGGTTGAAATCCGCCAAGCCGGTGGGCGCTACGAGCTGCTGCGCGCGGGCAAGCCCTACTTCGTGCGGGGGGCCGGGGGTGGGCAGTTCCCGGCGCGCATTGCGGCGTACGGGGGCAACTCCATCCGCACCTGGGGCACGAACGATGCCCCTCGGGTGCTGGCCGAAGCCAACAAAAACGGCCTGACCGTGATGCTGGGCCTGGACGTGGCCCGCGAGCGGCACGGCTTCGACTACGCCGACCCGCAGGCCGTGGCGGCGCAGCTCCAACGTATAAAGACCGAAGTGCTCAAGTACAAAGACGACCCCGCGGTGCTGCTCTGGGGCATCGGCAACGAGCTTAACCTGGAGTACAAAAACCCCCAGGTGTGGGACGCGGTGAACGACATCGCCAAGATGATCCACGAAGTGGACCCCAACCACCCAACGTCGACCGTGCTGGCCGGGGCGGGCCCGCGCGAAGTGGCGTTCATTAAGGCCCGGTGCCCGGCCGTGGATGTGCTGTCCATCAACACATACGCCGGCCTGGCCACCCTGCCCCAGCAGGTGCGCACCGCCGGGTGGACGGGCCCCTACCTGGTAACCGAATGGGGCCCCACCGGCCACTGGGAATCCCAGCAGCTGCCCTGGAAAGCGGCCATTGAGGAAACCAGCAGCCAAAAAGCAGCCGTGTACCAGCGCCGCTACGAAGCCTCGGTGCTGCAAGACCAAGCGCATTGCCTGGGCGCGTACGTGTTCTTGTGGGGCCAAAAGCAGGAGCGCACGCCCACCTGGTACGGCCTTTTCACCGAAGACGGACAAGAATCGGAGGTGGTGGACGTGATGCAGTACCTGTGGAGCGGGCGCTGGCCCAGCAACCGGGCCCCGCACATAGCCGGCCTGCGCTTGGACGGCCACGCCGCCGCCGACACTGTGTACCTGCGCGCGGGCCAGCGCTACCTGGCCGCGGCCGACGTGGCCGACCCTGAGCACGACGCCCTGACGTACCGCTGGGAGCTGCTGCCCGAAGCCACCGACCTCAAAAACGGCGGCGACCGCGAAAGCCGCCCCGCGCCCCTGCCGGGCCTGCTGACCACCCCCAGCCCCGGCCAGGCGCAGGTACTGGCCCCCGCGCAGGCGGGGGCCTACCGCCTGTTCCTCTACACCACCGATGGCCACGGCAACGTGGCCACGGGCAATATTCCCTTTTACATCAAGGGCCAGTAGGGCCCGCGGCCAGGCGATGCCAACGCTGAAGGCCCGGCCGCGCGGGCCCGGGGCCAAGCCATTGGCGTTTAGCAACTGTAGGGGCCCCGCGCTGGCCACGGCGAACTACCGTGCTGGTGGGGGTGTTTGTTGCGCTTATCCCCCTCCCCCAAGCCCCATCTTATGGCTGCTTCCCTTCGCCTCAGCGTCCTTGACCAATCGCCCATTCGCCCCGGCGCCACCGCCCGCCAGGCCCTGCTCGAAACCACCGAGCTGGCCCAGCTGGCCGACCGCCTGGGCTACACCCGCTTCTGGGTGAGTGAGCACCACAACACCGGCACGCTGGCCGGATCGGCCCCCGAGGTGCTGCTAGCCCACCTGGGCAACCACACCGCGCGCATCCGCCTGGGCTCGGGCGGCGTGATGCTGCCCCACTATTCGGCCCTGAAAGTGGCCGAGAATTTCCGCTTGCTCGAAGCCCTGTTTCCAGGCCGCATCGACTTAGGCATCGGGAGGGCCCCGGGGGCCGACCGCCTCACGGCCCACGCCCTCAACCCGCACAACACGTTCAGCGACCAGGACTTTGCCGAGCAGCTGATGGACTTGCAGGCGTATTTGCGCGACGACAAGGTGCTCGACACCATCCACGAGCGGGTGATGGCCATTCCGCAGTCAGCCACCCAGCCAGCGCTGTGGCTGCTGAGCTCCAGCGGGCAGAGCGGGCTGTTTGCGGCGCACGTGGGCGCGGCTTTCACGTTTGCCCAGTTCATCAACCCCAACGGGGGCCCCCAGGCGGTGCGCACTTACCGCGAGCGGTTCCGCCCTTCGGCCGAGCTGCGGGCCCCGGCGGCCAACCTGGCCGTGTTCACCATCTGCGCCGACACCGAGGAAAAAGCTCAGGAGTTGCGCGCCGCCATGGACTTGCAGCTTCTGCGCTTCAACAAGGGTGAGCGCCTCACCTTCCCCACCACCGAAGACGTGCGCGCCTATCGCTTCACAGCCGAGGACGAATTCCAGATGGCGCAGAGCCGCGGCCGCGTGGTGAGCGGCACGCCCGCGAAGGTAAAGGCTGAGTTCGAGCGTCTGGCTGATGCCTATGGCATCGACGAAATCATCGCCGTCACCATCACGGCTGACTTCCAGGACCGGCTGCGCTCGTACGAACTGCTGGCGGAGGCGTTTGCGCTGCCGGCTGTGCAGCCGTTGATGGCAGCTGAAATGTCTCCCAGCCTAGCTTAAGGATGAATGTGCTGACAATGACCAGAAACAGCACCCGCACGAAGCCCGTACCGCGCCGCAGCGCCACCTGAATGCCCAACGTGGCCCCCAGCACGTTGCACACGGCCATCGGCAGCGCCACCTGGTAAATCACTTGCTTCGTGTACACGAAGTAGGCCAGCCCGGCTACGTTGGTGGCCATGTTCACGAACTTGGCCGAGGCCGAGGCCGTCAGGAAATCGTAGCCAAACAGCCCCACGAAGGCAAACAGCAGCAAGCTACCCGTACCGGGTCCAAAAAACCCGTCGTAGAACCCAATGGCGGCGCCCAGCACCACGCCCACCAGCACCTCGCGGCGGCCGTGCAGCCGCGGCGCGTGCGTGCTCCCGAAGTCCTTGCGCCACAGCGTATACCCGGCCATCAGCACCAGCAAAGCCAGCACCAAGGGTCGCACGGCTTCCTTGTGCAGCCCGCTCACCGCCCGAGCCCCCAGCAGCGCGAAGCCGCCCGCCACCAGCGCCGTAACGGCCACCGTGCGCCAGCGCAGCGGCACCGCCGTAGGGCCGGTCAGGTAGCGGCGCAGGGCTGCGGTGGTGCCCGCCAGGCTGGCTACCTTGCCGGTGCCCAGCAGCGTGGCCACCGGCACGCCGGGCAGCAGCAGCAGCAGCGCCGGTAACTGAATGAGGCCCCCACCGCCCACAATGGCATCGATGAAGCCGGCCAGAAAGGTAAAAAAGCACAGCAGGGCGATGGTCGCCACCGAGATTGTCTCCACGAATTCTAAACTTAGCGCCTAACCAACTAAGCGCGTAAAGGCACGACCATAGCGCGCTACAAAAACGGTCAGACTGAACGAAGTGAAGCATCTTTCCCGCAGCAGTAATTATTTGCCGGCGCGGGAGAGATGCTTCACTTCGTTCAGTCTGACCGTTTTTAGTACCATAAAAAACTTAAGGATCAGCTGATTATTCTAAAAAGGCGGCTCCTCGTACTTGTTCAGGTTGCCCTTGGGGAACGGCGTTGGCGACTCGTTGATTTTTGAGCCCAGTCGGATGGTGTTGGGCGCGAAGTTATTGGCGCTGGGCTCTTCGTCGAAGTTGCTGGCGGGCAGGCCCTGGGGCTGGTAGCCACCCGCGTCGCCGAAGCCCCCACCGAAACCGCCGCCGCTTTCGCTGTCGAGGTCGGCAAACTTGGTGAAGCGGCCGATGAACTTGAGCTGCACGGTTTCGAGCGAGCCGTTGCGGTGCTTGGCGATGATAACCTCGCCCATGCCCTGCGTGGGGTTGCCCTCGGCGTCCTGGTCGAGGCCGTAGTACTCGGGGCGGTACAGGAAAATTACCATGTCGGCGTCCTGCTCAATCGAGCCCGATTCGCGCAAGTCGCTCAGCTGCGGCTTCTTGTCGCCGCCCCGCGTTTCCACCGAGCGCGAGAGCTGCGACAGCGCCAGCACGGGCACGTTCAGCTCCTTGGCGATGCCCTTCAGGGCCCGCGAGATGCTGGCAATTTCCTGCTCGCGGTTGCCGCCGCGCCCGTCGGTGTTGCCGCTCATCAGCTGCAGGTAGTCCACGATGATGAGCTGCACGTCCTTCTGCGAGCGCAGGCGGCGGCACTTGGTGCGCAGCTCGCGGATGCTCAGCGCCGGCGTGTCGTCGATGTAAATCGGAGCCGCCGAGAGGTCGGTAATCTTGTGGTTGAGCTGCTGCCACTCGTGGTCGGCTAGCGTGCCCTTCTTAATCTTGTCCGAATCCAACTCTGCCTCGGCCGAAATGAGGCGGTTGACGAGCTGCAACGACGACATTTCCAGCGAGAAAATGGCCACCGGCCGCTTAAACTCCACCGCCGCGTTGCGCATGGCCGACACCACGAATGCCGTGTTGTGCGTCACCGTCAAATCCTGGAGCAGGAACAGGCGGTTGCCGTCAATCTCAAAGCCGTAGTAATCATCGACTTTATCGAACTCGACCGTGATGCCCGTCATCCGCCAGTCCACGGGCGAGGCCCAGGGGTTGGCCTTTTTGCGGGCCACGCGCACCGGCACGCGGTCGAGGTCGCCGTAGAAACGCACGCGCCACACGTCGCACACGTAGCCGATGCTGGTAATAACGGCCCGCTTTTTCGTCAGCGACGTGCGGAAGCCCAGCGAGTCGCACAAAAACTTGATTTGGCGGGCCAGGGCCTCGTTTTTCTGCGTGATTTCGTAGCCGTTGCTCACCACGTTCAGGTGGCCGTCGCTGTCGATGAGGCCGGCCAGCAGGCGCAGGCGGTTTTCAGTTGAGTTGACCAGATAGCGCTGCGGGATGTGCTTGCGGCCCAGCACGTCCAGCTGGCGCAGCTCGTCCTGCACCGAGAACTGGGCCAGGCTGCCGCCCTGCTGCCCGCGCGTGATGCCGTAGCTATTGCAGCGGTTGGCCGCCACACCTACCGTCACCTGCATGTTCAGGTCGGCGGCGTATTCGTGCAGGTAATCAATAATCTCTGCGTCCTGCCCCGTGATGCGGCAGTCGTTCGACGACCCATCGCCCAGCCACACGCCCAGGAAATACGGGTCGATGGGCAAGGTTTTTTCGGCAAACTCCACGGCCACTTTGTAGCCCTTATAGTTGGAGCGGAACTTGGGGCCCCGGGCCAGGTAGTCGCGCACTTCAATGTTCAGCACGTCGCCGTGGCGTTGGGGGCCCTCGTTGCGCGAGCGTTTGAGCGAGAGGATGTGGCTCTCGTTCACGCGGTAGTCGTCACCCTTGTTCTGGCGCACCCAGTACATGTTTTCGCGGCCCCGGGCAATGCTCTTCACCCGGCGCGGGGTCGAGTCGTCGCCCATCAGCAGCTCTCCTTCGCGCACGTCTTCCACCTTGCGCAGGCTGCCGTCGAACATCAGCACCTTTGTGCCTTTTCCGAGACATTTTCCCATGCCTGGCCGGGCCGCAATAATCACCAGGTCAGAGGGTTGCCAGCCACTGGTCACGCGGTCGAGGGCCGTAAAGCCGGAGGGTACGCCGGTGAGGCCATCCTTCTGGTTTTTCTTTTCTTCCAGCTCCTTGATGGCCTTGCCCATCAGGCTGCGCATGTCGTCGAAGTTCTTGCGAATGTTCGACTCCGACACCTCGAACAACGACTGCTCGGTTTGGTCGAGCAGGGCAAACACGTCGGTCGTGTCCTCGAAGGCGTCGCGCTGGATTTCGCTGGAAATGCGGATCAGCTCGCGTTTGATGGCGGCTTCCGTGATGATGCGGGCGTGGAACTCAACGTTGGCCGCCGAGTTCACCTTCATCGTGAGGCCGGCCACGTAAAACGCACCGCCGCAGGCTTCTAGCTCGCCCAACTCGCGCAGCTCGTGCACCACGGTGAGCTGGTCGATGGGCTCCGACTTGTCGAACAGGCTGATGATGGCCTTGAAAATGCGCTGGTGCGAATCCTTGTAAAAGCTTTCGGGGCGCAGGATGTCGATGACCGACGTGAGGGCGTCTTTTTCCAGCATCAGGGCCCCGAGCACGGCCACCTCCAGCTCCAGGGCCTGGGGTGGCAGCTTGCCGGCGGCGCTGGCCTGGAACGGCTGTCCACTGGTGCCGCGCCCCGCCCAAGCGGCTTTGGCGCGGGCAGCGGATTGCTTGACGCGGTCGTCCATTTCGTCTGGCATGTGATAATGAAGCAATTGTAAATAAACGCCAGGAAATTGGCAAAAACTACGGCGAGCCTGAATAACAAAGCTAACCCCGGAAGGGGGTAAACCGGCTCATAAAATCATGTTCGGCCGGGGCCCCGGGCCCGGTTTGGCGGGCAGTTTTTGTACTTTCGCGGCCCCGAACCCGGCCGTTGGCCCGCTCGCTCCTTTTCTTCGCATGACCAATTTAGCTTCTTCCGATTCCGCGCCGCAGCGCTTGCACCTCATCGCCGTGGGCGGCAGCATC
Organism: Hymenobacter coccineus; assembly: GCF_001816125.1. Classification (GTDB taxonomy): domain Bacteria; phylum Bacteroidota; class Bacteroidia; order Cytophagales; family Hymenobacteraceae; genus Hymenobacter; species Hymenobacter coccineus. Next base: position 19,826 of record NZ_MDZA01000133.1, on the reverse strand, counting down.
ATGCACAACCTGGCGCTGGCCCTGCACCGCCAGGGGGCCCACGTGACGGGCACCGACGACGAGATTTTTGAGCCCGCCCGGGGCCGCCTGGCCGCCGCCGGCCTGCTGCCTTCGCAGGAGGGCTGGGACCCGGCCCGCATCACGTCCGACCTCGACGCCGTGATTGTGGGCATGCACGCCCGCCCCGACAACCCCGAGCTGCGCCGGGCCCAGGAGCTGGGCCTGAAAATCTATTCCTTTCCCGAGTACATCTACGAGGCCAGCCGCGACAAGCAACGGGTGGTCATCGGCGGCTCGCACGGCAAAACCAGCATCACGGCCTGCATCCTGCACGTGCTGCGGTTTTATGGCCGCAAGTTCGACTACGCGGTGGGGGCCCAGCTGGCGGGCTTCGACCTGATGGTACAGCTGACGGACGACGCGCCGGTCATCATCATCGAGGGCGACGAGTACCTGTCGTCACCGGTGGACCGGCGGCCCAAGTTCCACCTCTACCAGCACCACATCGGGGTAATTTCGGGCATCAGCTGGGACCACATCAACGTGTTTCCGACCGAGGAAATCTACCGCGAGCAGTTCCGCATTTTCGCCGACATGACGCCCAAATCGGGCGTGCTGATTTACGACCAGGACGACGAGCAGACCCAGCTCATCGCCGTGCCCACCAACTCCAGCGTGACCTACATCGGCTACGGGCCCCACGAGAACGTGGTGCGCGACGGCCAGACGTTTCTGCTGACCAAGAAGGACGAGGAGGTGCCGATTCAGGTGTTTGGCGAGCACAACTTGCGCAACATTTCGGCGGCGCGCGAGGTGTGCAAGCAGCTGGGCATCAAGGGCAAGGACTTTTACCGGGCGGTGGCCTCGTTCCCCGGCGCGGCGCGGCGGCTGGAGTTGCTGGCCCGCGGGGCCACGTCGGTGGTGTACAAGGACTTCGCCCACGCGCCCAGCAAGCTGCGCGCCACCGCGGGGGCCCTGAAGCAGCAGTTTCCGCAGCGGCGGCTGGTGGCCTGCCTGGAGCTGCACACCTTCAGCTCGCTCAACCCCGACTTCCTGCCGCAGTACGCGCACTGCTTCGACGCGCCCGACGTGGCGGTGGTGTACTTCAACCCCCACGTGCTGGAGCACAAGCGCCTGCCCCCGCTGCCGCCCGCGGCCGTGGCGGCCGCCTTCCAGCGCCCCGACCTGCGCGTCATCACCGACAGCCACGAGCTGGCCGAATTCCTCCACGCCCAGCCGTGGGACGATACCAACCTGCTGCTAATGTCGTCGGGCACGTTTGATGGCCTGGATTTGGCCGTGCTGGCGGCCAAGGTAGTAGGCTTGGAGGCGCGGTAGCCGGGGGCCCGGAGGCTCAACCGTTACAAGGCAAAAAACGGCTACCTTTAGCGGGCCCCAACGCCCTGGGGCCCAGACTGCCTGCCAAAGCTGTGGGCCGTGGATTAACCATTTTTCCGTCTATCCCATGCGCTTCGTTCCTTCGTTTTTGCACTTAGCTGCGGCAGTTGCGGGCAGCGCGCTGCTGCTGGGCTGCTCTGCCAACAGCGCCGACCCCAAGGCCACGGCCGTGGCCGACCGCGTGATGACCGCCATGGGCGGCACCGATGCCTATAACAACACCCGCTACCTGGCCTGGGATTTCTTTGGCGGCCAGTACCAGATTTGGGACAAGAAGACCGGCGATTTTCATTGGGAGCAGGACACGCTGGTGGCCAATTATAACCTGAACACTAAGCAGGGTCACGTGTATAGCCGCGGGAAGGACATTTCGGCGTCGCCAACCGGCCAAAAAGTACTCGACGGCCTCTACCCCGCGTGGGTCAACAATTCGTACTGGCTGGTGATGCCATTTAAGCTGGAAGACCCGGGCGTGAACCTTACGTACAAGGGCGAGGGCAAAACGATGGACGGGGCCCCGGCCGACGTGCTGGGCATGACCTTCAATAAAGTGGGCGTCACGCCCGACAACCGCTACGAAGTGCTGGTGAACCGCGCCACCGGCCTCGTAGACGAGTGGGCGTATTTTCCCAAGGCCACCGATGCGCAGCCGGCCTTTCGCCGGCGTTGGAACGAGTACGCCCGCCACGGCGAGCTATTGCTGGCGTCCGGCCGCAGCGAGGCCGACAAGCCCACCCGGTTCGACTACGTTGCCGCCGCCCAAACCGTGCCCGAGGGCGTGATGACCAGCAAGGTACCCGTTACCAAAATTCAGTAGCGCGGCGGTACATTCGCCTCAGCACATTCGCTAATAAAAAAAGCCCGCCTAGTCAGCGGGCTTTTTTGCGGGCGGTGGCCCCGGTTTGGGGCCCCCGCGGCGGTCGGTGGTAACGAGCAGGGCCAAGGCCGTGAGGGCGGCGCGAAGCAGCCATTTGTGGGTTGGTTTCATGGCCGTAGCTATTTAGGAAATAGCGTGTTGCCGGGTTGGCGGCGCAGGTCGCAGCGGCCGCCACCGGGGTTGCCTTCGCAAAGCGTACCCGCGATACGGTCGCCCTCAAAGTTGAAGAAGCACGATGAGCAGCCTACGCCAGTGATAATGTAACGGCTGGCGACAGGACTGAGAAACAACGTGTTGTCGCCACCACCGAGCAGCGGCAGAGCCATAGCCCGGAACATGCCGTTGCGCAGGCCCAAAGCCACCAAGTAGTACACGGTGGGCTCGTTGGGCTCCGGGGGCGCTTTGTGCACCAGTATGCGGTCAATGACGGTGCCGTCGCCAAACTCGCGGATGAAGGCCGTGGCCAGCTCCGACTGCGACACCTTAAAGTCTATTTTCTCGCCCGACGTTTGGGCAATTTGCTTGTTGGGAATGGTAGGTTTGGTATTGTACTCGGGCATGGTTAGCTCGTTGGTGCTGCGGCGCGAGGTTTCGCAGGCGCCCAGCAACAGGCTTACCAAAAGAGTCAGCAAGCCCAGGCCTAGCAAACGGGGAAGAAACGACATAAGGTGCAGAGCGGAGAGTAGCCAGCGCAACGGGCTAGCGGGGTTTGTAGTATTTCTGAGCTTCAGGTAGCAGGCGCTCGATGTCGGCAATCCGGGTAGCGTCGGCGGGGTGATCGGAGAGGAATTCGGGCGTATTGTTCTGGCTTTGGGCAGCCATGCGCTGCCAGAAAGGTAGGGCCCCCTTGGGGTCGTAGCCGGCCATGGCCATAAAGATCAGGCCCAGGTGGTCGGCCTCACTTTCCTGGGTGCGGCTGAACTTGAGCATGCCCACCTGGCTGCCCACGCCCACGGCCTGCATAAACAGGCTTTTGGTTTGGGTGGGGTTTTGCGAAAGCGCGGTGCTTAGGGCCGTGCTCAGGCCCTGGGCCACGAGCTGGTCGCTCATGCGCTCGGCCCCGTGGCGGGCCACGGCGTGCGAAATTTCGTGGCCCAGCACCACGGCCAGCCCGTTTTCGTCGCGCGTGAGGGGCAAGATGCCGGTGTACACCACCACTTTGCCGCCGGGCATGCACCAGGCATTCACTTCCTTGTTGTCCACCAGGTTAAACTCCCACTGGTAGCCATCGAGCTGGCCCTGCATGTTGTTCTGGGCCACGTACTGCTCCACGGCATGCTGAATTCGCTCGCCCACACGCTTTACCATGGCCGCGTTGGCGGCGTCGGTCGAGAGCTTATTTTCGGTGATGAAGGTGCGGTACTGCGTGGTGGCCAGCGAGTTCATCTCACTGCCGCTCACCAGGCTGAGCTGGCGGCGGCCGGTGATGGGTACCGTGGCGCACGAGGCCAGCAGCACGAGGCCGGCGAGGAGGGTGGTTTTGCGAAACATAGCAAGAATGGTTTAGGAAAGGTAGGGCGGGGCCCCCGGGCCCGGGCATTTTTTAGGCCAAAGACAGGCCGGGGGCCTTCAACATACGCAAACCACCCAGTCAAATGTTCGCCGGGGGCCGCCGGGGGCCGTAGTTTTGGACTTTCCCATCGGCTTCCATTCGCCTGCTATGAAAATTATCTGCATCGGCCGCAACTACGCCGACCACATCGCCGAGCTGCACAACGAAACGCCGGCCGCGCCCGTCATCTTCCTCAAGCCCGAGACTGCGCTGGTGCAGCGCGGCCAACCGTTTTTCTACCCCGACTTTTCCACCGACATCCACTACGAGCTGGAACTGGTGCTGCGCATCAGCAAGAACGGCCGGCACATCGACGCGGCCTTCGCCCACACCTACTTCGACGCCATCGGCCTGGGCCTCGACTTCACGGCCCGCGACTTGCAGAGCGAGCTGAAAAAGAAGGGCTTGCCCTGGGAATTGGCCAAGGCCTTCGACGGCTCGGCGCCCATCTCCCCCACCTTCCGGCCGGTAGCCGAATTCGCGGATTTGGCCAACATCAACTTCCGCCTGGAAGTGAACGGCGAAACCCGCCAGACCGGCAATTCCAGCCTGATGTTGCACCCGTTCGCCCAGATCATCAGCTTCGTGTCGCGCTACATTACTCTTAAGCAGGGCGACTTACTGTTCACCGGCACGCCCGCCGGCGTGGGCCCCGTGCAGGTGGGCGACCAGCTGGTGGGCTACCTGGAAGACGAAAAGCTGCTGGAAATAGCAATAAAATAAGGATGGAATCGGGGCGGGCTGCCGGCTCTTCGCCGGCTGCCCGCTAATCGTTGCGCCGGGTGGAACAGCTTTTCAAGGACCCCGCTACACCCAGGCAACGATTCAGCGATTACCGGGCCGCCGGCAAAAGCCGGCAGCCCGGACCAAGTATTAGAAGCGTTATAAATAAGTTGGTTTTGAGGGTATTGCAGATTAAGAAGACAGCTTTCCGGCAATGGCGTGCCTGGAGCTTGGTGATGTTGGGGGCCCTGGCCTTGGGCCTGCGGCCCGGCCCGGCCGGCGGGCAGGAAGCCGACACGGCCGAGGAGCGCAAGGCCGCCCGGCCGCTACCCGGGGGCCCCCGGCCCGACGTGGCCCCGGGCTACTTTTTGTTTCCCATTGCGCCGGGCACGCCGAGCTTTCTGGCCGGCAGCATGGGCGAGCTGCGGCCCAACCACTTCCACGGCGGCGTCGACATCAAGACCGCCGGCGGCGTGAACCGGCCGGTGTACGCGGCGGCCGACGGCTATGTGTCGCGGCTCAAGCAGTCGTCGTTCGGCTACGGCAACGTGCTGTACCTCACCCATCCCAACGGGCTAACGACGGTGTACGGCCACCTCAACGAGTTCCGGGGCCCCGTGGCCGCCGAGCTGCTGCGCCGCCAGTACGAGCAGCAGTCCTACGAAACAGAGCTGTTTTTTGCCAAGGATCAGTACCCCGTGCGGCGCGGCGAGGTAGTGGCCCTCTCGGGCAATACTGGCGGCTCGGCGGGGCCCCACCTGCACTGGGAAGTGCGCGACGCCCAGGACCGCCAGTACAACCCCTTGCAGTGGGGCGGCTTCCCGGAGCTGCAAGACCACGTGGCCCCCACCCTCCAGGCGTTTGCCGTGGAGCCGCTGGGCATCGAGGCGCGCGTGGTAGGCCGCTACGACAAGAAGGTGTTTGTGCCCCGCGTGCAGCCGGGCCCGGGCGTGGCCACCACCTGGACCGATACCATCAACTGCTTCGGTACCATTGGGTTGCTGGTGCAGGGCTTCGACCGCTTCGACGGCGCGTGGAACAAGAACGGCATCCAGCGGGTGGCCGTGAAGGTGAACGGCCAGCCCTACTACGAGCACGACATCACCGCCGTGCCCTTCCCCACGGGCACCCGGCAAGTGGCCAATTTCATCGATTTCCAGTACCAGCACACCCTGGGCCGCCTGCTGCAAAAGCTGTGGGTGGACGAGGGCAACGACCTGGCTATCTACCACGCCCCGGGGCCCCAGCGCGGCCGCCTGAACGTGGAAGCCGGCCAAGTGTACAACGTGGACGTGGTGCTGGCCGACTCTTATAACAACCAGACGCCCTTGCACTTCGTGCTACGCGGCCAAGCCCCTATTTACTTCAAAACCCGCGCCGCGGCCGTGAAGCGCCCCGCCCTGCGTTACGAAATCGACCGCAACCTGCTGAAGGCCGTGGCCGCCGACCCCGACACGGCGGCCGTGGGCGGCAACCTGTTGATTTACAAAGGCAACCGCCAGCTCGAAGTGAAGCCCAGCTACACCGTGGCCAGCGAAAACGTGTACCTCTACGACCTGCGCGCCGGCCTGCCCGATTCGCTGCAATTCGGCGGCGTGACGAAGGTGTTCGACCGCCAGGCGATGATTCCCGCGGGCCAGGAAATGAGCTACTCCACGGCCCACGTCAACCTGCTGTTTGGGCCCCATACGCTGTTTACGAACCTGTACCTCGGCACCAGCTTTCGGCCCGAGGCCACCGGCAGCGGCTTCTGGACGGTGGGCAACCCCATCACGCCGCTCTACTACCCGCTGCGCCTCACCCTGAAGCCCTCCGCCCCGCCCGCCGACCTGCGCCGCTCGGCCATCTACTCAGCCACGCTGAAGGGCGGCCGCGCCTACCTGGGCGGGCAGTGGGATGCGCAGGGCCAGATTTCGGCCGTCGTGAAGCAATTCGCCTCTTACCGCATCCTCACCGATGAGAAGGCCCCCACCGGCAGCCTGCTGGGCCGGCCGGGCGGCCAGGTGCTGTTTCGCGTCGGCGACGACCTCTCGGGCCTGGCCAGCTACAAGCTGCTGGTGGGCGGGCAGTTCCGGCTGCTGCGCTACGAATACAAAAACGCCACCCTGTTCAGCGTCGCCACCGATACGCTGGGGCCCCGGCTGCGCGGCCCCGCCGAGCTGCACCTCACCGACCAGGCCGGAAACGAACGGGTCATTCCGCTGAAACTGTAGCAGCTATTAGCGCCTATATTAATGCCCTTAGTAGTGGATACTGTCATCCTGAGCTTACGAAGGATCTTTCTACCACTGCCCGGTTTGCAGTAAATCAATTGATTGCTGCTCTTGCTGCCCCGAAAAGATCCTTCGCAGGCTCAGGATGACAGTTCTTGAATGACCATTCAAAAACGCGGCTCAAAAAACCCGTTCTTCCAAGCATTCCCCCTCACCCCCACTCAACCCTCCCTCCCATGTCCCTCGCTGCTGGCCAACCCGCTCCCAATTTCTCCGCCCTCGACCAGGACGGCAACACCGTTTCGCTCGCTGCCCTGCGCGGCCAGCGGGTGGCGCTGTACTTCTACCCCAAGGACGATACGCCCGGCTGCACCGCCCAGGCCTGCAACCTGCGCGACCACCAGGAGGAATTGAATACGCACAACATCAAGGTTATCGGCGTGAGCATCGACGGCGAAGCGGCCCACAAGAAGTTTGCCCTGAAGTACGACCTGCCCTTCCCGTTGCTGGTGGATACCGACAAAAAAATCGTGGAAGCCTACGGCGTGTGGCAGGAAAAGAAGAACTACGGCAAGACCTACATGGGCACTGTTCGTACCACATTTTTGATTGACGCCGAGGGTATTATCGAGAAAGTCATCAAGAAGGTGGACACCCAGGAGCACGCGGCGCAACTGCTGGCCTAAGGCACTGTAGCGTGGACTCAGGGGTCCGCGAGTTGAACAGTCTCCCAACAATAATCGACTCGTTCAGGGGTAATCGGCAGGACGAAGCGAGAGCCGCGGACTCGCAGCGTCCACGCTACATTCACTGGGCTCGTAGGTTTGCAGTTTCCCCCCGGCTTGTCTCGATGTTGTTCAAGAACCTGTTTCTTTTCCTTCGCAGAACCAGCGGTTTAGGGCCCCTGGGGCTGAGCGTGCTGCTGGCCCAGAGCCTGGGGGCCCGGGCCCAAAACGCGCCGCCCGAGCGACCCAAAACCACCCGCATTCTCTTCCTGCTCGACGCCTCAGGCTCGATGATGGCGCCCTGGGAAGGCCAACCGCGCTGGGAGGTGGCCAAGCGCATGCTGGGCAAGATGGCCGACTCGCTCAACGCCTACCCCAACCTGGAGCTGGGCCTGCGCGTGTACGGCCACCAGTTCCCAAACAGCGCCAAGAACTGCGAGGATTCGCGCCTCGAAGTGCCCTTTGCGCCGCGCAACGCCGCGGCCATCAAGGCCAAGCTCACCACGCTCAAGGCCCAGGGCAACACGCCCATCACGTATTCGCTGCGGCAGTCGGCGGGTGATTTTCCGGCCGATAAAACGGCGCGCAACGTGCTGCTGCTCATCACCGACGGCCTGGAATCGTGCAACGCCGACCCGTGCGCCGCCTCGCTCGACTTGCAGCGCAAGCGCGTATTTCTCAGGCCGTTCGTCATTGGCATCGGGGCCGAGAAGGAGTTCGGCAAGCAGCTCGAATGCCTGGGCCAGTACTACAACGCGGCCGAGGTGAAAACCTTCCGCACGGTGATGAACGACGTGATTGCCCAAACGCTGGCCAAAACCACCGTGGCCGTGAACCTGACCGACGCCGACGGCCGCCCCGTGGAAAGCAACGTCAACCTCACGTTCGTCAACAACGTGACCGACCAGCCCGAGTACAACTACGTGCACTACCGCGACGCCCAGGGCAAGGCCGACGTGCTAGCCATCGACGCTCTGCAGAGCTACGACCTGGTAATCAACACGGTGCCGGCCGTGCGCCAGGCCAACGTGCCCATTAAAGCCGGCAAGGCCAACGTGCTGACCTTCAAAACGCCCCAGGGCACGCTGTTTCTGCAAAGCCCGCAGCTCACGCCCAACCCCTACGGCGCGGTGCAGGCCGTGGTGCGGGCCGCCGGGGCCCCCAGCACCGCCGTGGCCTTGCCCTTCGGCACCCGTCAGAAGCTGCTGGCCGGCCCCTACGACGTGGAGTTGCTGACGCTGCCGCGCCTGGTGCGCCGCGTCAGCATCCGCCAGGGCCAGGAGGTGGCCGTGACGTACCCGGCGCCCGGCACGCTCAACATCACCGCCGATTTGAAAGGCTACGGCTCCATCTACCAGCTCAACAACGACGAGTCGCAAACCTGGATTTACAACTTGCCCGACGGCAGCAGCACCAAGCTCAACCTACCCATGCAGCCGGGGGGCTACCGCCTCGTGTTCCGCACCAAAACGGCCCTGGGCAGCAAATTCACCGACGTGCGCAACTTCACCATCCGCTCGGGCCAAACCACTTCGGTGGGCATGTTTGGCAAGTAACTCGCTGCACGACAAACCCTTGGAAAAGCAACTGGACCTCGTTGAAAAGATTGCCTGGCCCGCCGCCCTCCTGGGCCTGGCGGCCAAGTGGGCCCTGGTGCCCGCTGGCAGCTACTTGCTGCTGCTGGGGCTGGGGGCCCTGGCCACGGTGTACTTCCTGCGGTCGTACTGGCCAGCCACCTCCGCGGCGGGCGAGGCCCCGGCCACGGCCGCCACGTTTCTGGACGACTACTTGCGCAAGGTGACGGGCATCAGCGCGGCGGTGACGCTGGTGGGCACCCTGTTTAAGCTACTGAACTGGAGCAGCGGCAACACCATGCTCGTAGTGGGCGTGGCCACCATGGCGTTGGTGGTGGTGCTATCCGCCTTCAGGCAATACCTGAGCTGGTTTGCCGTGGCCATTGCGGCAGTCGGGGGCCTGGCGCTGTACGTGCCCTCCGAAACCCTGATCCGCCAGTTCCACCGCAACGACCCGGCGCTGGTAGAAAAGTTGGTGTACCAGCTCCACCACCCGCGCGACCGCGCCGCGGCGGACGCCGTGCAGCGGCACCAGCGGTAGAAACAGGGGCCCTAGCTAGGATTGTGGAAACCCGTTAAACCCCGGGGCTGCCCCTGCGTCCATCCGCCAAATGTTCTGTACCAAAACCGCACTGGGCAGCAAATTCACCGATGTGCACAACTTCAATAACCGCTCGGGTTAGACGATTTCGGTGGGCATTTTTGGCAGTCAGACGCTGCTCAAGCGACTGGAAGAGTAGCCGCCGGTTCGCGTTTAAGCTCCCGGGCCGCCTGGGCTCCGCGGAAAACAAACGCGCAGATGACAAAGCGTAAAAAGATACTGCCGATGCCTCCGCCGCCGCCGGCCTGGGCCAAGTTCACCATCATAACCGCCCAGTCGACAACCAGTAACCCCAGTGCCACATAAAATGCCGCGGCCGAGCATTGACGGTAGCCCCACCACCCCAGGCCCACTAGCACAATGTTTTCCAACAATGCAGCCCAACCAAATCTGAGGGGGCGCAACGCATCAACGTTGATAAACTGGGCCACCACGATGAGTATTGTGCTGAACGACCCCACGCCCAAGAGCGCGTACCAAGCCTGTTTTAATCGCTCCTGCGGATGCGTGGCGCTGCCTAGCAACGGTTGGCCATTGAGTAATAACTCCAACTCTTGCAAGCCTGCGTTGCGTACCAGTTGTGCCGACAAGCGGCGGCCGTCGGGCAGGTCGTAGCGATACCCTTCCGTGAGCGATGGGCCGTGCTCAGCAGGAACCACGGGCTCGCCTTGGTGGCTAAGAATAAAGTTGCGGTAGGCCAACCCCCACTGCACCGTAATGGGCTCGGTACGGGCCTCGTCGAGATAATAAGTTTTTTTAGGCATAATTTTTTGGATATTATTTAGAGATAAGAAACAGGGAAGCAATGCTATAGCAATTATAGAATGGTTGAACCTAAGATGTCGCGTTTAACAACAATTTTGCGCCTAGCCTTTAAACCCGGAAAGCCGAATCAACTCCAACCGCCACTTTCCCGCCCAGCCCCCGGCCTCCCCGTTTGGAAGACCACGAAATCCTCCGCCTGTTCCAAGACCCCGCCAGCCGCAATCTGGCGTTCAACCAGCTGGTGCGCAAGTACCAGCGGAAGGTGTATTGGCACGTGCGCAAGATGGTAGTGGACCACGCCGACGCCGACGACCTCACCCAGGACGTGTTCGTGAAGGTGTGGAAGCACCTCGAAAACTTCCGCCAGGACGCCCAGCTTTTCACCTGGATTTACCGCATCGCCACCAACGAGTGCCTGGGTTTTTTGGGCAGCAAGCGCCGCAAGTTTCTGCTGCCGCTGAACGACGTGGGTGCCGAACTGACCGAGAAACTGGAAGCCGACCCTGCCTTGGCCGGTGACGAAATTGAGTTGACGCTGCAAAAAGCCATCCTGCAATTACCTGACAAGCAGCGCCTGGTGTTCAACCTGCGCTACTACGACGAAATGCCCTACGAGCAGATGGCCGAGGTGACCGGCACCAGCGTAGGGGCCCTGAAGGCGAGCTACCACCACGCCGTGAAAAAGGTGGAAGACTACGTGACCCGCGCCAGCGGGTAAGATTTTTTCCGAACTGGGTTAAACGTTGCCAAGCCCCATTCATCCAACCGCCATGAAAACTGCCTTTAAGCTGGACGCGCACCCCCGGCGGCCCCAACCGCCGCTGAGCGAACCGCCGGCGCACTACTTCGACCAGTTGCCCACCCGCGTGATGGACCGCCGCCCGGCCCTGCCCCGCGCCCTGGCGGGCGGTGCGGCCTGGTGGGCCCTGCTGCCCGGGGCCCTGCGCACCGGTCTGGCCTCGGTGGCCGTGCTGGGTGGGTTTGCGGGCTCGTTTTGGCTGAGTGGTCTGGGCAGCGCCGGGGCCCCCGCGGCGAGTGCCCGTGCCGCCACGGCCGCCCTAGACGCCGTGCCCCAGACCGAGCTGGTGGCCTACCTGCTGCGCCCCGGCGCCAACCTCGACGCCACCGACCTGGCCCCCTTGGTGGCGGCCCGCCCCGGCCTGGCCGAAACCTTCTGGCAGCCCTCGCCCGCCGAACTCAACGAAGCCCTCGATGCGCAAGCCGCCGAGGACGTCCAATACTTGTAGCCTTTTGCTTTGCTGATGAACCCGTTTGCTTCCTTTTTCTTGGTTAACAACGCGCCGCGCCGCTGGGCGTTGGCCGGGGCCCTGCTGCTGGCCGCCCGGTGGCCACGCCCAGGCCCAGGGGCCCCGCCAGCAGCGCGCGCCGCCCGGGCCGACCGCCTGAGCCAGCTCGACAACGCCCGCATCGCCTTCTTCACCAGCCGCTTGTCGCTGACGCAGGACCAAGCCCAGCGCTTCTGGCCGGTGTACAACGAATTTATTGCGCGCCGCCGGGCCCTGAACCGCGCCAGCCGGCCCCTCAAACGCGAGCAAATCGAGGCCCTCACCGACCAGCAAATCCGCGACAACCTGACCCAGACCTACGCCACGCGCCAGCAGGAGCTGAACCTGGAGAAAGAGTATTTCGACCGGTTTCAGAAGGTGCTTTCGCTGCGGCAAGTGGCCCAGCTGCTGGCCGCCGAGCGCGACTTCACCCGCGAGGTTATCCGGCGCGTGGCGGGCACGCCCGGGGCCCCGGCGCTGGGGGAGGCGGAATAAATCCGCGCCCTGCTTTGCCCCGAGATACCCCTGTTTATTGGGGCCGCTGCTCCTCCGCAGCGGCCCCTTTATTTTTGCCAAATAATCTAAACGAGCCGGCGGCGGTTACCATGTTTCGCCGTTGCGACGACGCGGCGTCCGTTATTTATTTTGCCCGGTGCGGGGCCCTAAAAACCCGTGGCCGTCCGTTAAAATCCGTTTTCTCTGTGGTCCTCACTCCCCGCCAGCTTTTCCTGAAACACCAGGCCCAAACCTCCGATTTCCCGCTGCTGCTGGAAATTGAGCGGGCCGAGGGCGTGTACATGTACACGCCCGAAGGCCGCCCGATTCTCGACCTGATTTCGGGCATCGGCGTGAGCAACGTGGGCCACCGCCACCCGCGGGTGCTGGCGGCCATCCAGGCTCAGCTCGATAAGTACCTGCACCTGATGGTGTACGGCGAGCTGGTGCAGGCCGTGCCCGCCCAACTGGCCGAGGCCCTGCACCACACCCTGCCCGCGCACCTCGATTCGGTGTACTTCACCAACTCGGGCGCCGAGGCCATCGAGGGGGCCCTGAAACTGGCCAAGCGCCACACCGGCCGCACCGAGCTGGTGTCGTGCCTGAACGCCTACCACGGCTCCACCCACGGGGCCCTGTCAATCACCGGTTCCGAAAGCTTCAAGAACAGCTACCGGCCGCTGCTGCCCGACGTGCGCCACATCCGCCACAACGATTTCGCCGACTTGGCCCTGATTACCGAGCGCACGGCGGCCGTCGTCATCGAAACCGTGCAGGGCGAGGCCGGTGTGCGCCTGCCCACGCCCTACTACCTGCCGGCCCTGCGCCGCCGCTGCCGCGAGGTGGGGGCCCTGCTCATCCTCGACGAAATCCAGTGCGGCTACGGGCGCACGGGCACCATGTGGGCCTTCGAGCAGTACGGCATCGAGCCCGACATCCTGGTCTGCGCCAAGGGCATGGGCGGCGGCATGCCCATCGGGGCCTTCATTTCCACCACGGAAATCATGAGCGGCTTCAAGACCAACCCCATCCTGGGGCACTGCACCACCTTCGGGGGCCACCCGGTGAGCTGCGCGGCGGCCTTGGCCACGCTGCAAGTCATGCAGGACGAAAACCTGGCCGCCGGCGTGGCCGAAAAAGCGGCGCGGTTCCGGGCGCAGCTGCATCACCCGGCCATCCGGGCGGTGCGAGGCAGCGGCCTGCTCATGGCGGTGGAATTTGATTCGTTCGAGGTGCTCAAGCCCATCATCGACAGGGCCCTGGCGCACGAAAGCATCCTCACCGACTGGTTCCTCTTCTGCGACAACTCGCTGCGCTTGGCCCCGCCCCTGGTCATCACCGACGACGAGATTGACGCCGCCTGCGCGGGCCTGTTGCGGGCCATTGAGTTTGTGGTGGGAACTGGTAATTAACCGGTAATAACTAGGCCATAAAGCAATTAATTACAGCACGTCCTTACCAGTCATTTGCCTATATGGTGTCGCGGTAGTTGGTGCCAACGGGTACTTCTATGCCGTTCACGATTTCGGTGATGTTGCCGTGGATGGCTTTGATGGCAGTTTTCTGCACGATGTACGTGCGCTTGCCGTCCACAATTACCAGCGTGCCCTTGCCGTTGAGCGACACGGTTTCCGTGCGCGGGTCCACGTACACGCCGGGGGCCCGGGCCAGCACCTCCAGGGCGGTGTAGCCGGTGGCGAGCGGCGTGCTGGCCACGTCCATCACCAAGCGGTCGGGTAGTTGGGTGATGCGCGAGCGCATGGTCGTTACCTGCACCTCGCCCAGCTGCTGGGGCGCCGGGCGCAACACCAGCTGCACGGGCACCGGCGGGGCCCCAGCGGCCACCACCAGCCGCAGCGTGCCGGGCAGCCAGCCCACAAACGTGGCCCACAGCCGGTAGGGCCCCGGCGCTACGCCGCGCAGCACAAAGGCGCCGGCAGCGTCGGCCACCGTAGCCTGCACGCCGCTCGAATCCTGGGCGCTGAGCAGCACCACGGTGGCAAATTCCACGGGCTGCCGGGCGGCGTTCAGCACGGTGCCGCGTACGTCTACGCCCTGGGCCCGGGCCCCAGCGGCCCCCAGCAGCGCTGCTATTATTACAAGGAGAAGGGTAGAAATTCGGAGCCGCATCGCGTCGCTGGGTTGGTTCGCAGCGAAGTACCAGGGGCCGGGGGCCGGGCCGAAATTTTTTCGACCAGTTCGCGCGGGCCGTAGACGTACTCAACAGTTCAGGCCCTGCCCAGCGCCCAGCCGCGGGGCCCCAGGGGCACAAAAAAGCCCGGGGCTCACCCGCCGGTTGGCGAGCAAGCCCCGGGCGGCTCGTTTTGGTTGCGGCGCGCTTAGCGGGCGGGCAAGTCGTTGTAGTTCAAAAAGCTCAGGCTCTCTTCCTTGATGCGGTCTTCGGGCAAACCGTCTTTCACGCCCTGCGAAATTTTGCGCACCAACACCCCCACAATGGCTTTACGGAAGCCCAGCTTCTCCGCCATCATGATGCAAAAGTCCATCTCGCTCTCGTCCACGATGCCGTCGGAGAGCATCATGTCCACGAGGTCGTAAATCTGGTCGAACCGATCCGAATCGGTCGCGGGCAAGTCGGACACGCCGTTGGTGTTACCGGCCACCAGCTTGCGCACTTCGGAGGCTCCCATCCCGTTCTTTTTGCCCACTGTGATGATAAAGTTCATCTCACGGTCGTCGATGTGGCCGTCGGCTTTGGCCAGGGCAGCGAGGTTGCAGAGGTGGCCTTTGATTTTTTTGGCCTGCTCATTTTCAAAAAAACCGAACATAGGACGAGGAATTAAGGGTAGGATATGGGTGGGAAGCGGCTTCTGGCGGTTGCCGACGGTAAGTTACAGGAATTTACCGGATTTTTATATCTCTTTTAGCAGAATGCGGGCCGGCCCGCCCCCGGCCCGCACGGGGTTGCTAACGGCAAAAAACTAGGTTTGTTCCCCCGAAACCCGCACCTTTGCGCGGTTTGCACTGAAAACGGGGCGAAACAGGATTTTTCGAATTACTATGAAGCGAATCGGAGTTTTTACCAGCGGTGGCGACTCGCCGGGCATGAACGCGTGCATCCGCGCGGTAGTGCGCACGGCCACTTACCACGGCATTGAGGTGTACGGCATCATGCGCGGCTACTCGGGCCTGATGCGGGGCGAATTTGTGAAGCTGGACTCGGCCTCCGTGTCGAACACGGTGCAGAAGGGCGGCACCATCCTCAAGTCGGCCCGCAGCCACTCGTTCCGCACCAAAGAAGGCCGCCAACAGGCCTTTGATCAGCTAGTTAATAACGGCATTGAGGGCCTGGTGGCCATCGGCGGCAACGGCACGTTCACCGGGGCCATGATTTTTGAGCAGGAGTTCGGCATCCCCACCGTGGGGGCCCCGGGCACCATCGACAACGACCTCTACGGCACGGACTACACCATCGGCTACGACACGGCCGTGAACACGGCCCTGGACTGCGTGGACAAAATCCGCGACACGGCCGACTCGCACGACCGCTGCTTTTTCATCGAGGTGATGGGCCGCGACTCGGGCTACATCGCCATTCCGTGCGCCATCGGCGGCGGGGCCGAAATCGTGATGGTGCCCGAAACGCAGATGAGCGTGGAGGCGGCCATCGAAACGCTGCGCAGCGGCTGGCAGCGCCACAAAACCTCGTTCATCGTCATCGTGGCCGAGGGCGACGTGGAAGGCAACGCCCACCACGTAGCGGCCCACGTCAAGGCGGCCATTCCGCAGCTCGACACCCGCGTCACCGTCATCGGCCACATCCAGCGCGGGGGCTCCCCCACCGCCGCCGACCGCCTGCTGGGCTCCCAAATCGGCATTGCCGCCGTTGAGGGCCTCATGAACGGCATGAAGAACGTGATGGCCGGCATCATCGACCGCAAGCTGGTCTACACGCCGTTCATCGACACCATCAGCAAGAAAAAGCCCATCAACCAGAGCTTCATGCGCATGGTGGAAATTTTGAGCGTTTAAGCAGGAATTAGGCTAACAATCTCTCTGTCATCCTGAACGCAGTGAAGGATCTGGGGACAGCTGAACGACGCGCAGTATTCAATTACTGCTAACCGTTCGGCTGTCCCCAGATCCTTCACTGCGTTCAGGATGACAGGCGATTTTATAGTATGACGTGCTCTACCCCAAGTCCACCCACTGGTAGGCCGCGTCGCGGCGCAGCCACGTGAGCTGGCGCTTGGCGTAGCGCCGGGTGTTGCGCTGGAGCAGGCGCACGGCCTCGGCCCAGTCGTATTCGCCGGCGAGGAAGCCGAAGATTTCCTGGTAGCCCACGGTTTGCAGGGCGGGCCGGTGGCGCTGGGGCAGCAGGGCGGTTACTTCGGCTAATAAACCTTCGGCCAGCATGTTATCCACGCGCTGATTGATGCGCTCGTACAGCACGTCCCGCGGGCGGGTGAGGGCCACTTTGACGACGCGAAAGGGCCGGGCCGCGTCGCGGGCGGCGGTGTCCTGGGTGTGGTAGCTGGAGAACGGGCGACCCGTGCCGCGGGTAATTTCCAGGGCCCGGAGCACGCGCTGGGGATTTTGTGGATCGATGCGGGCGTGGGCCACCGGGTCGGTAGCGGCCAGCTCGGCCACCAGGGGCCCCAGGCCGTGGGCCGCCAGCTCGGCTTGCAGCTGGGCGCGCACTTCGGGCAGCACCCCGGGCAGCTCGTCGAGGCCATCGGTCACGGCCTGCACGTACAGCCCCGAGCCGCCGGTGAGGATGACCACGGGGTGCGCTTGGAACAGCGCGTCGAGCGTGGCCAGCGCATCGGCGGCGAACCGGCCGGCGCTGTACTCCTCTTCAATGCTATGGCTGTCAACAAAATGGTGCGGCACGCCGTCCATCTCGGCCGGGGTGGGCTTGGCCGTGCCGATGCGCATCTCGCGGAAGAACTGGCGCGAATCGGCCGACACGATTTCGGTGCCGAAGTGCTGGGCCAGCCGCACGCACAAAGCCGTTTTGCCCACCGCCGTGGGCCCGGCGATGACGAGCAGCACCGGGCGCGCATCGTCGGGCCGGGGCCCCAGCTGGGCCAGAATTTCTGGGGGCAGTAAGTCGGTTAGCAATGAGGGGTGGGCAGTTATCAATGAGTAGTGGGCAGTGGCAATGACCTCAAACGGGGTGGTCCGGCGACTTTTTCAGTCGTTGGGCCACTCTGGCGATGCCCCTGAGCTCCTGTTTTTTAGCAAGAGTGGCCCGACGACTGAAAAAGTCGCCGGACCACCCCGTTTTAAACCACCGCCTGAACATTTTAGCAATCGAAAGCTCAAAGGAACTACCAATTGCTCGCTGATAATCGCTCACTGGAAAAGCGGTGGGTGTTTCTCGTCGAAGTCGGTGGCGTCCTGGTAGGCCTTGGCCAGGGCCAGCAGCTTGGCCTCGCCGTAGAGCTGGCCGGTGAAGGTGATGGTGGCGGGTAAGCCGTTGGGCCGCATACCGTTGGGCACGACCACGGCCGGGTGCCCGGTGAGGTTGGTGATGACCAGGCTGGGGCTGTTGAACGAGGGCCCCACGTAGGCGTCGAGGCCCAGCAGGCGCTTGTCTACTTCCTCAATCAGCACGCGGCGGGCGCGCTGGGCCTGGATGTACTCCACGGCCGGCACGAAGCGGGCGGCCCGGAAGGTGGTAGGCCAGGCATTCTTGCCCTGGTTCACCATCAGCGCGTCGCGGCCCGAGCGGGTGAGGTCGTCAAAAGCCGCCGCGCCCTCGGCGCTGAGCAGGAAGGTCAGCTCGCCGGCGGGCAGGCCGTGCAAGTCGAGAGGCACCAGCTCCACGCCCAGCTTGCGCAGCGCGTCGAGGGTGGCCTGGTCGGTGCCTTTCGACGAATATTCCCCTTCAAAATCGGCCTTGAGGTAGCCCACGCGCAGCTTTTTTACGTCGGTGTCGAAGGCGCAGCGGAAGTCGGCGGCGGCGCGGGGCCGCAGCAGCGTGGCCACGTCGCGCGGGTCTTCGCCCTGGATGGCCCGGAACACCAGCGCGCAGTCTTCGGCCGAGCGGGTCAGGGGCCCTACTTTGTCCATGCTCCAGCTCAGGGCCATGGCGCCGGCGCGGCTTACCTGCCCGAAGGTGGGGCGCAGGCCGGTGGTGCCGCAGGCCGTGCTGGGGCTCACGATGGAGCCCAGCGTTTCGGTGCCCAGCGCGAACGGCACCAACCCCGCCCCCACGGCCGAGGCCGAGCCCGCCGACGACCCGCTGGAGCCTTGTTTCAGGTCCCACGGCGAGCGGGTACGGCCGCCAAACCACACGTCGCCCATCGCCAGAGCGCCCAGCGTGAACTTGGCCACCAGCACCGCCCCGGCGTCGCGCAGGCGCGTCACCACGGCGGCGTCCTCGTCCAGCAGCTGGTCCTTGTAAGGCACCGAGCCCCAGGTGGTTTTGTAGGTTTTGGTGCTGAACAAATCTTTCACCCCAAAGGGCACGCCGTGCAAGGGGCCCCGGTAGCGCCCCGCCTTGATTTCGGCGTCGGCGGCGCGGGCCTGCTGCATGGCCAGCTCCTCGGTGAGGGTAACGACGCACAGCAATTGCGGCGAATATTTGCGCAGCCGCGCCAGGAAAAACTCCGTCAGCTCGACCGATGATATTTGCTTGGTGCGCAGCAGCTCGCCCAGCTGCCGCACGGTGTAAAAGGCCAAATCGTCGCGGTTGGCCGGCAGTTTGACTTTACCAACGGGCGCCATCCGGTCAGGGCCCAATTTGCCGGCGGGGGCGGCCAAACGCAGGCGCAGCGGCACGGGGTCGAACACCAGCGCGGGGGCCACCGTGTTGGGCAGCGCAATTTTGCGCAGCTCGTCGTAGCTGCCGCGGTTGCGCCCGATGGCGCCCTTGGCCGAGTCCAGCTGGGCATCGGTGAAGTGCAGGCCCAGCAGCTCCTGGGCGGCGCGCAGCAGCGGCACGGTTACGGGCTCGGCGGCGGTGGGGCGGGCCACCAGGGCCCCGGCGCCGAAGCCGGCGGCGCCCAGTAATAAGGCGGGCAGTAGTTTTTTCAGCATATAAAATCGGCAGTAAGTGCTACGAGCAAAGCTAGGGCAGTTTGCCCGTAGCGTGGAATGTAGCGCGGGCTTTGTCGTCCGCGGCGTTCGCTTCGTCCTGCCGATTAATTGCTGTCCGGTAATTGTTCGGTGGTAATTGCTGGAACAAAGCGATAGCCGCGGACTGCAAAGCCCGCGCTACAGATCGGGCAGCGACCGTTCAAACGCGCGGACTCGCAGCATCCACGCTACGTGCTGGGGCCCTAAAATAGGGCAGCGTACAGCCCCACCAGCACTTTTTCCTCCTGCTCCCAACTGAGGTGCGGGGCGGCGCGGCGGCAGTTGGCGGCCAACTGCTGGGCGCGGGCGGCATCGCCGCCGGGCAGCAGGCGGTTGAGGGCGGCGGCCAGGGCCCCGGGGTCGAGGTCGGGCACCAGCTCGGCCACGTCGTATTTCTCATTAATGGCCCGGTATTCGGGAAAGTCGATGAGCACCTGCGGGATGCCGGCGTGCACGTAGTCGAAAAACTTGTTGGCCAGCGAGTAGTAGTAGCTCAGGCCCCGGTTTTCGAGCAGCATCACCCCCACCGCCGCCCGGGCCGTGACGGCCCGCAGTGCCTCGGGCCGCCACGTA
>NZ_MDZA01000132.1 GCF_001816125.1 Hymenobacter coccineus | reverse complement strand
CAGCCGCCGGCGGGCCCCGCACCAGCCCGGCCGGTTTCTGTCGCCGCTCGTGCTCAGCATTGCCCGCGAGGAAGGCGTGAGCATGAGCGCGTTGGAATACCTGCCCGGCACGGGCAAGGAAAACCGCGTCACCAAGAAAGACATCCTCGATTACGTAGCGGCCGGCAAGCCTTCGCTGGTGCCGCAGGCCCCGGTAGCTGCGCAGCCCGCCCCGCTGGAGCCCGAGCCAGTGCCGGCCAAGGCGGCCCCCGCCGCCATAGCAGCCCCGGCCCCCGCGCCGGCACCGGCCCCCACCGCCAGCAACCAAGCCCCGGCAGCCAAGCCCGCGCCCAGCGTGAGCGGCGGCCAAGAGCTGATTGAGATGGATCGGATGCGCAAGATGATTGCCCAGCGGATGGTCGACTCGGTGCGTATCGCGCCGCACGTCACCAGCTTCGTGGAGGCCGACGTGACGGAGCTGGTGAACTGGCGCAACAAGCACAAGGACGCCTACAAGAAGCGCGAGGGCGAAAACCTCACCTTCACGCCCCTCTTCATCCAGGCCGTGGCCCGCGCCATCCAGGACTTCCCGAACATCAACGTATCGGTGGACGGCGACTACATCATCAAGAAAAAGGACATCAACATCGGCATTGCCGTGGCACTGCCCAGCGGCAACCTCATCGTGCCGGTCATTCACAAAGCCGACCAGCTCAACCTCAACGGCCTGAGCAAGAAGGTAAACGACCTGGCCAACCGCGCCCGCACCAACAAGCTCACGCCCGCCGACCTCGAAGGCGGCACCTACACGCTCAGCAACGTGGGCTCGTTTGGTAACCTCATGGGCACGCCCATTATCATGCAGCCGCAGGTGGCCATCATGGCCGTGGGGGCCATCAAAAAGAAGCCCGCCGTGATTGAGACGCCCCAGGGCGACCTCATCGGCGTGCGCCAGTTCATGTTCCTGAGCCACAGCTACGACCACCGCGTGGTCGACGGCTCGCTCGGCGGCATGTTCGTGCGCAAAGTGGCCGATTACCTCGAGCAGTTCGACCCCAATACGACCATCTAACCCAACGGCCCCGGGCGGCCGTGCCCGGGGCCCCATTGCTATGCGAAACATCCTCACCATTGGGGCCCTGGTGCTGGCGCTGGGCATCATCGCCTTCCTCTACCAGCAGCTAAGCGCCGCCGAAACCGCCCTAAAAGTGGCCGAACAGCGCTTCGCCGATTGCGAGATAGTCACCTTCCAACTGCAAAACCAGCTGGCCCAGCAGCAGAAACACGCCGGTGCCGGCGTGGCGCCGCGCCCCCCGCAATAAGTGCTTTGGCACCCCGTAAAAAAAGGCCGCCGTCTAAATAGACGGCGGCCTTTTTTTACGGGGTGCCGGGCAAGCTAAATTGCTTTTAGCGCCTGCTCCAGGGCCCCTATTTTGGCTTCGGCGTCGGCCAGCTTCTGCCGCTCGCGCTCCAGCACGTCGGGCTTGGCGTTGGCTGCGAACTTCTCATTGCCCAGCTTCTTCTGCACCGACTCGCGGAAGCCCTGGGCGTAGGCCAGCTCCTTTTCGAGGCGGGCGCGCTCGGCGGCCACGTCGATCTGGCCTTCAAGCGGAATGAAGAACTCGCTGCTGCCTTGCACGAAGCTCACTGCGCCGGCCGGGCCCGCGTCGGCAAAGTCCAGCGCCTCCAGGTTGCCGAGCTTGCGCAGCACGCCCTCATAAGCCGTGAACAGCGCGGGCTCGTCGGTTTTGATGACCAAGACCAGGGGCTTATTGGGCCCCAGGTTTTTCTGGTTGCGCACGGCGCGGATACCGGCCACCACGGCCAGGGCCTTGTCCATCTCGCTCAGCAGCAGGGCACTGTCAATGGGCGGGGTGGGCTTAGGCCAGTGCGCCACGGTTACGTACTCGCGGGGGCCCCGGTCGGCCAGCTCGTGCCACAGTTCCTCCGTGATGAAGGGCATGAACGGGTGCAGCAGCTTGAGCAGCGCTTCGAAGTAGGCCGTGGTGTGGCGCAGGGTTTCGGCGTCGATGGGCTGCTGGTAGGCGGGCTTTACCATTTCCAGGTAGTGGGCGCAGAAGTCGTCCCACACCAGCTTGTACACCGCCAGCAGCGCGTCGGAAATGCGAAACTTCTCAAAGTGGTCGTCGATTTCGGCCGTGGCCGCCGCCAGCCGGGCCCCAAACCAGGCCACCGGTTTGTCGTGCACGAAAGGTAGGGCCGCGTCGGGGGCCCAGCCCTTCACCAGCCGGAAGGCGTTCCAGAGCTTGTTAGCAAAGTTGCGGCCCTGCTCCACCAGCTTCTCGTCGTAGAGCAAATCGTTGCCGGCAGGGGCCGAAAACAGCATCCCAGTCCGCACGCCGTCGGCCCCAAACTGCGCGATGAGGTCGAGCGGGTCAGGCGAGTTGCCGAGCTGCTTACTCATCTTGCGGCCCTGGGTGTCGCGCACGATGCCGGTGAGGTACACGTTGCGGAACGGCACCTCCTGGCGGAATTCCAGCCCGGCCATGATCATCCGCGCCACCCAGAAAAACAGAATGTCGGGGCCCGTCACCAAATCGTTGGTCGGGTAGAAATAGTTAACGTCGGCGTTGTCCGGGTCCTCAAATCCGTCGAACACCGAGATGGGCCACAGCCACGACGAAAACCACGTGTCGAGCACATCCTCGTCCTGTCGCAAGTCGCTTATTTCCAGCGCAGCGTTGCCGCTTTGCTCACGCGCTAGTTCAAGTGCTTCAACGGCCGAGAGAGCTACCACAAACGAGCCATCGGGCAGGTAGTAGGCGGGGATTTGCTGGCCCCACCAGAGCTGCCGCGAGATGCACCAGTCGCGCACGTTTTCCATCCACGCCCGGTAGGTGTTCTTGAACTTGGCAGGGTGCAGGCGCACCGTGTCGTTCTCCACTACCTCCAGGGCGGGCTTGGCCATGTGCTCCATTTTCAGGAACCACTGCATGCTCAGCTTGGGCTCAATCACGGCCTTGGTGCGCTCCGAGGTTTGCACGATGCTGGCGTACTCCTCCGTTTTCACGAGCAAGCCGGCGGCCTCCAGATCCTTCACGATGTTGCGGCGGGCCGCGAACCGGTCCTGGCCCACGTACAGCTCGGCCTTCTCGTTGAGCGTGCCGTTGTCGTTGAGGATGTCGATGGTGGGCAGGTTGTGCTTCTGGCCCAGGTTATAGTCGTTCAGGTCGTGGGCCGGCGTCACCTTCAGGGCCCCGGTGCCGAAGTCCGTCAATACGTACTCGTCCTGAATGATCGGAATGTCGCGGCCCAGCAGCGGGATGCGCACGCGTTGCCCGGCCAGGTCAGCGTAGCGCTCATCGGTCGGGTTCACCGCCACGGCCACGTCGGCCATTATGGTTTCGGGGCGCGAGGTGGCCACCGTCAGGAAGCGGCCGGGCTGGCCTACCACCTCGTAGTTGAGGTAGTACATCTTGGCCACCACGTCCTTCGGAATCACTTCCTCGTCCGAAATGGCGGTGCCACCCAGCGGGTCCCAGTTCACCATGCGCACGCCGCGATAAATCAGGCCCTTGCGGTACAAGTCCACGAACACGCGGAGCACAGCCTCGGTCAGCTTGGGCTCCATGGTGAAGCGCGTGCGGTCCCAATCGCACGAGGCCCCCAGCTGCTTGAGCTGCTCCAGGATGATGCCGCCGTACTTGTCCTTCCAGGCAAAAGCGTGCTCCAGGAACTGCTCGCGGGTCAGGTCTTTTTTCTCGATGCCTTGCTCTTTGAGCAGGGCCACCACCTTGGCCTCGGTGGCGATGCTGGCGTGGTCGGTGCCGGGCACCCAGCACGCTTCCTTGCCCTGCATGCGGGCGCGGCGCACCAGCACGTCCTGAATGGTATTGTTCAGCATGTGCCCCATGTGGAGCACGCCCGTCACGTTCGGCGGCGGAATCACCACGGTGTAGGGCGTCTTTTTGGGGTTGGCACTGGCCTTAAAAAAGCCCTGCTCCTGCCACCGCTGGTACCATTTGGCTTCAACGTCGGCGGGCGAGTACGTGGTTTTGGTGGGGTTCATCGGTAATGGGTATTTCGGCAAAGGTAAGTTTTAGGGCCCCGGGGGCCACAAAAAAGCCGCTCCCGGCAAGGCAGCGGCTGATTCGGGTTGGGCCGGGCCCCGGCGCTTACGCGGCCAGGTGCAGCCAGGCTTTCTTTTCGAGCAGCCGCTCGCGGGTTTCGCGCAGGTCGGGGTCGTCCACGCAGCAGTCGACGGGGCACACGGCGGCGCACTGCGGCTCCTCGTGGAAGCCGACGCACTCCGTGCACTTGTCCGACACGATGTAGTAGTACTCGTCGGACACCGGCGTCTGGGGGGCAACGCCCGATACGGTGGCGCCGTCGGCGGTTTCCACTTGCTTCAGGGTGGTGCCGTCGGCCCAGCGCCACTGCGCGCCGCCTTCGTAGATGGCGTTGTTGGGGCATTCCGGCTCGCAGGCACCACAGTTGATGCACTCGTCGGTTATCATGATGGCCATGGGGCGTCGCGGGTCAAATAGAAAGAAAGGAAACCAAAAGGGAACGGGGCGCTTTACGTAAAAGCGGGGCCCCCGGCCGTGTAGCGGGGCCCACAAATTTACGCACCAAGCGCCGCTTTCCCGCGCCGCGCCCCAATTTTACGGCTTCTTCGCCGCTCTCTTTTCGCATGAACCATTCCGAACGCCTGGCCGCCTTTGTGGCCCTGGGCCACCGCCTCACCGCCCTCTCCCCCGACGAGCTCACCGAACTGGCCGCCCGCGCCCGCAACCAAAACCCCTGGTTCGACCGGCCCAACGTGGCCGCCGCCCTCGCCGGCATCGCCCACTTGCTGGAGCCCGGGGCCCTGGCCCAGTGGGCCGCCCGCTACCCGCCCGAGCCCACCGCCGTGCGCCAGATAGGCGTGGTGATGGCCGGCAACATTCCACTGGTGGGCTTCCACGACGCACTGTGCGTGTTGCTGAGTGGCCACGTGCTACTAGCCAAACTCAGCGCGTCCGACACGTTTTTGATGACGTGGATTTTAAATGAACTTCCCCAAATTGAGACAAGGTTTACCAAATTCGTCCAAATCGTGCCCCGCTTGAACGCGGCCGACGCCTTTATCGCGACGGGTTCGGATAATACCTCCCGGTATTTCGAATTTTATTTTGGCAAGAAACCCAACCTTATCCGGCGCAACCGCACAAGCTTAGCCGTACTTACGGGCCACGAAACCGACGCCGAACTGGCCTATTTGGGGCCCGACATATTCCAGTACTACGGCCTGGGCTGCCGCAACGTAAGCAAGCTATACGTGCCTGAAAATTACGATTTTACGCCCTTGCTTGACGCTTTGCAGATTTGCAGCGGCGTGCTGAACCACCACAAGTACCAGAACAACTACGACTATAACAAGAGCATTTTACTGGTCAACGCTGTGCCGCACTTTGACGCTGGCTTTCTGTTGGTTACGCCCAACACCGCCTTGGTGTCGCCCATCTCAGTTTTGCACTATGCGGAGTATGCCCAGGAAATCGACTTGGTGGACCAGCTCACCGATGTGGCCCCGCGCCTTCAGTGCGTGGTATCGGCCGGCGGGCGGTGGGCCGGCAGCGTACCGTTTGGGCGGGCCCAGCAGCCGGGCGTGGCCGACTACGCCGATGGCGTGGACACAATGGCCTTTCTGGCGACGGAATTGCTTTAGGCAGGGCAGCTGGCCCAGTGGCCGGCTGTGTTGTCCTTAATCATCCGCCGCCATGTATCCCGCCCCAACCCTCGCCCCCATTCAGGCCCCCGAGTTGTTCGCGCGAATGCGCTTCGCCGAGGCCGACGTTCTGCCCACCGCCGCCGAGCGCTGCCGCCGCGCCACCGAGGCCGCCCGCGCCGCCATCTTAGGAAACACCTACCGCGACAAACTTGCCGTGTCTTTCCGTACCGCCGACGGAGCTTTGCACCGCCTCCAAACCTGCGTATGGGCCGTCGACGGTGACTACGTGGTGCTGCAAACCGGCATGGCCTTGCCCCTGCGCGCCGTATTGGGCATCGAGTTCTGCTAAATAAGGCGGCCCATTTGCTTACCGTCGCTTATTGACCAAGCAGCTGGCCGTTCACTAAAAAGGTGGGGCTGCACGACTGTCACGGTCACCTTTGT
>NZ_MDZA01000131.1 GCF_001816125.1 Hymenobacter coccineus | reverse complement strand
GGGGCCCCCGGCGGCGGCCGGGGGCTTCGGGGGGCCCCATCGGGCTTGCCTTTTTTGCGCTTGCTGCGCTTGCTGCTGGTGCGGATCTGGTCGTCGAGACGGTCGAGCGAGCCTTCCACGATGGCTGATACCTCGGGTTCCGGTACCTCCTCGCGGGGGGGCAGCAGGCTCTCGATTTTCTCGCCGCGCTTGTTCATTTCAAGCAGCTCGCGCACGCGGGCAGCCTCCAGCATCACCCAGTTGTTGTCGCCCTTGATGGCGAACCACATGCGGCGGCGGAAGATGTCGGTTTTCTGCAAAAAGGCCTCGCCCTTGGTGGTTTGCAGCGGGCGCTGCACCTGCGGAATGTCCTTGAGGGCATCGAGGTAGGCATCGAGCTCGTAGTTGAGGCAGCACTTGAGGCGGCCGCACTGGCCGGCCAGCTTCTGGGGGTTCAGGCTCAGGTTTTGGTAGCGGGCCGCGGTGGTACTCACCGTTTTAAAGTCGGTGAGCCAGGTGGAGCAGCACAGCTCGCGCCCGCAGATGCCGATGCCGCCGATGCGGCCGGCCTCCTGGCGCAGCGAAATCTGGCGCATCTCCACCCGCACCCGGAACTCGTCGGCCAGCCGCCGGATCAGCTCCCGGAAGTCCACCCGGTCTTCGGCCGAGTAGAAGAACAGGGCCTTGGTGCGGTCGGCCTGGTACTCCACGTCGCTCAGCTTCATGCGCAGGCGCAGCTCGCCCACCATAGCCCGGGCCCGGAACATGGTACCGTTCTCCAGGTCGCGCACGGCCTGCCAGCGCTCCTCGTCGTCGGGCGTGGCCACGCGCAGGATGGTGCGGATGTCTTTGGAGTCAGTGGGCACTTTTTTCTTGCGCATTTGCAGGCGCACCAGCTCGCCCTTCAGGCTCACGTGGCCCAGGTGCCAGCCGCTGCCGGTGGCTTCCACCACCACGGCGTCGCCAGTGACGAGGGGCAGGCGGTCGGCGTTGCGGAAAAACTCTTTGCGGCCGCCCTTGAAGCGGATTTCCACAATGTCGAAGCCCGCGAAGGAGTCGGGCACGTCTACGTCGGCCAGCCAATCGAAGACGTTGAGGCGGGTGCAGCCACTACTGCACCCGCCCTTGGAGCCGCAGCCGCCTACCTTACTGGTAGAGCAGCCGCCGCCGGAGGAACAAGTTGAACAAGCCATGAGGCCAAGGGTCTATATATCGTGAAGCGGCGCTTTATCCGGGCCGCAGAAAGTTCGGAATCTAGCAAAGATAGCCGTTTCGGGGGGGTGGCGGGTAACCCGCGGCGGGGACGTGCTGCGGGGAGCCGAGACCTGCCAAAGCGCAGAAGAAATACCTCCACCTATACCTACTTAACGACGCGAATGGTATTACTTTCTGCCACGTAGAGCTCCCCACCGGCACCAACGGCCACGCCCCAAGGGCTGTCAAACCGCGCCGCTGGGCCCGGGCCGTCCACTTGGCCGGAGAGGAGGACCATGCCGGCCAAGGTCGTTACTTCGCCCGCGGCAGTAACCTTGCGGATGGTCATGTTCATGTAGTCAGTTACGTATAAAGTGCCGTCGGCATCCACCGCCAATCCCCCGGGGTACCGGAAACGGGCGTCGGCCCCCCGCCCGTTGGCGTACCCCCGTTGATTGGCAGTGCCCGCTAAG
The DNA here is from genome assembly GCF_001816125.1 of Hymenobacter coccineus. Lineage (GTDB taxonomy): Bacteria > Bacteroidota > Bacteroidia > Cytophagales > Hymenobacteraceae > Hymenobacter > Hymenobacter coccineus. Next base: position 4,642 of record NZ_MDZA01000131.1, on the reverse strand, counting down.
GTCGTTACGTCTCCCGCTGGCGAGATTTTGCGTATCAGCTGGTTGCCGTGGTCGGCTACGTACAACGTGCCCTGGGCATCCACCGCCACGCCCGCCGGGTGGTAGAACCGAGCCACGTCCCCCGTCCCATCGGTGCTGCCTTTATGGCCAGCACTGCCGGCTAACGTTGTTACAACGCCAGCCGGCGTGATTTTACGGATGGTGTGGTTGTACGTATCGGCCACGTACACGGTGCCGTCCGCCGCCACCGCCAAGCTGTGGGGCAGGTTGAACTTGGCAGCGCCGCCAACGCCGTCCGCGCTGCCCTTGTGGCCAACCGATCCAGCCAGCGTAGTAACGTCCCCAGCCGCCGTGATTTTACGGATGATTTGGTTGTCGGCATCCGTCACATACAGGGTGCCGCTGGCGTCCACCGCCACACCTATTGGGTGGTAGAACCGAGCTGCTGCGCCCGGTCCATCGGCACTGCCCTTGGCACCGGCTGTGCCGGCCAAGGTGGTCACTTCACCAGTGGGCGTCACCTTACGAATGGTCGAATTTTCTTCGTCTGCTAAATATAGGGCCCCGTCGGCGGCCACGGCAATGCCCATGAGCCGACCGAAACGAGCCACCGCCCCTGGGCCGTCGGTGCTGCCTTTGGCATCTGCGCCAGCCAGCGTCGTCACTACGGCCGCCGATTCGTAGGCGGCAGCCGATGGCGACGGCACAAAGGTGACGAGCTGGGCCCGGGCCCCTATCGGGGCAAAAGCTAGTAAGCAGGCCAGTAGGCCCGGCAAATAACCACGATTCATATAGTAGGATACGCTTGAGTTAAAACTCAAATGTATTGCCACAAGCCAACGCATTACTTCGTGGCGGCCCTCCTACCCAATGCTTCATTCACAAACAGGGCCCTAGTCGCTTCGACTGGGGCCCTGTTTGTGAAAACACCACGCCATTTAACCGTCGCCTCACGAACATGTCTTTCTTATTGAAAAACGAGCCATCGAATTGCACTTTACCGTCGATGGCGCGCTGGCGGGGCTCATCCCGTCGCACGTTTGGGCAGCGGATCACTGCGGCTTCTCCCGATGCACAAGCCTAGCGCGTTGCCTAGGGCCCCGGTGGCCCACGCAGCAGCATTGTGGGGGCCCTGCATCATTTAGTACCCATCCCTCACAGTGAAAAATGCCGCCCGCCCCCTGGCAAGCTGACCAAAGCGCCGGCCAGAAAACTGGCGGCAAACCCGGCGGCAACCGCTGTTTTCGCGTAGTCATAGTAGTACCTGGCACCATGGCCCAGCGCGGGACGGCCCGATGGCCGGCCTTTTTTCTGGCTTATGTGCTATTCCTACGCAAGACTTTATGACTGAGCTTATTGAAATTCGACATCTTCAAAATACTGACTACGAAGCTATTAAAGCCGCTATGCTGCAAGCTTACCCCAGCATGGGCAGCTACTGGCGGCGCGAGCAGCTGGCCCGGCTGGTGGCCATTTTCCCCGAAGGGCAGTTTGTCCTGACGGTGAACGGGGAAGTGGTGGCCGCGGCGCTGGCCCTCATCATCGACCATGAAAAACTGGCCAACGAGCACACCTTCCAGCAGGTAACGGGCGACTACACGTTTTCGACCCACGACCCCACCGGCGACACGCTCTACGGCATCGAGGTATTCGTAGTGCCGGCCATGCGCGGGCGGCGGCTGGCGCGCCGCCTCTACGATGCCCGCAAGGAGCTGTGCGAGCGCCTCAACCTGCGGGCCATCAACTTTGGGGCCCGCATTGCGGGCTACCACGCCTACCAAGACACGCTCTCGCCCAAGGAGTACGTGCGCCGCGTGAAGGACCGCGCCATCGTGGACCCGGCCCTCAACTTTCAGCTCGCCAACGACTTCCACCCGGTGCGGGTGCTGCGCAACTACCTGCCCGGCGACGACGCCAGTGGCGACTACGCCCTGCTTATGGAGTGGGACAACATGCTGTACGACACCCGCCCCACGCCGGCCGTGGCCCAGAAAACGCAGGTACGCCTGGGCCTGGTGCAGTGGCAAATGCGCCTCTACGACGGCCTGGAGGACATGTTCCAGCAGGTCGAGTACTTTGTGGATGCACTGGCGGCCTACCGCGCCGACTTCGCGCTCTTCCCGGAGCTTTTCCACGGCCCACTGATGGCAGAGACGAACGAGTTGGCCGAAATCGACGCCATTCGCAAGCTCAGCCAGTTCTCTGACGAGATTCTGGCCCGCTTCACCAAGCTGGCGGTGCAGTACCACATCAACATCATCACCGGCTCGATGCCCGTGGTGGCCGACGAGGGCCACCTGCTGAACGTGGGCTACCTCTGCCGCCGCAACGGCTCGGTGGAGCGCTACGAGAAAATCCACGTCACGCCCAACGAGGCCAAGTACTGGGCCCTGCGCGGCGGCACCCGCCTCCAAACCTTCGACACCGACTGCGGCCCCATCGGCGTGCTCATCTGCTACGATTCGGAGTTTCCGGAACTGGCCCGCCTGCTGGCCGACCAGGGCATGAACATCCTGTTTATCCCCTTCCTGACCGATACCCAGACGGCCTACTCGCGGGTACGGCACTGCGCCCAGGCCCGCGCCATTGAGAACGAATGCTACGTGGCCATGGCTGGCTCGGTGGGCAACCTGCCCAGGGTCAAGAACATGGACATTCAGTACGCCCAAAGTGCGGTGCTCACGCCCTGCGACTTCGCCTTCCCCAACACCGGCGTGAAGAGCGAGGCCACGCCTAATACGGAGATGATTCTCGTAACCGACGTGGACCTGACCATTCTGGACCGCCTGCGCCACAGCGGCAGCGTGCAAAACCTTCGCAACCGCCGCCACGATATGTACAAGCTCTCGGCCTCCGAACTCATGCCCAAGCATTAGGGCCCCACCGGGCCCCGGCCCACACTTTTCAATCTCCTACTTCCTTACCTATTTCTCCCCCTCCACCATGGCAGGAAAACTCACGGGCAAAGTTGCCCTCATCACCGGCGCGAGTGCCGGCATTGGCGAAGCCTGCGCCCGCGCCCTGGCCGCCGAAGGTGCCCAACTCATCCTCACCGCCCGCCGCGAAGAGCGGCTCGAAACCCTGGCCGATGAGCTGGCGGCCCATGCCCCCCGGCCCATTATCGTCGTCGGCGATGCCCGCGAAGAGGAAACGGCCCGCCAGGCCGTGCAAGCCGCGCTAGATGGCCCCGGCCACCTCGACATCCTGATAAACAACACAGGCACTGGCAATTACAAAAACCTGGTGGACACCAGCGCCGACGAGTACGACGACATGATGGACACCAACATGCGCTCGACGTTCCTGTTCACGCGCCACGCGGCGCCGGCCCTCATCAAGCAGGGTTCAGGCACCATCCTCATGCTTTCGTCGATGGCCGGCATCTATGGCTTTGCGGGCGAGGCCGTGTATTGTGCCACCAAGTTTGCTCAAGTCGGTTTTGCCCAGGCTCTGGACAAAGAGTTGCGTCCCCACGGCATCAAGGTCGGGGTCATCTGCCCGGGCGGCGTCAAAACCGAATTTGCCCTAGGCCGCGGCCGCACCGAAGACAGCGTGGCCAATTCCGACATGCTGGAACCCGAGGACGTAGCCGGGGCCGTGCTGCTGGCCTGCACGCAGTCGCCAGGGTCGCGCATCATCGAAATTCAAATGCGCACCATGGCCGAAGGCCTGACCTAAGCCATTTGTCGGACTACCTCCGGTAGCTTGCCCGGGCCAATTCGGCTTTGGTTTCAAAATAAAAACGCCCTCCGCAAACTTGCGAAGGACGCTTTTATTTTGGTCGGAAGGTGCTGGGGGCCCCAGGGTACCAGCACCGCTTTTGCGCAGTTGGCTTTTTTTGTTGCGTGATGGTGCCGTAACCGTGGGCAACCCCGGGGCCCTACGGCAGCCTGTACACGGCCACGCCCTGAGCGGTGAACAGGTAGGCGTACTGCTCGCCCACCAGCACCTGGCGCAGGGCCCCGGCATCGGCCGCGGCGGGCAGGGCAACGGTGCGGCTGGTCAGGTTGTAGAGATGGAAAAACCGTACCTGGCCGCCGTCGAGGTAATACAATTCGTCGCCCCGGAAGCCCACCGTATTCAACCCCGGCAAGGGCAGCTTTTTCTTGTAATTACCCAGGTTATCAAACACGTACACGCCGGTGGTTTTATCCACTAAGTACGTGTTGTTCTGGTATTGGCGGATGAAGCGGAAGTCAGGGCGCGTGCGGCCGATGAGGATATCAAGCGGCGTATTTTGCACCAAGCGCAACGCCCCAGGGTCGAACTCGCGCAGCGTGAGCGTGCTCTCGTCGAGCAGCCAGATCTGGTTGTCGGGGGCCAGCGTGGCCACGCGCACCGTGCCGTCGAGGTAGTCGGCCAAGCGCAGCTCACTCAGCGGGGCCAGGAAACGGTCGAGCAGCACCAGCTGCTGGCGGTCATCGTAAAAAACGAGCGTGTTGGTGAGGTTGAAGGCTTCGAGCTGGCCCACGTGGCCGGGCTGGGCAGGCGCGTAGGTGTTCAGCGGCAAGCCCTCGGGCCCAAATTGGCGAATATTGTTGTCGGCATCGGCCACGTACAGGCCCCCGCGCCGGTCGAGCGAGGCCGCGCCGGGGTTGGGCAGGCGCAGGGTCGCGGCACCAGGGCCCAGGCCCCGGCGGCG
>NZ_MDZA01000130.1 GCF_001816125.1 Hymenobacter coccineus | reverse complement strand
TATTTGCGCCGCTTATCCGGCGTCTTCTTGCTCTTTTCTGCGCTCATGACTCAGGAAATATACGTCCTGCTTCTGTGCGCCTAGTCTAGACCACCTCAACAAGCACGCGACAAAAAGCAGGCCCTCAAAGAATTAATCGAACTGGACTACACCAATGACCGAGCCGTCGAAGCGTTTCTGACCCAAACCCACTACTACCCCCAGCCGCTGGATAAGGCGCACGTGCTCGCGGCCTATGAGCAAAGCCGTCCGGTCGTCACGCGCTTCTGGCCGGCCCCCGACGCCAACGGCTTGCTGGACGCCTCGGTGCGCGAAATCCGCGTGGAATTTTCCGTCCCGATGGACCCCGGCGGCCACAGCACGGATTATGGCTCCGGTGGGAAAGCCGCGTTCCCGGTCGTCAAACAGCCGGGCTTCGGTTCTGACAAACGAATCTATACCTACCAAGTGGCGCTGCAGCCAGGCCACCCCTATTCCTTTGTGCTAAATGGAGGGGGCTTCCAGGACGCAAACGGCTACCCTTTGAAGCCGTACGAGGTAAAATTTCGCACGCGGGAGTAGGCAAGCAAATCAGCTAATCCCCGGTTTCGGGTCATCTGGTAGCCAACTTGAATTTTTTACATGGTGGCATCGACGGTTCCAACCCATAAAATAGCAGGCAGAGGCCGCTTGTCACATTTCTTAAACGAGGACGGAAAAACGTGACAAGCGGCCTCTGCCTGCTATTTTATGGGTTGGAACCGTCGTTTACAAGAGGTAAAAAGCCGGGGGCTGTTTAAATCACCGTTTTTCTAAACGGAAACTAACTGCTTACATGTGCCAAAGTCGGTGCCCTTAATCTTGCTGGTAATATCCAGGCGGTAACTTTCCGGGGGGTCTGGGAAGGGTACTGCTTCTACCCGTTACCTTCTGTTGTATTGTATGCGCTTCCTTGCAGGAATCCTTTTCTGGCTGAGCGGTTCGGTGGTTCAAGCCCAAAACTTCCATTTTGCGGCCAACCAAGCCATCAAAGCGCCCGAAGCCGTGCTGCGGCCAATCCGCCAATACATCGCGGTCCGCGATGGTACGCCCTTGGGGCCAATCGGCCATCAATACCCGTACTTGCCCGTCTATAAGGTGCTCGCCCCGAAAGAGAAGCAGTTCGCCGATGGGGTGTATTGCTTTATGGAGAGCGCTCACTCTTCCGGGCAATTGTTTATCTATCGCAAAGGGAACACCACCATTCTGCGGAACGAGTCCACCCTTGCACTCTTAACGGATTACACCAACTACCTGAAGCAACATTCACTCCCCGAAACCACCCAACTGGCTTACTTGACGGCCGTTACCGCTTTTGCCAACTACTATTATGGGGACCAGAAAGAGTTAGTTAAAGCGGGTGCACTTATGAAGTTGAAGTAAAGAATCGATCTCAACGCTCGTTTTTTTATTCGGACCGTTTACGTAAACACTCATCCAGTTTATTGCCAGTTACGGGATGGTGTAATACCCGCAGAACTGGTAACCGCGGGCCGTTTTGACAAAGTTGAAGGATTTCTGCAGCCCCTGCGACTTGGTCGACGGGTCGATGTCGAGCACTAACACTAACACTTCTTCCACGTGCGCCGCCTCCGCCTGGGCAGCGGGAATCACGCACGGGTCCACAAACAAGCCTTTGTTGTGGTCGTTATTGCCGAAGACCAGTTTGCCTGAAAGTAAGAGCCGTGCCTTGGTGTGGGGCGTGAAAATCAGGCGCGCGTCCTTCCGCCAAAAGGTTGTGGCCGGAACCCTGCCGCTCGGACCGGTGCAGTCCGCGCACTGGATGCACGCGGTCGACAAGCGATACAGCGCCGGGCGGTCATTCGTCTGAACCGCCTTCGCAAAGGCCTGCCACGCCCACAGCAGTTCCGGACTCGGTGCCCGTGCCGTCGGGGGAAAGCTGGGGGATTCGGACCGCCCGGTGGCCCCACCAAGCACCATAGAGGACAAGAGGGCCACCACACAACGCGAACGAACCATGAGAACAGAAGAAGGTAATAGGGGCTGCCATCCCATAAAAGCGGTAGGATAAATGTACCCTCCTTTGATTGAACGGGCCCTCTTCCTGGTCAGGAAGGTTAAGCGGCTTCGAGAATGAAGTCGGCGGGAATGCCCAAGCGCTTGTAGAGCCGCTTGGCCAGGTCCAGGTTGATGCGCCGGCCCTGCAGCACGTCGCTCAGGCGCGAAGCGGGGATGCCGAGCAGGGCCGCCAGGTTTTTCTTGTTGAGCTTGCGCCGGTACATCTCCAGCTCCAGGCGGCCCACCAATGTCTGCGGCGCGGGCAGTTCGTAGCCCTGCCCCTTCTCGTAGGCGCCGATGGCGTCGCGCAGCGCCCGCATGGGCGCCAGGTCGGCGGGTTCGTTATTCAGCCAGGCCGTGAACTGGTCCAGGGCCTGCTGGTAATCGGCTGCGGTGCGAATGTCCATGGGAATCGGCTTATGAAACGTGAGGGAAGGAACGGGTACTCAAACGGTGTCGGCATCGATGTTGTCGTACTGCTGGTGCGTGCCGACAAAGCGGATGAACACGGTGCGGGTGGCGAAGTGCAGCCGGGCCACCAGGCGGTAGCGGTTGCCCCGGACGTTGAACACGTAGCGCCCGTCGCGGGTGTACTCGGCCGTGTTGTAGGCCTGAATCACGTCCGCGTGCCGGGCCCAGTCGCTTTCCTGCACGAAGGCGCACCAGGCACTCAGCGCCTCTTTTGCGTCGGGGTGCTGCTCCCAAAACGCCCGCAGCGGCTTCTGGGAAATGATGACCATTGCCCAAAGGCACCGCTTGGAATTCTACTATTGATAAGTTTATCCTAAAATCTGTAATTGCAATGCTGTATGAATGGTTCGCTTGCAATGCCCTTTACTTTGCACAGCGTGCGTTCACCTTGCCACCGTTTCGCTGAACGTGAGTAGGTGCTATAGGCCGAAGAAATAGGTGCCACCAGCGTGCACCAGGAGCAAGAAGGCGAAGGTTGCGCCGAGCGTGTATAATGAGTAGCGCGTCGCGCGGTAGGTCCGCACGTCCTGCCATAGGGAAGCCGCACCGGGCGCTAGCCGGCTCACATACGTGCCGGCCAGCGTGTCCCCCAAGCGGGTGCGTCGGCCCAGTAGGAGGACCAGCACTTCCACTGGCCATAACAAAGCGGTTACGTTCCGCAAAAAGCAACGCAGTTCGTTGGCGGGTTGCCCGGCCGCGTCGACCACTTGCAGCTGGAGCAGGCGCTTGGCTGGGCTGCGTGCCTTCAGGAAGTCCTTGTTGAGGTAGACAGCCATCAGCAGCCCAAAGGCCCACGGTTCGTGGTCTTTACTCGACCACCTCAAACACCGCACGAATTTGTCTGTGCGCAGTGGCAAAACAACCCGACGATCTTTACCCGGGACCCGCCCCGCTGCACGCTGGGACCATACACCTAGTCTATTTTTTGCACCCGGCCCCGGCGCACCACCTGGCCGCCGGCTTCTACCGTGAGCACGTAGCTACCGGCTGGGTACGGCTGCAAATCAAGCGACAGGCCAGGGGTAAGGGCGCTGCGCAGGGCCTCGGCACGTAATACCTGGCCCAGGCTATTCGTCAGGTACCAGTGGTCAGCGCCAGCCAGGGAAACCTGCCCAACCACGGTGGCCCGGCCGGCGGTTGGGTTGGGGTAGAGGCTGAGCGGAACCAGCGCAGGCATTGCCTGCACCACCACTACCGGGCCATAGGCAAACGTGCCGTCGGTGTCGAGTTGCTTGAGGCGGTAGTACCCGCTGGTGCGCAGCGGCGCCGCGTCAAGGTACTGGTAGGCGTGCGCCGCGGACGTAGTACCTGCACCCCCGACGAAAGCCAACGGCGTAAAATCTGCTCCATTGGCCGAGCGCTGCACCTCGAAGCCGGCGTTGTGCTGCTCGCTGGCCGTGGCCCAGTTCACCCGTACCCCCGTGCTTTGCGCCACCGCGCGGAAACGGGTGAGCGTGACGGGCAGCGGCGGCGGGGCGGCACTTACTTCAAATTCGTAGAGCGAGTAGCCATTGCTTGCAGTAGTGGTGCCGCGCTTCGTGCCGTTCATCCGCACGTAGCGGCCCGCGACGGGCGAAGTAAACCGGTACTCGTTGAAGTGAAAGGAGTTGTTGACCGCCGTGCCTACCGTCGTCCACGTTGCCGCGTCGTCCGAAACATCAATGGTGAAGTCTCCTCCGTACGCTTGCTCCCACACTAGGAACACCCGCGAAATGGCCACTGTCCGCTGCAAGTCTACGTAAATGAACGCGTTGTCCAGGTTTGCTGTGCTGGCCCAGCGGGTGAGGCGGTCATTGTCGAAGGCGTAATTTTCCGTGAGTGTACCCTGGGTAGTAGAAGCGACGCCCGTCTTGCCGATGGCCTGGTTCACTAAGTTGTTGGAAGTGGCAAATACTTCAAACTCAAACAGCGAATAGCTATACGGCGTGGCGCGGGCGGTGCCGCGCATCCGCACGTAGCGGCCGCTGGCCCCGAGGTGGGCATATTCGTTGGAAGTTGAGGTATTGCCCGTCACCGGCATAACGGTTTGCCAGTTCGTGCCGTCGTTGGATACGTCTAGGGTAAAATCCTTGCCCAAAGCCGCTTCCCACGTCAGCCGGATATCGTCAATCGGCTGCACCGAGCCCAGGTCAATGCTAATGGTTTGCGGGTCGCTGTGGGCACTCTCCCAGCGGGTGGTGCCGTCGCCATCGACCGCGTTGGAAGCCGCTTGCAGGTCGTTCACATCGCCGGTAGCCACTTTGCCCAGTGCCAGGTTGGGATTAGGGTCGTAGGCGTACACCTCAAATTCGTACAGCGAATAGCCATACCCCGTGCCCCGAGCCGTGCCGTACAGGCGAATGTAACGCCCACTCTGCCGGAAAGCACAGTCATTTAAGAGGGAAGAATTCCCTTGCGTATCCTGCACCGTCACCCAAGTGCCGTCCACCACGTTGGTCCAGTTGGCATCGCTGGGAGCCGTCGTTTCGGACGAAACAGCCAAGGTAAAATCCTTGCCATAAGCCCCTTCCCAACGCAGCCGAACGTGCGCAATGTCCTGCACTGCGCCCAGGTCCACGATAATATATTGCGGGTCGCTGGAACTACTCTCCCAACGCGAATTCTTGTCGCCATCGAAGGCAGCGTGCGCCGTTCTTTCCGCCTGCGTAGTTGAAGAAGCTATGGCTGCTTTTTTCAGGGCCAGGTTCTGAGCCAGTAGCGAGTGGCTGATCAACAGCAGCAAGGTTAGCAGCCAGCTCATCCGCGGCACCAGGTAGGCTATCATATCAAAACGGAAAGTATTATGATGAATGATTGAACAGACCACAAAGATACCCTTCTTTTATATGTCCATCTTTTGGCCAGAGCCAGCCGCCCACCATCTCTCGCCCAACACCTCTTATTTTTTGCTTAATAGCCTCCGCACTCGCCTCTAGAACGCCTTGTCCCTGAACTTGCGGTGGCACGCGCTACTCCGTCAAAGGAACGCTAGCTGATCCAGGTTAACGAAAGGAAGCGCAGGAAATGCCTTCTATGTTGGAAGGTTTACGTATTTTATTGTCAGGTGTTTAATCAGCAAAGGCTACTTAGGGATGGCTATTTTAACGCGGCGCCACTTCGGCGCGGGCTGCCCCTGTAAAGTCTTGGCCCAAGAACATGCGTGCCTTCCGCGTTAAGCGGTAGGCTTTCGGCACTCAGGAGTTAAGGCCCCGCGCAGCCCTTAGCAACGGGCACGAACACCCCCGTGATTTTAATTAAAAAAGTACTACTTAATCTCACGTAGTTCTTTTCCTTGTTAAACTAACCAGGGGCCACCCTGGCACTGGCTTTAAGCTCGGCTGGAACTGGTGGACCATCCAGCTGTTTCTGGCCCTTGCAGCAGAAGCTTTTGGCTTCTCTAACTACTAGAAAGTGTTAACAGTGAATATTAGCTTGGGGCATGGAAACAATGCTCACCGACGCGCAATGAGCGCGGTTGGCCCCATTGTTGCCGGGCCGGGAAGGCACGAGCAGGGGCCGCGGGCGCGACAACCACCGCTTTGTGGAAGCCGTGCGCTGGCTGGCGCGCAACGGGGCGCGGTGGCGGGCCCTGCCGCCGGAGCGCGGCAACCGGCACACCGCGTACCCGCGCTTCCAACGCTGGGCCGCCTCGGGCGCCTGGCAACGCGTGTTCGAAGCCGTGCAAGACGAAGCCGCCTGGCCCAGGCTTTTAACCGATTCCACCACGGGGCGGGTACACCACTCGCCAGCGGGGCGCGCAAAAAAAACGGCCCGCCAGCCCTGGGCCGTCGCTGCGGCGGGCGACCAGCAAGCTGCACCT
>NZ_MDZA01000129.1 GCF_001816125.1 Hymenobacter coccineus | reverse complement strand
TCGAATTATGCGCTGGTCTGGTTCCTGCTGAGCACGCTGGTACTGGTGGGGATGGTGTTTCTGGTGTTGTTCGTGGCGCTCATTAGCTGGATGCGGCCGCAACTGCGCCAGCTCTACAACCTGCCCACGGTGCACGACACCTGGAGTGGCCGGGTGCTGGGCCTGCTGGTGGGCGACGCCCGGCTGGTGCGCGGCGAGTACCGCGATGAGGTGCTCGACCACGACTACGACGGCATCCACGAGTTTGACAACGACCTGCCGCCGTGGTGGAAATGGGGTTTCGCCTTCACGGTGGTGTTCGCCCTGAGCTACGTAACCTACTACCACGTAGCGCGCAAGGGCCAGTTGCAAGGGGCCGAGTACGCCGCCGAAATGCGGCAAGCCGCGCTCTTTGTACCCGTCGGCGGCGACGACCCCAACCAGGTCACGACCTACGCCGCCCTCACCGCCCCGGCCGACCTAGGCAGCGGCAAATCCATTTTCGCCACCAACTGCGCCCCCTGCCACGGGGCCAACGCCGAGGGCAAAGTGGGCCCCAACCTCACCGACGAATTCTGGCTGCACGGCGGCGGCGTGAACAACCTCTACAAGACCATCAAGTTCGGCATCAACGGCAAGGGCATGGTGGCCTGGAAAGGCAAGCTCTCGGGCAAGCAAATGCTGCAAGTGGCCTCCTACGCCCTCAGCCTGCAAGGCTCAAAACCCGCCAACCCCAAAGCGCCGCAGGGCGAAAAAGAAGCCGCCGGCAAGCCGGTGGCCAAGCTATAGATACCCCGGCCAGGCGGCTAGCGCCGACGGCCCTGCTCACTATTCCTTTTCAACGCTCTGATGCCCACTATCCAGCCCAAACCCGATGCTTCGTACCGCGACTCGCTCTCGACGATAGGCGCGGCGGGCGAGCGGGTGTGGCTCTACCCTAAGAAGCCGTCCGGGCGGCTCTATGATTATCGCAAGTGGCTGAGCTACGGTTTTTTGGCAGTGCTGTTTGCGGGGCCCTGGCTGCGCATTCACGGGTTGCCGGTGCTGCTGCTAAACCTGCCGGCGCGCCGGTTTATCATCTTCGGGCAGATTTTCTGGCCCCAGGATTTCTTCGTGCTGCTGCTGGCCACGCTCACGTTTCTGGTGTTCATCATCCTGTTCACGGTCGTGTACGGGCGCGTGTTTTGCGGCTGGGTCTGCCCGCAAACCATCTTTTTGGAGCTGGTATTCCGGCGCATCGAGTACTGGCTGGAAGGCGACGCCCCCCAGCAAAAAGCCCTCGATAAGCGCGCGCTGGACTGGGACAAGCTGTGGCGCAAAACCACCAAGCACGTACTATTCGCGGGGATTTCCTTCTTGATTGCCAACACGTTCCTGGCCTACATCATCAGCACCGAGGCGCTGCTGCGCATCATCACCGACGCGCCCACGGCCCACCTAGAGGGGCTGGCCACGATGGTATTGTTCACGGGCGTGTTCTACGCCGTGTTTGCGCGGTTTCGCGAGCAGGTATGCACCATTGTGTGCCCCTACGGCCGCTTGCAGGGCGTGCTGCTCGACCAGGACAGCCTAGTGGTCGCCTATGATTACCAGCGCGGCGAGCCGCGCGAAAAGCGCCGCAAAAACGAAGTGCGCACCGCCGGCGACTGCATCGACTGCCACCAGTGCGTGCAGGTGTGCCCCACCGGCATCGACATTCGCGACGGGGCCACCCAGCTCGAATGCACCAATTGCACGGCCTGCATCGACGCCTGCAACAGCATCATGGACTTGGTTCAGTTGCCCCAGGGCCTCATTCGCCACGCCTCAGTCAATGGCATTGCCACGGGCACCAAGTTTCGGCTCACGGGCCGCGTCAAGGCGCTGTCGGGGGTGCTGGGGGTGTTGGCTGTGGTACTCGTCGGCCTGCTGGCCTCGCGGGCCAACGTGGCGGCCACGGTGCTGCGCACGCCGGGTCAGCTGTTTCAAAAAACTGACCACGGCACCATTACCAACCTTTACAACATCTCGCTGCTCAACAAAACCAACCAGCCCTACCCCCTCACCCTGCGGGTGCTGGAGCCCGCCGACGGCCACATTGCGCTGGTCGGCACCGATGGCCTGCAACTGCCCGCCCAGGGCATCACGGAGGGCGTCTTTTTTGCCGAGCTACCCCGCACGGCCCTGCACACTACCAACCAGAAAATCCGCATCGGCATCTTCAGCCAGGGCCTATTGATAACGGAAACCGATACCAAATTTCTGGGGCCCAGCCAATAGCATTTTCCGATTTGCCAGCGCTAGCCGGCCGGCGGCCACTTTTCATCTTACCTCATGTCTACGCAACGCAACCTGTGGCCCTACGCCATCATTGCCACGTTCGTGCTGTTTGCCAGCTACATCGGCTACATGGTGCAGCAGGCCATGCGCACCGAGGTAGAACTGGTGAGCCCCGATTACTACAAGCAGGAGCTGGCCTACCAGCAGCGCATGGAGTCGGTGGCCCGCACGGCCGCCCTGCCCGCCCCGGTGCAAGTGCGCTACGAGGCCGCCGCCCAGCGCCTGACGCTGGAACTGCCGGCCGCCCTCGCCGGCCCCGGCGTGCGGGGGCAGGTGCACTTCTTCCGCCCCTCCGACCAAAAACTGGATTTTGTGCTTCCGTTTGTGCCTACCGGCCAGCCGGCCCGGCAGCTGCTCAGCACCGCCCGCCTGCGGCCCGGTCACTGGCGGCTACGGCTGGATTTTACGGCCGGCGGCCAGGCATATTTTATGGAAGAAAAGCTTTCTATCTAACTGATGGCGTGACCGGTGACGGCAGCGCTTTCCTCCTATGCTGTGGGCTGGTTTTTTATTTGGGTTGCTGGGCAGCTTCCACTGCGTGGGCATGTGCGGGGCCATTGCGCTGGCGCTGCCGGGCGCGGGCGGGCCGCGCTACGTAGCCGGGCGCGTGCTCTACAACCTAGGCCGCGTGAGCACCTACGCGCTGCTGGGCGCGGCGGCGGGGGCCCTAGGCCAAGGCCTGCGGCTGGCGGGCTGGCAGCAAGGGTTGTCGCTGCTCTCGGGCGGGCTGATTTTGCTGCTAGTCGTGACGCCTGAGCGCTGGCTGGGCCGGGCGGCAGGTACGCTGGGGCTGGCGGCAGGGCTAAGCCGGGTGAAAACGCAGTTGGCCTATTACTATCAGCGGCCGGGGCTGGGGGCCCTCTACACCACTGGCCTGCTCAACGGGCTGCTGCCCTGCGGGCTCGTGTATTTGGCCCTAGCCGGGGCCCTGAGCGCGCCGGGCGTGGGGGGCGCGGCGGCCTACATGGGCCTGTTTGGCCTGGGCACGCTGCCGCTGATGCTGGCCCTCTCGCTCAGTGGGCAGCTGGTGCCGCTGGCCTGGCGGCAGCGCCTGCGCCGAGCCGTGCCCGTGACGGCGCTGGCGCTGGCGGGGCTGTTCATTTTGCGGGGGCTGGGGTTGGGTATTCCCTACGTGAGCCCGGTGCTGGGCGCGGGCTTGGGGGCCACCTCTGGAAAAACTGCGCGCCAGCCGGCCACGGTGCACTACTGCCACTGAGGACTAGGTACCGGTCAGCCAGCGCGCGCCGACCGACCAGTACCTGGCCTCCTGAAAAGTAATTGAAATATTGATTATCAATAAATTATCATCAAGCGTCCTTCTCATCATGCCGACGGCCCTGCAAACCATTCTCGTTCCCATCGACTTCACCGCCGCCTCGGAAGATGCGCTGGTGTACGCCAACAAGCTCGCCGTGCGCCTGCCCGCCGAAATCTTGCTGGTGCACACTGGCACCGGCCCCGGCCTGCCGCCCGACGAGCGCGCCGCGCTGCTGCGCCGCCTCGAAGCCCTGGCCGAGCGCCTGCGCTACCAGCAGCTCACGCGCCAGAGCGGCCGCCGCATCAATTACTTCTACCACGTGGCCGCCGAGCCGCTGGCCGCCTGCCTGCAAGTGCTGGTGACTGGCTACTGCGCCGACCTAGTGGTGACGGGCCAGGCCCTGCTCGACTGCGCCGCGGCCGGCGCGGCCGGTGCGCCCCTGCTACTGCTGCCCGAGCGCGTGAGCTGCCCGGTGCTGGTGGTGCCGCCCGGCTACCCCGAGCTGCCCGGCCGCCTCGTGGTGGCCGGTGATTTTGCCCGCCTCGGCGGCGCGCAGCTCGCGCCCCTGGCCGCCCTGGCCCGCACGGCCCCGGCGCATTTCGACCTGGTGCAGTTTTACCCGCCCACCAGCGCGGGCCTCGTGCCCCTCAAAAAGGCGTTGCGGGCCGCCTGCGCCCACCTGCCCGGCGCCACTACCCACCTGCTACCCGACGACGACGCCCTGGAGGGCCTCAGCGAGTTTTGCGCCCGCCAGGGGGCCCAGCTGCTGGTGCTGGGCACGACCGACGGCTGCCTGGTGCGGCGCTTCTTTAATCCCCACTACCGCCAAACCAACGCTTTCCACCTAGGTATTCCGGTGCTGCTGCTGCCCACCAGCACCCTGCCCACGGCCGCCTGCTGCGCCAATTGCAGCCTGCGCCAGGCCGCCGAAGCCCGGCTCGTGGCGCAACCTTCCACGGTAACATTTTAGTTACCAATGATTAGTGAACCCACCCTGGCGACTACCACCGCCCGCGCCACCGTCGAGGCCTGGATGCGGGAATTTCAAAACTGGCTGTGCCAGCAGCTGGAGCGGGCCGACGGCGCCGCTACCTTTCAGGAGGACCAGTGGGCGCACGCGGGTGGCGGGGGCGGGCGCACCCGCGTCATCCTGGGCGGGGCGGTGCTGGAAAAGGGCGGCGTAAATTTTTCGGCCGTGCGAGGTGAGTTGGGCGAGGCCGCCGCCCGCCAGCTGCTGCTGCCCGATACCCGCTACTTTGCCACTGGCGTGAGTGTGGTGCAGCACCCGCGTAGCCCCCACATGCCCATTTCGCACCTGAACGTGCGCTACTTCGAGGCCGGCAACGGCGAGGCCTGGTTCGGCGGCGGGCTGGATTTGACGCCCGTGTACGTAGATGAAACCCAGGCCCGCTGGTTTCACACCCAGGTGCGGGCCGCCTGCGACCGCCATGACCCGACCTACTACCCCCGCTTCAAGCAGTGGGCCGACGAGTACTTCTACCTGCCCCACCGGCAGGAAACGCGCGGCGTGGGCGGCATCTTTTTCGACCGGCTCACGGTGGGCGTGGATGGGTCGTTCGACGAGCTATTCGCCTTCGTGCAGGACGTGGGCGAGGTCTACGGCCGCACCTACTCCGCCCTGATGCGCCAAAACCGTGCGCTACCCTACACCGCCCGCGAGCAGCAGTGGCAGGCCGTGCGCCGCGGCCGCTACGCCGAGTTCAACCTGGCCCTCGACCGCGGCACCAAGTTCGGCCTCGAAATCGGCGGCCGCACCGAGAGTATTCTGATGAGCCTGCCGCCCCAGGCCGCCTGGGTCTATAATCTCACGCCCGCCCCCGGCTCGCCCGAGGCCGCCACCCAGGCCTGGCTGCGCCAAGGCGTAGCGTGGACTGAGTAGGCTGCCAGCTTTGTTATTGGCAATGCAATTACTTGATGCTCAGAACTTAACTAGCTCTTCCAAAGCAAATAGCTCCGTTAGGGCGGCGGCCAGCTGGTCGGCCTCACCGCGCTGGCAGGCGGCTTTGAGCTGCAACACGGGCAGCTTGAGAAACTTCTGCGTCAGGGCTTTTGTGACTTCCTCTACCCGCCGGGCTTCGGCGGGGCTCAGGGGGGGTAGGCGGCTGATTTCCTGCTGGCGCAGCTGCTCCAGGGTACTTTTTAGCTTTTGAATGGTGGGCGATAACTGCATTTCGCGGCTGCGGTCGCGCAGGTCGGCCAGGCTGTCGGCGATGATGGCGCGCACCTGCGGAATGGCCGCCACCCGGCCGGCCAGCGCCGCGGCGGCTTTGCGCTGAATGTCGTCGATATTATACACCAGCACGCCTGGCACGGCCTCGACCGCCGCCGCCACGCTGCGCGGCACCGCGAGGTCGATAAAAAATTGGTGGTGCAGGTTGTGGAGCCCCGCTACCAGCGCCTGCGTGAAAACCGGTGTGGGCGCGGCCACGGCCGAAATCACCACGTCGGCCGCCCGCAGGCCCTCCGCTAAGTCGTTGAAATCGAGCACTGCCAGCTGGTATTCGGCCGCCAGGGCCTGGGCCAGCGCGGGCGTGCGGTTGCAGAGCGTGACCTCGGCAAAGCGCTTGCTTTTGGCGAAGTGCCGGGCCACGTCGGCCCCCATTTCGCCCAGGCCCACCAGCAGCACGCGCGGCCGGTCGAGGGCGGCGGTGAGCTCGGCCACCAGCTCCAGCGTGGCCGACGAGGTGGAAGCGGCCCCGTCGCGGAAGGCCGTTTCCTGGTGCACGCGCTTGTGGGCCGCAAACACGGCGTG
>NZ_MDZA01000128.1 GCF_001816125.1 Hymenobacter coccineus | reverse complement strand
GGCACGTCGGAAGTTCAAGCTCTACGAAATAGGGCCCCCGGCGGCGGCGGTGCCCGGCGCCCGGGCCACGCTGACGGGCACCGTGCGGCTGGCGGGCAGCGGCCAGCCGGCCATCGGGGTGGCCGTGTACGTGGAGGCGCCGAGCGTGGGCGTGGCCACCGACCGCGAGGGCCGCTACGCCCTCACGCTGCCCGTGGGCCGCTACAACCTCAACATCCGGGGCATGGGGGTGCGCAGCACGCGGCGCCAGGTGTGGCTGCGCGCCAACGGCCGCCTCGACCTGGAAGTAGCCGCCGACGCGGCCGCCCTCACCGAAGTGGTGGTGGAAGGGCAGAAGGAGCGCAACGTGCGCGGCCTGCAAATGGGCGTGCAAAAGCTTGACATTAAGACCATCAAGCAGGTGCCCACGGTCTTCGGCGAGGCCGACATTTTGCGGGTCGTTATGTCGTTGCCCGGCGTGAAAACCGTGGGAGAGGGCAGCACCGGCATGAGCGTGCGCGGCGGCGGCACCGACCAAAACCTGGTGCTCTTCAACGACGCCACTATCTACAACCCGGCCCACTTGTTCGGATTCTTTTCGGCCTTCAACCCCGACGTTATCAAGTCGGTGGAATTGTACAAAAGCGCCATTCCAGTGCGCTACGGCGGGCGTTTGTCGTCGGTGCTCGACATTGTGGGGCGCGAGGGCAAGCGCACGGCCTTTGGCGGGGCAGGGGGCATTGGGCCCCTCACCAGCCGCCTGGCGCTGGAGGGGCCCCTGGCCGGCGGCAAGGGCTCGTTCATCGTCAGCGGCCGCGCCTCGTATTCCGACTGGCTGCTGAAGCGCGTGCCCAACAGCGCCTTGCAGCAGAGCGCGGCCTCGTTTTACGACCTGAACGCCTACCTGACCTACGACTTCAGCCCCAAGAACTCGCTGTACGCCAGCGGGTACCTGAGCCACGACCGGTTCCGGCTGGCCAGCGACACGGTGTACGAGTACCGCAACACGGCGGCCAGCCTGAAGTGGCGCCACTCGTACTCGCCCCGGCTGCAAAGCACCGTCACGGGGGCCTACAGCCGCTACGGCTTCAGCCTGGCCACCACCCGCAACGCGAATTCGGCTTCCACCTTCAACTACGACGTCAACCAGACTTCGCTGAACGCCAACTTTACCTACTTGCCGCACCCCAAGCACACGCTGGAGTTTGGGGGCAGTTCCATTTTGTACAATACTGCGCCCGGCACCCAGCAGCCCGGCAGCCCCGAGTCGCTGCTGCTGCCCACCACCATCCAGCACGAGCGGGCCGTGGAAAGCGCCCTTTATGCGTCCGAGCGCTTCGACGTCAGCCCCCGGTTTTCGGTGCAAGCGGGGCTGCGCTACGCGCTGTTTCAGGCGCTGGGGCCCCGGGCCGTGGCCCAGTACCTGGACGGCATCTCGCGCAGCGAAAGCACCCAGACCGGCACCGCGAGCTACGGCACGGGCCAGGTGCTGGCGCACTACGGGGGGCCCGAGTGGCGGTTTTCGACGCTGTACGAGCTGACGGCGCACTCCTCGGTGAAGGCCAGCCTGACGCGCATGCGCCAGTACATCCACCAGCTCACCAACACCACCGTGATATCGCCGACCGACAGCTGGAAGTTAAGCGACCAGTACATCCGGCCCCAAGTGGGCGACCAGGTGTCGCTGGGCTATTACCACAACTTCAAGCGCAACACGGTGGAGTTTTCGGTGGAGGGCTACTACAAGCGCACCCAGGACTTCCTCGACTACAAGCCCGGGGCGGTGCTGCTGCTCAACCCGCACCTCGAAACCGACCTGGTGAGCGCCGTGGGCCGGGCCTACGGCGTGGAGGTGCTGCTGCGCAAAACCGAGGGCAAAATTAACGGCTGGCTGAGCTACACCTACGCCCGCTCCTTGGTGCAGGTGAACACGGCCACCGACGTGGTGAACAACGGCAACTGGTACCCCAGCAACTACGACAAGCCCCACGACGTGACGCTGGTGGGCAACTACCGCTTCAGCCAGCGCTTCAGCACCTCGCTGAACGTGAACTACAGCACCGGCCGGCCCATTACGCTGCCGCTGGCCAAGTACGTGGTAGACCAGGCCGTGCGCGTGTACTACTCCGACCGCAACGCCTACCGAGTGCCCGACTACTTCCGCATGGACTTCGCCGTCAACATCGAGGGCAACCACAAGAGCAAGAAGCTGGCCCACAGCTCGTGGACGGCCGCCGTATACAACCTCACCGGCCGCCGCAACCCGTATTCGGTGTACTTCCAAACGGTGAACGGCCAGATCAAGGGCTACAAGCTCTCGATTTTTGGGGCCCCTATTCCCACCGTCACCTACAATTTCCGCTTCTAATTATTCTATTTCATGGCCCGTTTCGCCACCGCTTCGTTTGCCCGCTGGGGCCCCCGGCTGGCCCTGCTGGGGGCCCTGGGCGGGTGCGTGGAGCCGTACGCACCGGAAATTATTGATGCGCCCAACAGCTTCTTGGTCGTGGATGGCTTCATTAACGGCAACGGGCGCACCCGCATCCAGCTCACGCGCACCCTCAACGTGGCCGCTACCACGGCCCCGCCAGTGGAGAAAGGAGCGAAGCTTTTCATCTTGGACGATGCCGGTACACGCTACCCGCTCACAGAAAAAACCGCCGGGGCGTACCAGTCCGACAGCCTCCTGCTGAGCCCGGCGCGCCAGTACCAGTTGCGCATTACCACCACGGCGGGCAACGCTGTGTACGAATCGGCCCGAGTGGCCCTCAAGGCGACGCCGCCCATCGACCAGCTGGGCTGGCGCGTGCAGGACGAGCAAGTGCGGCTGCTGCTGAGCACCCACGACCCCGCCCAGGCCACGCGCTACTACCGCTGGGGCGTGGCCGAAACCTGGGAGTTCAACGCCGCCTTTCAGTCGTACCTGGAATACGACCGGGTGAAGGACGACATCGTGGACCGCACCACGCCCATCTACACCTGCTGGCACACCAACCGGCTGTCGGCCATCAAGCAGGGCAGCTCGGCCCAACTCAGCCAGGATGCCCTCGCGGACGTGGAGCTGCTCCACTTTCCCCGGCAAGACGAGCGGTTCAAGATTCGCTACAGCCTGCTGGTGAGCCAGTACGCCGAAACGGCCGAGGAATTTGCGTACTACGAGCTGCTGCGCAAGAATACGGAGGCCGTGGGCACCGTCAACGACCCGTTGCCGGTGCAACTCACCGGCAACGTGCGCCGGGTGGACAACGCCCAGGAGCCCGTGCTGGGCTACGTGGGGGCCCACACCGTGCAGCAGAAGCGCATTTTTATCACCCGCGCCGAGCTGCCGTTCGTGGACTTTTACCAGTACGACACGCCCTACAAAAATTGCGTGGTCGACACGTTGAAGGGCGCCGCTAATGATCCGAACGTGGTGCCCATTTCCAGAACCAGAAACCCAGACGGCATCCTGGCCGGCTCGCGCAATTGCGTGGACTGCCGCCAGCGGGGCAGCAACGTGAAGCCCAGCTTCTGGTAGCGGCCCTGGGGCCCCGTTCTTGACTTTTCCTTTCTGCTCAGCATGCGCCACCGCTTTCCTTTCCTTGCCCGCTGGGGCCCCCGGCTGGCCCTGCTGGGGGCCCTGGGCGGGTGCGTGGAACCGTACGCGCCGGACGTCATTGATGCGCCGGCGAGCTACTTGGTCGTGGACGGGTTTATTAACGGCAACGGGCGCACCACCATTTTGCTCACGCGCACGGCCAGCCTGGCCGCCCCGGGGGCCCCGGCGGTGGAGAAGGGGGCCAAGATTTTTATTGCCGACGATACAGGCGCTCGCTACGCCCTGACCGAGAAAACCAGCGGTACCTACCAGTCCGATAGCCTGGTGCTGAGCCCGGCGCGGCGCTACCAGCTGCGCTTCACGCGGGCCGCTGGCGCGGCGGCCTATGCCTCCGATCTGGTGCCGTTGAAGGTGACGCCGGCCATCGACCAGCTGGGCTGGACTTCTGATGGCACCCAGGTGCAGCTCGCGCTGAGCACGCACGATGCGCAGCAGCAAACGCGCTACTACCGCTGGGGCATTACCGAAACCTATGAGTTTCACTCGGCTTTCAACTCAACGCTGGAGTACGACCCCGGGCAGCGGAAAGTGGTGTTTCGCACGACGCCGATTTACACCTGCTGGCAAACCGCGCGCTCGTCGGCCATCCGCCAGGGCAGCACGGCCCAGCTCAGCCAGGACGTGCTGACCAACTTCCCGCTGCTCACCATCCCGGGCCGGGCCGAGCGGCTGGCGATTCGCTACAGCGCCCTGGTGAGCCAGTACGCGGAGACGGCCGAGGAATTCGCCTACTACGAGCTGCTGCGCAAGAATACGGAGGCCGTGGGCACGGTCAACGACCCGCTGCCGGTGCAGCTCACGGGCAACGTGCACCGGGTGGACAACGCCCAGGAGCCGGTGCTAGGCTACGTGGGGGCCCACACCGTGCAAACCAAGCGCCTGTTCATTGCCCGCGCCGAGCTGCCCTTGCCCGCCAACTGGGCCTTCGACAATCCCTACCAGAGCTGCACGATTGGCGATTCGCTGGCCGCGGCGTCCTTCGTGGGGCAGGGCACGGTGCCCATTGCCTACGTGCCCATGGTACCGCTCTACACCGGCGCCACGCGCGAGTGCGTGGACTGCCGCCTGCGCGGTAGCAACCTGAAGCCCAGCTTCTGGTAGCGGCCCCGGGGCCCCGTTCTTGACTTTTCCTTTCTGCTCAGCATGCGCCACCGCTTTCCTTTCCTTGCCCACTGGGGCCCCCGGCTGGCCCTGCTGGGGGCCCTGGGCGGGTGCGTGGAGCCGTACGCGCCGGACGTCATCGACGCGCCGGCGAGCTACTTGGTCGTGGACGGCGCCATCAACGGCAACGGCCCCACCACCGTACTGCTCACGCGCACCATCAACCTGGCCGCCCCGGGGCCCCCAGCGGTGGAAAAAGGGGCCAAGCTCTTCATCGTGGACGATGCCGGGGCGCGCTACGCCCTGGTGGAGCGGGCCAGCGGCACGTACCGGTCGGATAGCCTGGTGCTGAGCCCGGCGCGGCAGTACCAGCTGCGCATCACCACGGCCACCAACGTGGCCTACGCCTCGGACCTGGTGCCGCTGAAAATCACGCCGCCCATTGACAAACTGGGTTGGGACATCGACGCCACCCAGCTGCGGCTGCTGCTGAGCACGCACGACGGCCAGCAGCAGTCGCGCTACTACCGCTGGGGCTTCGTCGAAACGTGGGAATTCCACTCGGCCTACAATTCGTCGTTGGAGTACGACTACGCGCTCAAGCAAATTGCGCCCCGCAGCACCCCCATCTACACCTGCTGGCGCACGGAGCGCACGTCGTCCATCCGCCAGGGCAGCACCGCCCAGCTCAGCCAGGACGCGCTGACCGATTTCGGCGTGCTTAACATATCGAACCGGGCCGAGCGCCTCCAAATTCGCTACAGCGCGCTGGTGAGCCAGTACGCCGAAACGGCCGAGGAATTTGCGTACTACGAGCTGCTACGCAAGAATACGGAGGCCGTTGGCAGCGTCAACGACCCCTTGCCGGTGCAGCTCACGGGCAACGTGCACCGGGTAGACAACGCCCAGGAGCCCGTGTTGGGCTACGTGGGGGCCCACACCGTCCAGCAAAAGCGCATCTTTATTGACCGCGCCGAGCTGCCCCGCGGCCTGGGGTTCGACAGCCCTTACCAGGACTGCACCACCGCCGAGGAGCTGCTGTTTGACCCCTTCGGGGACACCATTCTCTATCCCAACACCCGCATTTTTGGCGACTCATCCCTCGTGCCGATTGATTTGTATTTTGGCCCGCCGCCGGGCGGCCCCACTATCCTGGGCTACACCGGCTCTAGCCGTGCCTGCGTGGATTGCCGCCTGCGGGGTACCCCCCGGAAGCCCAGCTTTTGGTAAGTTGCCGTTTTCTGCCCCTTCCGCTACGAAACACCTTAGTTACTGCCTCTGCCCGTGCGCCCCACCTTCCTTCCCCTCGTTTGCCTGGCCGCTGGCCTGGCGCTGCTGCCCGCCGCCGCCCGCGCCCAGGGCCCCGATTCGCTGGCCCAGCCGCTGCGGCGTTACGGCCGGCAGGCGCTGGTGGAGGAACTGTTTGTGCACTGCGACCGGCCGGCCTACGCCGCGGGCGAAACCGCTTGGCTAAAGATGTACGCCGTGGACGGCACCTTCCACCGCCCGCTGGCCCTGAGCACCG
Source organism: Hymenobacter coccineus (assembly GCF_001816125.1). Classification (GTDB taxonomy): domain Bacteria; phylum Bacteroidota; class Bacteroidia; order Cytophagales; family Hymenobacteraceae; genus Hymenobacter; species Hymenobacter coccineus. Next base: position 260 of record NZ_MDZA01000128.1, on the reverse strand, counting down.
TGGCCTACGTGGAGCTGCTGGGCCCCGACCGCCGCCCCGTGCTGCAAACCAAGCTGGCCCTGCGCGACGCCCAGGGCCAGGGCACGCTGGCGCTGCCCGCCGGGCTGCCCACCGGCCGCTACGTGCTGCGCGCCTACACCAACTGGATGAAAAACGCCGGCCCGGACTTCTACTTCCAGGCCCCCCATTTCGGTGGTGAATACCTGGCAGCCGCTGGCCGCGCCCCGCGCCCGTAGCCCGCCGGGGCCCCAGCCGCCACT
>NZ_MDZA01000127.1 GCF_001816125.1 Hymenobacter coccineus | reverse complement strand
CATGAATAAGTTATTAGCATTATCACTGTTCGCGCTTTCTGGGGCCCTTTTGGGGGGTTGCAGCTTTAGCAAGGGCTTCGAAGGCGAATTAGTCGGCGCGCAGGACCGACCTTATTATAATCCTCAGGAAGTACCTTTTGGAATGGTACCCTGCCCGGGTGGCACATTTCACATGGGCCAAACGGACCAGGATATTTCCGCGTCGATGGTCAACATGAACAAGCAGGTGACTATCGCCGGCTTTTACATGGATGAAACAGAAATCACCAACAATAAGTATCGGCAGTTCATCGAAGCCATTAAGCAGGACTCGCTGGATGTGCTAGGTGAAGAGTACGTGATGACGGAATTGTATCCTGACACAACGGTGTGGGTGCGCGACTTTACCTACCACATGGGCGACCCCCTGCTGGAATACTATTATACTCATCCGGCGTTCGACGATTATCCGGTGGTGGGCGTGGACTGGTTCGCAGCAAAATACTTTTGCAACTGGCGCACTAAGTACCGCAACGCTACCCGCGAGGAGCGTGGCGATGCCGCCGACCCTAACTTCCGCCTGCCCTCGGAAGCCGAATGGGAGTATGCTGCCCGTGGTGGCCGCGAAGGCGCTACCTATCCTTGGGGCGGCCCTTACCTGCGCAACACCAAAGGCTGCATGCTGGCTAACTTCAAGCCCGGCCGCGGCGACTATGTTAGCGATGGGTACGCCTACACTTCAGAAGTGGGTTCGTTCTTCCCCAACGATTTCGGCCTGTACGATATGTCGGGCAACGTAGCCGAATGGTGCGATGATGCCTATATGGAAGCCTCTGTGCCTGTGGTGTGGGACTTGAATCCCACTAATCCGGACGATAACGAACCCCGCAAAGTGGTGCGCGGCGGCTCGTGGAAGGACATTGCTTACTTCCTCGAAACGGGTACCCGCAACTTTGAATACCAAGATTCAGCCCGTTCCTATATCGGCTTCCGCTGCTCGATGATTCAGATCGGCATGGGCTCTAACAGCAAACTCAACTAATTTATATCAACCAGACAACCAACCCACAAACCAATTCATCTACAATTCTCTCTTAAATTTTAAAATTATGGCTGCTAAGAAAAATTTCCTGTACGACACCTTAATGCCGAAAGTGTATGGCCTTGGTGCTGCTGTAGTTATCGTAGGTGCTCTATTCAAAATCCAACACTGGGAAGGTGCCAGCGCCATGCTGATTGTCGGGCTTGGTACCGAAGCCGTAATTTTTGCCCTTAGTGCTTTTCAGCCGCACGCCTCCGACCACGATTGGTCGCTGGTGTACCCTGAGTTGAGCGAAGGCTATGACCCCACCACCAACGATAACCGCTTCCGCGATGCCAAAACCCAGCCCAACGGCTTGACGGCCAAGCTGGACGATATGTTGAAGAATGCTAACGTTACTCCCGAAGCTCTCACTAACCTGGGCCAGGGTCTGAACCGTCTTAGCACCACTACCGCTCAGTTGGGCCAATTAGGCGATGCTACCAATGTGACCGACGAGTACACGAAGAAGGTGCGCACCGCCGCCGATTCGCTCGATAAAATCAACGTGGCTTACTCGAACACTGCCGCCGCCATTACCTCGCTGGCTGATGCTACGGGCGACGCAAAGGAGTACCACCAGCAGGTCCAGAACGTGACCAAGAACTTGGGGGCCCTGAATGCAGTGTATGAAATGGAATTGCAGGATGCCAACACGCACCTCAAGTCCATGAACCAGTTCTACGGTACACTGGGCAAAGCCATGGACAACATGACCCAGGCTGGCAAAGACACCGAGCAGTTCCAGAAGCAAGTGGCTGACCTAACCGGCAACCTGACTTCACTCAACCGAGTGTACGGCAATATGCTGAGCGCCATGCGCGCCCCGGCCCAAGCGTAGGTACTGCTTACTTTATAACGATTCCTTATTATCCATTTTTAAAGGAAATTTCTAATGGCGGGCGCAAACGAAACACCGCGGCAGAAAATGATAGGCATGATGTACCTTGTGCTGACAGCTCTGCTGGCACTCCAGGTAAACTCGGCTATCCTGCTGAAATTTAAATTTATCGACGACAGCTTAGTCGGTGTGAACGATAAGACATCGGCTGCCGCCGATGGCACGGTAAAAGGCATAGAAGCCGCCGTGGTTAAAAACCAAAACCAAGCCCGCGACAAGGCCGTCTTGGCCCAGAGTGAAGACATTCGCACGAAGACCAAGGACATGGTGGCCTACTTGCGTGACCTTCGCGATAAGCTGGTGACGGCTTCGAATAACGTGAAAGGCGCAACCGAGTACAAGGACATGAGCGCCGAAGACAAGGTGGCCGTTACCATGATCGGTGGCAAAAAGAACGGCTTGGCTTACCCAATGAAGGCCAAGCTGAACGAATATTCTTCGTACATCAAAGGTTTCGTGCCCACGGCGATACCCTTAGCACTTGATGGCAAAGAAGACCCCTTGGTGAAAACCATGCCCGAGCAGCGCAATAAGGACTTTGCTGAATTGAACTTTGAGAACACGCCGCTGGTGGCGGCCCTTGCGGTGCTGTCGCAGAAAGAAACCGAAGTGCTGAAGTACGAAGCCGATGCTTTGTCGGCCCAGGCGCAGAAAGTTGGCGCCAAGACCATTGTATTCGACAAAATCGGGGCCTTCGCTTCGGCGGAGTCTAACACGGTGGCCGCGGGTACCAAATACAAAGCCGAGCTGTTCCTAACCGCAGCTGCTTCGAGCATCCACCCTTCGATGACGCTGAATGGCTCGTCGCTGGCGGTGGGCCCCGATGGCCATGGCAAAGTTGAGTTCACGGCCCGCCCCGGCAGCTTCGATGCTTCGGGCAACGCCAAGGCTTCGTGGACGGGTACGGTACGCTTCAACCAGAATGGCCGCGATACCACCTTCAAAGTGCTGGTGCCTTACACCATCACCAAGCCGGTAATGCAAATTCAGTCGGCTTCGGTGCAGGCGCTGTACTTCAAGTGCGGCAATAAGTTGACCGTGAACGTGCCGGCCTTAGGGGCCCAGTACAAACCAGGTTTTTCGGCCACGGGTGCTACTACTATCACAGGCAGCAAGCTCGGTGACGTGACGCTGGTGCCTAACGCCCGCGAAGTAACCCTGAACGTGAGCAGTGGCGGCAACGCCATCGGCTCGCAAACCTTCCAGGTGCGTCCCATCCCCAAGCCGGATATCAAGTGCTTCGTAGGTGGCCGTGAAGCTAACGAGAAGCAGGGTACCCCCGGTACCGCCATCCGTTCGTTGTCGTTGAAAGCAATTCCTGATGCTGGTTTCCAGACTTTCCTGCCCGAGGATGCTCGCTTCCGGGTGTCAAGCTACGAGGTGACGCTGGTGCGTGGCAAGCGTCCCGCTATTCCGCCCAAGCAGATTTCGGGCCCCGACGCTAACCTGAGCGACGTGGTGAATGCCTACCGCGAAGGCGACCGCCTCTACATTGAGGTAAAAGGTGTGCAGCGCCAGAACTTCCAAGGAAATGTAGAGCCGGTGAACGTTTCGCGCACTTTCAACATTCCGTTGCTATAATACTAATCTATCCGGATCCGGCGTTGACCGGCTGTTATTATCCCCGCTTATTTCGCGTTCACATGAAAGCTACCCAAACTCTGGCCATTTTGGCTGCCAGCTTGTCGCTCAGCACCGCCGCTATGGCCCAGGAGCAGGCCACCACGGCCAGCAGCACGGGCTCACGCCGGCCGATTCCACTGTCCGACCAAATGTTTCGCAAGAGCATCTGGCGCGCCATTGACCTACGCGAGAAGCAGAACAAGCCGATGTTTTCGGAAGGTAAGGAAATCAGCCGCGTCATCCTTGATGCCGTTAAGCGGGGAGAAATCCAGGCTTATAAGAACGACTCGCTGACCTCGACATTTACTCCGGCGGAGGTATCGTCCAACATGTCGTATTCCGACAAGGCCAACGAACTGAGCGAAGACGAGAAGGCTGCTGGCTTTAGTGAGAGCGACTTAGGTGGGGGTGCTGCTGCCGACGACGGCTGGGGGGCCCCGGTAAAGAAAAAATCAACCGCTGCCACTACCCGCCGCCCCAAACTAGGTGCCAATGGCAAGCCGCTTAAGGATAAGCGTGGCCGCGTTATCTACGAAACAGTGCCAGCAGTGGCCGCCGCGCCGGTGGTTAAGCCATCTGACGTTAACGAGTACCGTCCGAAGGACTTGTACCAGTTGGAATTGAAAGAGGACATGATTTTTGACAAGAAACGGTCGCGCATGTACCACGACATCAAGTCCATAGGCATTCTCGTGCCGTCCACGCTGACGCAAAACGCTTCGGGAATCGAGAAAACTGTTGGTTACTTCAAATACAACGACTTGGTGAAGGTATTCCGCGCTAATCCGCAGAATGCTATCTGGTTCAACGCGCAGAACGACGCCCAGCACAAGAACCTCGCCGATGCGTTTGAGCTGTGGTTGTTCAACTCTTACATCACCAAAGTATCGAATCCTGGCGATTCGCGCCTCGATGACATCTATGGTGGGCAGCAGCAGGGCATCCTGGCCGCGCAGCAAACGGCCGCCGACCTAGTAGAGTACGAGTACAACCTGTGGTCTTTCTAGATCACTGATTTTGCCTGATTAACCGTGATTTCGCTGATTTTTTAGCTTGATCAAGTTGATAGCAAAAGGGGCCCCTAGCAGTGATGCTGGGGGCCCCTTTTGCATTGAGCGGTTTTCGTCAGGTTAATACAAAGCAGGGACTGAATTACTCAGCGGGGGCTTCTTGCTGGTCAAAGTAAGCCTGGAGCACCTTGGTTTTGGCCTTGCCAACTTCGGCCACCAGCTCGGCTTCGCTCAATTCGCGGATCTTCTTCACGGACTTGAACTTGTTGAGCAGCTTTTCGGCCGTGATGGGGCCCAGGCTCTTCACGTCGGTTAGCTCGGTTTTGAGGGTGCCGGCGTCGCGCAGGGAGCGGTGGAAGGTGATGCCGAAGCGGTGTACCTCGTCACGCATGCGCTGGAACAAGCGCAGCGACTCGCTACGCTTATCGATGTAGATGGGCAGCGGGTCATTGGGCACGTAGATTTCCTCCAGGCGCTTGGCGATGCCGATGACGGGGATCTGGCCCCACAAGTTGAGGTCCTTCAGGGCCTTCACGGCCATGCTGAGCTGGCCCTTGCCGCCGTCCACAATCACGAGCTGGGGCAGGCTGGCGCCCTCGTCGGTGAGGCGGCGGTAGCGGCGGTGCACCACCTCGTACATGGACTGGAAGTCGTCGGGGCCCACCACGGTCTTGATGTGATAGTGGCGGTAGTCCTTCTTGCTCGGCTTAGCATTGCGGAAGCACACCATGGCCGCCACCGGGTTGTCGCCCTGAAAGTTCGAGTTATCGAAGCATTCGATGTGCTTGGGCAAGTCCTTCAGGCGCAGGTCTTTCTTGATGGTTTCCATGATGCGCACCTCGTTCAGGTCCTTGCTGCGCTCGTTCATGCTCTCCTTCTCCTTGCGCAGGTAGAGCACGTTTTTCAGGCCCAACTCCAGCAGCTTGCGTTTATCGCCAATTTGGGGCACGGCCAGCGCCACGCCGGGCAGCGGCAGCTCTAGGGCCACGTTGGATAGGATTTCGCGGGCTTCGCTTTCAAAGTCCTGGCGCAGCTGCATCACCAGGGGCCCCAGGATTTCGGCGTCGGGCTCGTCGAGCTTCTTCGTCACCTCCAGGCTTTGGGTGAGGATGATGGAGCCGTTCATCACCTTCATGTAGGAGATGAACGCCGCCTTCTCGTTCGAGGCAATGGCGAACACGTCGATGTTGGTCAGCGTATCGCTCACGATGGTGCTCTTGGCCTGGAAAGCGTCGAGCTTGTCGAGCTTCACCTTAAACTGGTGGGCCAGCTCGTACTGCATTTCCTGGGCGGCGCGGCCCATCTGCTCACGGAAGTACTGCTTGGGAATGCGCAGGTCGCCGTTCAGGATTTGCTTGATCTGGGTGATGTAGCCGTTGTAGGTGGCCTCGTCCTCCAGGTTCTCGCAGGGGCCCTTGCAGTTGCCGATGTGGTACTCCAAGCACACCTTGAACTTGCCGGCCGCCACGTTGGCCGGCGTCAGGTTGTAGGTGCAAGTGCGCAGCGGGTACAGGGCCCTGATGAGTTCCAGCAGCACGTTCATGGCCGTGCCCGTGGCGTAGGGCCCGTAGTAGCGCGAGCCGTCGTTGATCTTGTTGCGCGTCGGAATCAGGCGCGGGAACCGCTCGTTGGTGAGGCAGAGGTAGGGATAGGTTTTGCCGTCCTTCAGCAGGATATTGTACTTGGGCTGGTGCTGCTTGATGAGGTTATTCTCGAGCAAAAAAGCATCTGATTCTGAGTCCACAATCGTGAATTCCAGGCGCTTGATGTTGCGCACCAGCTGCTGGGTCTTCTTGTTGTGGTCGTTCTTGTTGAAGTAGCTGCTCACCCGCTTGCGCAGGTCGATGGCCTTGCCCACGTAGATGATGCCCTCGTCGTCGAAATACTTGTACACCCC
>NZ_MDZA01000126.1 GCF_001816125.1 Hymenobacter coccineus | reverse complement strand
TCGCTTTTTACCTAACCGTTAAAGATTAGCAGCTTTTACATGCTAGAAACGACCGTTTCCAACACGTAAAATGTGACTACTGCTCCGTTTTAGCGGGGGGCGCTGGCACGTAAGCTGGGAAGAAAAATTGGGTTGTTTTCCGCGCTTCCTTGTTGGTATCCATTCCCTTACGGAACTTCTGAATCTGCCCCTGGTAGTAGTCCCGCTCTCGGCCAACCTCTTGCGCTACCCCTAGCAGGTGGTCGTATTTGGCCTGCGGCACCTGAGAAAAGAGCCCCATGAAGGCCTGCGTCAGCAGCACGAGCACCAGAGGCACCACGGCCACTAGGCCAGCGGCTTTCCAATTGGTAAAGCCCACTACTTCCCCCTCAATAGACACCTGGCGGGGAAAACCGGTCTGAATCGCTTGCAGCTGCTGCGCATGGGCGGTGTTCTCCTTTGCCCCCTGGGCCAACGTGGCCCGCATGGTGGCCGTGGCCTCGCTCATAATGCGCGCCGTTTCCGTGTTGGTGGGCATATAGGGCACAATCAGCTTGGCAGCGGCCTCGCCGTCAAGGGTAATGTGGTACCCCTCCTGGGCCTGGCTCAACAGCTGCTCACCCTGCGCCTTGACTTGCGCCAGCAGCTGCTGTAACTCGGCGGCCGTGGCCGGCTTGCCGCGCTTGAGGAGGGTATCAATCCCGTCGCGCATTTGGGCCACGGTCACAAATAGGTCGGCAGGGTCAATCGGCTGCATCACAAAAGGGAAAAAGAAACTACATCGATAGGCCCCCGCTCTGCTCGCGGTCGGGGATTTGCTGCTTGGTGGGGGCTTGCGTCGCCTGACGGGCCGTTTCCTGGGCGTTGCGGGCCGCTTCCTGGGCCTGCTGGGCAAAGAGCTGGCGCAGGGCCTCGGCCGAGTAGCGCTGCACGGCCTGGCCCACTACCTGCGCGACCTCGGGCAGCTGCGCCTGGTGCTGGTCGAACATCTTTTGCAGATTGCCGGCGCTGAACGCTTTGCCCACCTCGCTGCCCTTCATCTGGTACCCGTCCTTCTCGAAAACGACCCCAAACACCGCCGGCCCCGCCTTTTTTTGGTGCACACTGGTCTTGACCTCGATGCCGTAGGGGGCCAGCCGCGTTTGCAGCTGCGCGAAGCTGGCCGAATAGGGGGCCGTTTGGCTCAGGGCCGTGGCCACCTCGTGCCGCGCCCGCTGCCAATCGGCGGCGCGCTCCGCTTTGGGGGTCGCGGCCACCGCCTGCCGGTGGGTGGGGCCGACCTCGTGGGCCTGCTCGCGGCCCCGCTGCTCGGCCACCGTCAAGCCCAGCTGCTGCTCGAGGCGCTGGCACACGCGCCGGCTCTCCTGGCCAATGAAGTTGTCGGCTATCGTCTGCCCGTCATTGTCTACCCGGTTCACCACCAAGTGCGCGTGGGAGTGTTTCTTATCAAAGTGCTGCACCAGTGCCCATTGCGTATTTTCTAGCTTCATCTCCTGCACGTAGGCCCGCCCGGCCTCGCGCAGCAGCTCGCTCAGCTGCTCGGGGCTGCGGCCGGCCGCGTCCTCGGCCGGCAGGGCCAGCGCGACGTGTAGCACGGCGTTACCCAGCCCTGGGCGCTGCGCCTGCTGGTACTGGAAGTCCTGAGCCATGTGGGCCGCACTGTCGGTGCGCACGCCCTCCGCGTCGAGCACCTGCGCCTGCTTGTCCTCCTGGAACACGTAGCGGCAGATGCCCCCGAAGCTCTTGCCGATTTTCACCTTCCCAATCATGCCGCGCTCGGGTTAAGGGTGGCCAGCAGCTGCTGCACCTGGTCAAGGGTGGCCCGCGCCCGGTCCTGCACGTCCTGGCCCACTCGGGCCTGCACCACCAGCTGGTTGAGGTTGGTGGCCAGCTTGACCAGCTGCCGGTAGTGCTCGCGCTGCTCCGCCGTGGGCGCGGCTTGAATGACCTGCACCCCATCGAGCGCCGCCCGGATGATGGCCGACCGGCTGTAGCCTGTCACCCGCGCCTGCTCGGTGAGCTGCTCCAGCTGCCCCCGTTCCAAGCGTAGCTGGATGGTCGCGTCGTGGGTGAACTGGGCTTTTGGCCGGCCGGGAGCCCGCTTCTTTTTGGCTGGCTCGGGGGTAGGGCGCTCAGGATTCATGGGCAAAATTGAGGTTAAAGCTAGGGCTCCCCACTGGGGCAAGAAGAGGGAGGCCAACGGCCGACCGGGGTTTTTGCGAAGCAAAAACACTTCTTGCTTTACGTTGAACAAGCTACTAACGGGCCTCCAAGGTACGACTTCCGTGCCTCTCTTTCCAACTACCCAACCAACTAGCCACTGACCGGCTACCCTTCCTGCTGCCCACCCCATCCGCTGCCCCCTCGTGGCTCACCTGCTGTTCTTGGCGCTACTTCCTCCACTACCCTGCTGGCCCCTGCTCTCTTCCCTGGCCACCCTACCCGCTAGCCGCTACTCCCCTCGCTGCCGGCCTTCCACGACTTTGCCCAGCTGCTACCCAATCCTCGCCGGCCTCTCTTCCCCACTGCCCAGCACTACCGAGTACTACCCCGCCCAAAGCAGTACATAAGCTCGTCCTTTTGAGATTATAAACTTCTAACTACTAATAATATGGTGTTTATTGAATGCTCGCAAGTTACTGGCTTCTAACGGTTTTGTTGTTTTTGTTTTGCTCGCGCCGTTGTACCCCTGAACAGCTTCTGAAATCCTTTTTTTCCTCGCGCGGGAACACCAATTGGTGTATTTGAAAAGCTTTGCTTATTTGTAGGGCTCGACACTAGTCACTGTAACTAACTTATTTTCAGAGGTTCATGAACTTGAAAAAACGGCGAAATGGGAGGTTTAATCAGTGAAATGGGAGGTTTAATCAGTGAAATGGGAGGTTTAATCAGTGAAATGGGAGGTTTAATCAGTGAAATGGGGAGGTTTAATCAGTGAAATGGGAGGTTTTAAAAGGGTGCTCCTTAAAAATACTCCCCTTTATTGTATCTTTGCCCTATGAATCAGCCACTTGTTACCGATTTGGAGATACGTCAAAGTAACGCCTTGACTAACGCCCGCTTTGAGTATAGTGAATTACAACTAGACTTGTTTTTCTTCATGCTTTCTAGACTTCGGAAAACACAAGAATCCTTAGTTTATCAGTTGAATATCAAGGAATTATCTGCATTAACTGGCAAGCAATATCATCTACCCTACCTGCTGATAGCTACGGAGGGCATGATGTCTCGTGTCTTTTCAGTAACGACCGAGAAAAGCATCAAGCAACTTTCTATGTTTCAAAGGATTGAGTATTTGACGGGCACTGGAATCATAGAATTTGAGCTTACTCAGCACATTCTACCTCACCTGTTCCACCTCAAAGAGAACTTCACCAGCTTCGGCTTGGCTGCTGCTCTCCGTCTCACCAGCAAGTATGCTAAGCGCATTTATCCGCTTTGCAGTCAGTGGAAAGACCTAGGCGAAACCAAAAAGTATGATATCCAAGATTTTAAAAAGACATTGGGCCTGCTTGATGCCAAGGGCAACGAGAAGCTGAAGTTATTCAAAGATTTTCGCGTGAACGTGCTGGATGTGTCTGTCAAACAAATCAATGAGCACACTGAACTGCACATTAGCTATAAGCTCGAGAAAGTAGGTCGGAGCGTCAAAAACATCATTTTCACGGTCAAGTCGCAAGCCCTGGCTGAAACCATCCCCTTCGACCTGGTGGCCACTGCTCAACCTCTGCCCGGTATGCAGCAGAGCCACTACGACAATGCCGCCCGCATCCTCGACGAGCTACGCATCACTGATGCCAAGCACCGGCAAACCATCCTGGCCAGTGCCGCCCACGTCGCGGAAGTCAACCGCTATAACCACGATTTGAAAACGGGCAAGGTCAAAGCCAGCCGCAATCCTGGGGGCCTGCTACTGGTGCGCCTAGGGTTGGTAGCCGCCAAAGTGCCGAAAGTCTAACCTGGGGCTTTATTTGCCCCTTCCTGCCCCCTTCCGCTCCCTGCATGGCCTACTACACGACCAACGAAAAAGTATATCCCTTCCTGGGCGACCATCGGCGCGGCTTCGAACTGTTCTGGCAAACGGCCTACGTGCTGCACCTGGAGGGGCGCAAAAACCACTCTTCCCACCGGGGCGCGGGCTTCGCCGAAGTGGCCGCAGCGGCTGTCAACCCCGCCACCGTCTGGTTAGAAGTCCCCGAGTACCACACCGCCACTCAGTTGCGCTACGCCGGCCTATTCGGCTTCCGGGGGAAACTTCACCAAATCCTGTGCGTGTTCACCACCCGGCCCTACCGGCGCTGCATCATCAAAACCAGCCACATCGCCGACCCGTTTCTCATTCGCCGCGCCCAGGCTGCTAACTTGCTCTAGTTATGAAAAAGCACACCCCCTCCGAGTTTGAAATCGAACTGCGCGAACGCGCTGGCTCCCCGGAAGCCTTCGAGCGCCTGCTCGACAACCTGCAAGCCCAGATGGCCGAGATTGCCCGCAAACGGGGAAAAATCGACTTGAATCTCGACATTATGGCCCCGGTTCCCCCCCGGCCAACCCGTCGTCGCACAGCTGCTTCTAAATAGCACTTTAGGGGCAGTGGGGAAGTGCAATTTTTCCCTTTGATTATAGGAAAAAGTACTTAACATAAGATTGCTTATAATCTCCGTCTTGGAATCCGTGCGGTTTTCGCCTCCCTCGACAGCGGGCTGCCGGCGTGGTACTTTGCTAGGGGACTAGGCGCTTGTTTGGAGTTCACAAAACTCATCCCCTCGGTGCGTTTCGTAAACTTTGATTCGTAGACGGGTTTCTTAAATAGCTTTGCAAAGCGCATATTTCCTTATTACATGAACTATTTGAATTCATGCCACAGACTTTGCAAATCCAGCCAACAGAAGCCCAGCAGATATCTTGGGTTAAGTACACGCTAATCACTTTACTAGCGGTCGTATTTACTTGGCTATTTCATGAATTCATGCATTGGCTGACCGGAGAAGCTTTGGGCAACAACATGGTTATGACTATAAACTCGGGCTACCCCGAAAGCAGGCAGTACGTTAGCCCCTGGCATGCAACAGTAGTAAGCGCTGCCGGACCTATTGCCACATTAGTGCAAGCAATTGTTATTTATTCCTTGATTAAAATCCGTTACAACCTAGCATTATTTCCCTTCTTATTAACGTGTTTATACATGAGAACCATAGCCGGGTTCTTAAATTTTATAAATCCAAACGATGAGGGAAGAGTAGGCGTTGATTTGGGAGTTGGCAAGTTCACACTATCCATTTTGGTGGTTGCCTTTCTCTTCTATCTCACTTATAAAGCTATCAGCAACAATGGCATCAGCAGAAAAGAAGTGATAATAACCACACTTGTGGTTATGTTTCTTAGTTCAGTTCTTGTTCTATTCGACCAAGCTGTAAAAATAACTATTCTTTAAATTAACACCCTGTGCATTAGAGCCTGTTGGGGAATTAAGTTAGCCGGTTGAGGCAGCGGGTGAAGCCCGCCGTGGGCTTGGGTGAGCAACAACGCGAGCCAACTCAGTGCCACCACCCGCGCTACATTCACTGGTCGTAATACGCTCCTATGCGCTCTTATTGGTTTTTTTCACTGCGCTTCTGTTGGGTTCTACTGTCCTTGTTGCCTTCAACAGCTGCTGCACAACTGATTGTCGGGAACATAGTGAATAAAGCCACCCAACAACCTATCCCTTTTGTCAACGTGGGCTTGCCCAAACGCGGCCTGGGTACGGTGAGCGACGAGCAAGGGCATTACCAACTGCGCTACAATCCTGCGTACGCAGCCGACAGCGTGCGCGTGTCTAGTGTCGGCTATGAGCCTCGGATGATGCCCTTTGCGGCCTTGCTTGCTGGGGCAAACGTGGGGCTCGCTCCCTTGACTGTTTCCTTGACCGACGTGAACGTCGTGGCCGCTTCTGTCTACTCCCGGACCCACACGCTGGGGCTGGACAAGCCAAGGCCAAAGTTCAATTTTAGCCTGAGGAGCAACGAACTAGGGACCGAAATCGGTACGGTTATCCAGGTGGAGCGACGCCCCTCGCTCGTACAAAGCCTGCACGTGGTCGTCGCTAAAAATGAAACGGCGCCCCTCACCTTGCGCGTGAACGTGTACCGGCTGGACTCACAGGGACAGCCGACCACAGAAAAGCTCCTGCAACGGGACGTGCTGTTAACCACAAGTCCCCAAACAGGCGTCCTCACCGCCGACCTCACCGCCGACCGGTTGGTCTTGACGGAGGATTGCCTACTCGCGGTGGAATTGGTGAAAAGCAGCGGACCCGGCACCCCCGATGTATCGAAACTTTACTTTGGGGGCGCCTTGGGGTACGGCGGGCAATGCTATGCCCGGTTAGCCAGCCAAGGGGCCTGGATAAAGCCAACCGTGAAAAGCAATGTGCCGCTACTAGGCAAGAAATTGCAAGTCGCTTTTTACCTAACCGTTAAAGATTAGCAGCTTTTACATGCTAGAAACGACCGTTTCCAACACGTAAAATGTGACTACTGCTCCGTTTTAGCGGGGG
>NZ_MDZA01000125.1 GCF_001816125.1 Hymenobacter coccineus | reverse complement strand
ACTCCAGCACAGCCGCGCCCTGACGGCCGACGCCAGCTACGCCACCTACCGCCTCAGCCGGCAGCAAGGCCTATCGGCCCTGCCCGAGGCCGGCGGCGGGGGCCCCACCGGGCTCACCAGCGACCAGGCGGGCCGCCTAACCTTGCTCACCGGCCAGCTCGACTACGTGCAGCCCCTGGCCCACCATCGGCTCCTGTCCGGGGGCCTCAAAATTAGCCGGGTGCAGTCTGGCAATGACGCTACTTTTCAGCAAACCGCCGACGGGCTAACTACTTTGGATACGCTGCAAACCAACCAGTTCCGTTATACCGAAACTATCCGGGCGGCCTACCTCAGCTGGCAGCAAACCGGGGCCCGGGCCACCTGGCAAGCGGGCCTGCGGGGCGAGCAGACCACCGCCCAGGGCGTACAGGAAGTCGGCAACCAGCGTTTCGACCGCCGGTATTTACAATTGTTTCCCAGCGCCTCGCTCAAATACACGTTTTCGCCCCGGCACGAGCTGACAATGGCCCTGAGCCGCCGCCTCGACCGCCCCGGCTACGACCAGCTCAACCCGTTTCGCATCTACCTCAACGCCACCACTTACCGCTCGGGCAACCCGGCCCTGCGGCCCCAAACCAGCTACAACGCCGAGGTGACGCACACCTACTTGCAGAAGTACACCGTCGGCCTGAGCTACAGCCGCACGCAAGACCCCATCCTGATTGTGGTGCAGCCGGCCACCGCCACGAGCCGCTTCGTACTGGCCCGCCCCGTCAACCTGGGGCCCCAGCACTACGCCGCCCTCACCCTCACGGTACCCTTGACGCTGGGCAAGGCCTGGTCGGTGTACAACAGCGCCGTTTTCTACTACAACCGCTTCACCGGTGAGCTGGCCGGCACCACGCTCAACCGGGCCAAGCCGTCGGTTACCCTAAACAGCACGCACACCTTCACGCTGGGCCACGGCTGGAGCGCCGACCTGAGCGCCAACTACCAGTCGCCCGAGGTGTACGGCTTCATCACCTCCCGCGCCAACGGCGACCTGACCCTGGGGGCCCAAAAAAGCCTACTGAAAGGCCAGGGAACCCTCAAATTCAACGTTACCGATGCACTGTACACCAACCGCAACATCGCCACTTCCACCTACGACAATTACGTGGACGCCTTTACCCAAAGCCGGGATTCGCGGGTGGCCACCCTCTCCTTCAGCTACCGGCTGGGGCGTAGCCAGGCAGCTGCCAGCCGCCGCGCCGATGGTGCGGAGGAGGAAAAGCGGCGGGTGGGCGGCCAGTAACGTCGGCTACTCCCCAAGCGCACTGGGGCCCTACAGCGGCTTCTTATCCAATGGGCATTCTTTAAACCAACTAAAAGTTAAAGGAGAAGCGTTAAAAGCCTTTTCATAAAGGTTTTTAACGCTTCTCCTTTAACTTTTAACTACCTACCGCTGGGCGGAAACTACCCTAAGCGGGCAGGCGCTTCAGCACGTCCTTGGTGTGGCGCACGTGGTCGGTGGCGCCGCTCATGGAGTTAAAGATATACTGGATAACGCCTTCTTTGTCAATGACAAACGTGACGCGGCCGGGCAACAGGCCCAGCAAGGCCCGGGGCACTTCGTAGAGCTTGCGCACGGCCCCGCCGGCGTCGGCCAGCAGCGGAAACGGCAGGCGGTGCTTCTGGGTAAACTTCTGGTGCGAGGCCTCGCTGTCGGAGCTGATGCCCACCACGTCGGCCCCCAGGTCCTGGAAGTCCTCGTACTGGTCGCGAAACGAGCAAGCCTCGGCCGTGCAGCCGGGCGTATCGTCCTTCGGGTAGAAGTACAGCACGAGGTGCCGCCCGCGGCGGTCGGCCAGGTGGAACGGGGTGCCGTCGGTGGTGTTGAGCGTGAAGTCGGGGGCAGTTTGGCCTACTTGGAGCATGGTTTAAAGAAGATTGTAGAGATTAATTACGCTGCACGTAAATGCTCACCCGCTGGCCATCGGCGCTGGTGGTGGGCGTCACGGCAATGCGGTCGGCCTCGTCATAGTACGCCGCGAGGCCGCGCACGATGCCCACCGCCAGGCCCCCCATGCGCCGGGCCGACACGTAGTCAATCTGCACCTCGTTGGGGCTCAGGCGCTTGACGGCCAGTACGGGCGGCGCGTTTTCGGCATGCTCGCGCCGCACCTGGCGGTGCATGGTGTGCTCGGTGTGCTCCAGCATGTCGAGCGTGCGCCAAGTGGGGTCCACCAGTTTCTGGTACATGTACATGATGTCGGGCACCAGATACTCACCAAGCCGCTCGTGCAACTCGCCGGCCGTTGCGCCGGTAGCGGCGGCGGCCTGGTCCACCAGTGCGTACAGGTTTTCGTCGGGGTACACGGTTTTGTGGTCGAAAGTGGCGCCGCTGAGGCCGGCCAGTTCCAGGAGGTTGACCCAGGTACTGTGGTCGTACTGGGTCTGGATGTAGCGTTTTAGGAGGATCAGGATAGTCCCGTGCATAGCGTATAGGTAATAAAAAACTGCGCAGCGGCTGCCGCCGCCCATTCTGTGCAGTCCAACAAGAACAGTGCCCGTTCGTTTGAACCCACAACAAAACGGCCCCCGCGATGCATCGCGGGGGCCGTTGTCAGCGAGGCGTTGGGGGCCCTAAATGGTGCCCATGGCCTGGATGGGCATGGTGGGCGTGGCGCTGCCGCCCAGGGGCTCCAGCGTCACGGCGAAGGCCTGGGCGCTGGCGATGTCCTTCATGCGCTCAAGGCGTTCGCCGGCGGCGGCGGCGGGCGTCAGCATGCCGGCGTCCACGGGCTTGCCGTTGTTGAGGGCCCAGAGCTGGTACTGGCGGCCGGTGGGCGCGGCGGGCAAGTTCTGCACGTCCACGTACACGCGCTTGGTTTTGGCGTTGAACAGCACCCGGGCGCGGTCTTTGGGCGCATCGGGGGTACCGGCCAGGGCCACGAAGTGGAACTCCGCGTCGCGCAGGATGGCGTTTTGTTCGCTTACTTCCCCAAGCTTCTTCTCCGTTACCAAAGTATTGGCGGCCACGCGGTTCTGGGTGTCCTGCAAGGCCACCAGGGCATTGTCGGCCCCCTGCCACTGCTGGTAGAGGTAGCCGTTGCCGAGCAGGCTCAGCAGCAGGGCAACGGAAGCGGCAATGGCCAGGCCCCGGCGCGGCGCGGCGGGCGCCTCGGCACTGCTTATGGAGCGCACCCCGGGCTCGGCGGCGCTTGCGGGCGGGCCAGGGCGTCCACGTCGGCCCGGAGGCTGGTGGAGGGCGCTGGGGCCCCGGTGGTGGCTACTACCGGAACGTCCACGGGGGCTGCAGCGGGGGCAATTTGGGCGAGCACTTTGTTTAGTACCCGGTCGCGCATGGCGGCGGGCAATTCACGGGAGTGGGCTTCGGCGTAGTATTCGAGGGCGCGCTGGCCAGCGGCCAACTCTTCGGCCACGAGGGGGTGGCGGGCGGCTTCGGCGTCGACGGCGGCCCGCTCGGCGGGCGTGAGTAGCCCGAGAGCGTACTGCTCTAGGATGCCGGATTCTATATAGGATTGAGGATCTTCCACGGTGGAATTAGCGTATCAGTTTACCAAGGAGTTTAATGGCCGTGCGGGCACGGGTTTTGACGGTGCCCAGGGGCAGCTTCAGTTCCTCGGCCACTTCGCTTTGGGTGTACCCTCCGAAGTAAAGCAAGTCGATTATTTGCCGCTGTTCTGGCACCAGGGTCTGCACAACTTCTTGCAGGCCAATGTGCTCAGGCCGAAAAGTCTCGGCAGCGGGCATTCGTTGGGCGGCAAGGCTGTCGTCGAGGCCCTGGGTGCGAGTACCTACGCGGTACTGCCGCGAGCGGATTTTGTCGATGGCCAAATTCCGGCAGATATTCAGCACCCAAGTGAACAGGCGGCCCTTTTCGGCGTCGTAGGCCGGAAAAGCGTTCCAGATTTTGACCAGCGCCTCCTGTAATACGTCCTCGGCCGTGTCGTCGTCTTTAACGATGCGGGAGATGACGCCGAACAAAGCCGACGCGTAACGGTCATAAAACAGCGTCAGGGCCGATTCGTCGCGGGCTTTGAGCCGGCGCACGAGGTCTTCCTCTGAGGCAGTGGGCAGGGAAATAGGTAAGGTGTCGGACACGAGAGAAGGAGAAGTGGCCTTGCGAAGCGGCAAGCCGCAAATGTGTGTGTGCGAAAGTAAGTCCAAGACCCGATTGGGGCCCCGTGGCTAACCGACAACCTGGATGGCCGCTAGGAGGTTGTAACGGCTAACGGCCCGGTCTGTTGCCAGGGCCCCGTTTTCTTTTCGCCATGCCCATCGAGTCCTACAACCCGCACACCGGCCGCGTGCTCAAGCGGTTCCGCCCGTTTTCGTGGGCCAAAACGGCGCGCATTCTCGGCCAGGCCCACGCTGCGGCCGCCACCTGGTCCGCCACGCCCTTCGCCCACCGCGCCACCGTGCTGCGCCGCGCTGGGGCCCTGTTGCGCGAGCGGGCCCCCGAGCTGGCCCGCCTCATGGCCCTGGAAATGGGCAAGCCCGTGGCCGACGGCCGCGCCGAGGCCCTGAAGTGCGCCACTTGCTGCGACTACTACGCCGAGCACGCCGAGGCCTTTCTGGCCGACGAGCCGGTGGCCACCGACGCCGGGCGCAGCTACGTCAGCCACCAGCCGCTGGGCGTGGTGCTGGCCATTATGCCCTGGAACTTCCCGCTGTGGCAGGTGGTGCGCTTCGCCGCCCCGGCCCTGATGGCGGGCAACGTGGGCCTGCTCAAGCACGCCCCCAACGTGCCGCAGTGCGCGCTGGCGCTGGAAAAAATATTTCACGACGCGGGCCTGCCGCCGGCCTGCTTCCGCACGCTGCTCATCGAAACGGAGCTGGTGGAGCCGCTCATTGCCGACGACCGGGTGCGGGCCGTGACGCTGACGGGCTCGGAGCGGGCCGGGGCCGCGGTGGCCGCCACGGCGGGCCGCCACATTAAGAAAGCGGTGCTGGAGCTGGGCGGCTCCGACCCGTTCATCGTGCTGGCCGACGCCAACCTGGCCCTGGCCGCCAAAACCGCCGCCCAGGCCCGCATGATTAACGCCGGCCAGAGCTGCATCGCCGCCAAGCGCTTCATCGTGGAAAAACCCATTATAAAGGAGTTCGTGGCCCAGCTCATCACTCACTTGCGGGCCATGCGCACCGGCGACCCGCTGGCCGAAGATACCCAGTACGGCCCCCTGGCCCGCCCCGACCTGGCCGACGAGCTAACCCGGCAAGTAGTAGAATCGGTGGCTCACGGGGCCCGGCTGGCGCTGGCCGGCGGCCAGGCGAAGCCGGGCGCGACCCTGTTCCGGCCGGCGGTGCTCACCCACGTGCGGCCCGGGCAGCGCGCCTACCACGAAGAGCTTTTCGGGCCGGTGGCCATTGTCCTCGAAGCCAAGGACGCCGCCGACGCCGTGCGCCTGGCCAACGATTCGCGCTTCGGCCTGGGGGCCTCGGTGTGGACGCAGGACCTGGCCCGGGGCGAGGCCCTGGCCAGGCAAATCGAGGCCGGCGCCGTGTTCGTGAACAGCTTGGTGAAGTCGATGCCCGAGTTGCCCTTCGGCGGCATCAAGAAATCGGGCTACGGCCGCGAGCTCTCGCGCCTGGGCATCCTTGAGTTTGTGAACCAGAAATCGGTGTGGATTGGCAAGCCCGCTGCCCCCGCCGGGGCCCCCACGGAATAGCGCAACGGCCCGGGCTGCCGGCTTTTTCGCCGGCTGCCAGGTAATTGTTGAATTGGAATGCATCAAAAAGGACGTCACGCGGCGTGCAGCTTTGCTACAAAGCTGTTTAGGAAGTCGTCGGACCGTCATGCTGAGCGCAGCCGAAGCATCTCTCCCGCTAGCTAACCATTGATTACTTACGCGGGAGAGATGCTCCGGCTGCGCTCAGCATGACGGTTTTACTACGTCATTGATTCTGATTACTGACGCCGGAAAGATGCTTCGCTACGCTCCGCATGACGTTCTACCTTACGTATAACCACCCTGATATAAGCAACAGCCCCGCTTTATAATATAGTGTGGGGCCCCTGGCGACTACCGGGCAGCCGGCGAGAAAGCCGGTAGCCCGGGGCCCGGCTAGCACCAGCCGCGGACCTTGTACACGGCCCAGCCGGCCATTTCGTGCAGCAGCAGGCTCCACTGCGCCAGGGCTTCGGGGGTGGGCAGCAGCCAGTAATCGGGCGTGAGGGCGCGGCCGCTGGCCTGGAAGCCGGCCGGGAAGGCCACCACGGGCAGCCCCACTTCGGCGAAGCAGCCCGCGGCCCGGCGCATGTGAAACGCCGACGTGACGAGCACCAGCGTATCGACGCCCGGGTGGCGGGCCAGCAGCTGCTTGGTGAACTGGGCATTTTCGCGGGTGTTGCGGCTGCGCTCCTCCAGCCAGATGTCGGCGGGCGGCACGGCGGCCAGGCGCAGCAGCGTGGCCAGGTGCTGGGCTTCGCTTGCGTCCTGGGGCCCCACCGCCCCCGAGCCGCCCGACACGATGATGCGCCGCACCCGCCCGGCGCGGTACAGCCACAGGGCGTTGGTGAGGCGGTCGGCCCCGGCGTGCAGGTACACGCGGTCGGCGGGGCTGGCG
>NZ_MDZA01000124.1 GCF_001816125.1 Hymenobacter coccineus | reverse complement strand
GGCGGTGGGGGCCCCGGCATGGGCGGCCCACCGCCCGGCGGGGCATAGGCGGCGGGGGGCGTTAGGGCCACCGCTGCTTCGCATCGAATGTCATTATTATCACATATTTTTTATTTAATAGCCCGTTTTTTACCGACTAGCGCCTGGCTTTTAGGCGCGGCAGCGACTTGCTGCTGTCTACAGCAATCAGCTATTTGACCAGCGTCCGACGGTCTGTTTATGACTTATTCAATATGATATAGGGGTTTATGAATCTGTACGATAAATTTGGATCAATTAACTGGCTGCACCCGCGGCTGGCCCAATCGTTTCCACATTTCTCGTTCCTCCTGTATGCTCCCAACTTTTACTACTTCGCACCACGCGGCGGCCCTGCGCCGGGGCGTCGGTCCGCTCCTGGTGGGGCTGCTGCTGGCCGCCGGCGCGGCCCACGCCCAAAGCCTCGCCGTCACCCGCCTCTCGCCCGCCCGCAACGCCGTGGCGGCCCCGCGCCCCACGCCCGTGGCCGTGACCTTCAACCAACCCTTGGCCAACAACGCCGCCACGCTGGGGGCCCTAAAAGTGTTCAGCCAGCAGGCCGGCGGCCTAAAAAAAGGTGCGGCCACCGTCAGCAGCAACACGCTTACCTTCCAGCCTACCGTGGCCTTCCGGGCCGGCGAAACGGTATCGGCTACCCTACAATACAGCGGCAGCACGGTTGATCCGCAAGTGTTTCAATTCACCACAGCTACGGCCCCCAGCGCGGGCACGTTCGGCGGGGGCTCGGACCAGGCCTTGGCCAACGGCCTGGGCGTAACCGAGGGCGACGTGAACGGCGATGGTTTTCCAGACCTGCTCTACATCGACCAAATAAATACGGCTACCGAGATTGGCCACACGGTGACCGTGCGCCTCAACGACGGCCGCGGCACCTTCGGCAGCCCCCGGGCGGTTGAAGTAGGTATTTCCCCCACGAGCCTAGCCCTAGGAGACATGGACAACGACGGCGATTTGGATTTGGTGGTGGGCGCTGGTATTCAAAATACTTCGGCGCTAAACGTAGCCCTCAACGACGGGGAAGGCACTTTTGGCAGCCCGCAGAGTTATTCGATCTTTGGCAGAGCCCCCCAAAACTTCGTGCTGGGCGACATCAATAGCGACGGCTACCTCGACGTCGTGGCTTCCTACGGCCCTTACGCCTCCACCGCTGCGTTTGTTAATAACCGAAAAGGAGGTCTTTCGCTCCTGTACTACATCCCATCAGCTTCTAATGGCAGTTTGGCCCTGGGCGATGTCAACGGCGACGGCTACCTGGACCTGCTGTCAGCCAGCACCCTAGACGGCCCCAATGTGTACGTGGCCCTAAACAAAAGCCCGCGGGCAGCCATATTCGGTGAGAGCACGAAGGTATCCCTCGGCATGGCGGAGAACGGTGGTACCGAAGCGGTGGCCGTGGGCGACGTGAACGGAGACGGCTTCCTTGATTTTGTGGCCAAACACGATGCCCAAATCAGCGTGCGCCTCAACGACGGCCAAGGTAACTTCAGCGGCAGCCAGGAAGTACCGGCCACCGGCTACAGCAAAGCGCGGAACGTGGCCCTGGGCGACGTAAACGGAGACGGATTTTTGGATTTGTTGGCCATCGATGCCCAAAAAGGCACCGTGAGCACGCACCTCAACGACGGCAAGGGCACCTTTGGCAAAGGCAGTGAGGTAGCCGTGGGCGCCAACGCAGAACTAACCCTGGCCGACCTGAACGGCGACAATACTTTAGATATAGTAGCACTGAACTTCAAAAGCCTAAGCGTGCGCCTGAACCAGCCGACGCCTGCTGCGCCGCTCACCGTCACCGGCGTATCGCCCGCGCGCAACGCCGTGGCCGCTCCGCGCCCCGCGCCCGTGGCCGTTACCTTCAACCAGGCCCTGGCCAACAACGCCGCCACCCAGGGGGCCCTAAAAGTGTTCAGCCCGCAGGCCGGGGGCCGCAAGGCCGGCATGGCCACCGTTAGCGGCAACACGCTCACCTTCCAGCCCACGGCGGCTTTCAAGGCCGGTGAAACCGTATCGGCCACCCTCACGGCCGAGGCCCAAAGCACCACCGGGGCCATGGCCCAGCCGCAGGTGTTCCAGTTCACTACGGCCACGGCCCCCAGCACCGGCACCTTCGGCGGGGGCTCGGATGTGGCGGTTGGCACCGATCCGCGCAGCGTTGCGGTTGGGGACTTGGATGGGGATGGGGACCTGGACTTAGTTTCCGCTAATACGACGGCCAACATGGTAAGCGTTCGTTTGAATAACGGCAGTGCTGTATTCAGTGGCACGCAAGAAGTAGCCGTTGGCGAATCTCCGCGAACGGTAGTGCTGGCGGACGTGGACGCAGATGGAGACTTGGACTTGCTCACGGCCAATGGCAGCGGCCAGGTCAACAGCAGCCGGCTAAGTGTGCGCCTCAACAATGGCCGCGGCGTGTTTGGCGGCGGCTCCGATGTTGTATACGGACGAGGGCAAACCGTAACGTACTTTGATTTGGTAGTAGGGGATGTCGACAGAGACGGTGACTTAGACCTTATTGCGCCCAATGTAGAGGGGGCTGGCAATTTTTTTGGTTCAAATATAGACATCTACCTCAACGATGGCAAAGGCTCTTTTAGCTTCGGCACGCAATCATTTAAAAGTGGGCTCATTATATCGAGCGTAGCGCTCGGAGATATTAACAATGATGGTGTACTGGACCTGTTAGCAAATGAGTCTCCCGGGGGCACTGTTTACATAAGCCTGGGCAACAGCGACGGGACCTTTACCGATTCCGGCCAGCGCATTTCCGTAGGCCAAAGTGCTACTACGCCGCTGGGCACCGCACTGGGCGATATAGACGGCGACGGCGACCTGGATTTGATATCCAACAACAGCGAAGGCACCGTGAGCGTGCGCCTGAATGACGGCCACGGCACATTTTCGGGCACCCAGCAAGTACCTGTAAACGGTAATCCTTTGAGTGTTACCCTGGCGGACATTGACGGGGACGGAGACCTTGACCTGTTAGCAGCTGCCACTACGCTGAGCGTGCGGATAAACAATGGCCGGGGGCAGTTTACCGGCACTCAGGAAATCTCGACAAATGGCTCACCTTTTAGTTTGGCACTTGGTGATTTGGACGGAAACGGCACCCTCGATGTGGTTGCGCCAAGCAGCGAAACGAACACGGTGAGCGTGCGCCTAAACCAGGCCACTCCTACGCCGCCCGCCACTGCGGCCGCTATCCGCCTGAACGCGGGCGGCCCGGCCCTAACGACTACCCGCGGGGCCTTCGCCGCCGACCAGTACTTCGACGCGGCCGCCAGCGCCGCCTTCTCCACCACGGCCCCCGTCGCCGGCACGCCCGACCCGGCCCTCTACCAGACCGAACGCTTCAGTACCCACGGCGCCCTCCGCTACGCTTTGCCCGTGCCCAACGGCAACTATAACGTGGTGCTGCACTTCGCCGAACTCTACTGGACCAAGCCCGGCCAGCGCGTGTTCGATGCCGCTTTGGAAGGCCAAAAAGT
Organism: Hymenobacter coccineus; assembly: GCF_001816125.1. GTDB lineage: Bacteria > Bacteroidota > Bacteroidia > Cytophagales > Hymenobacteraceae > Hymenobacter > Hymenobacter coccineus. Next base: position 3,221 of record NZ_MDZA01000124.1, on the reverse strand, counting down.
GCTCGACCATTACGACATCGTGAAGAAGGTGGGGCCCCTGACCGCTACGACGGAAACCTTCGCCGTCACCGTCACCGACGGCGTGCTGAACCTCGACCTCACCGTGCCCTACCTAACCGGCGGCATGGACCAAGCCAAGCTCTCGGCTTTGGAGGTGCTGCCCGTCCTGCCCACCGCCGTCCGCCTGAATGCGGGCGCGGGGGCCCTGACGACCACGCGCGGGGCCTTCGCCGCCGACCAATACTACTCGGCGAATAGCGCCGCCGCCGCCACCACGGCAGCCATCACTGGCACGCCCGACCCGGCCCTCTACCAAACCGAGCGTTATAGCACCGACGGCGCCCTCCGCTACGCCGTGCCCGTGCCCAACGGCCAGTACACAGTGGTGCTGCACTTCGCCGAGTTCTACTGGACCAAGCCCGGCCAGCGCGTATTCGACGCCGCTTTGGAAGGCCAAAAAGTGCTTAACCACTACGACATCGTCAAGAAAGTGGGGCCCCTGGCGGCCACCACCGAGACGTTTGCCGTGACCGTTACCGACGGCGTGCTCAACCTCGACCTCACCGTGCCCTACCTCAGCGGCGGCATGGACCAAGCCAAGCTCTCGGCCCTCGAGGTGCTCAGCGGCAGCGCGGCCCAAGTTGCCAGCCGCGGGGCCTTGGCAATTCCCAAAAACAATGTTTCGCTGGGCCTAAGTGCCTACCCTAACCCATCTGCTGGGCGCTTCACCCTGGCCTGTACGGCGCGCACCGCGCAAACCGCCACGCTGCTGCTCACCGACGAGCTGGGCCGCGCGGTAAAGCAGCAGCAAGTGCAGTTGCAAGCCGGCCCCAACGCCCTGGCCGTGGACGCCACCGGCGCCCCCGCCGGCCTCTACCAGCTCGTGCTGCGCACCGCCGACGGGCAAAGCCAGCGCCAGAAAGTGCTGATTCAACCTTAATGCAGTCTCGGCCTCAATACAGTCACTGTTTACACTCGTAAAAAGCCGCCCTGAATCGTTGGGGCGGTTTTTTTATTTGGTTATCAATAACGTACAGCGAAACACTTCATCATGATCCGTAATCAAACTGGGTACTTAGAAGCCCCATTATCGATAACCGGGGCGGCTACTCACGCACGCAGGGCTTTTGCGCACCATCTGTGGCGGTGATGCTCCAACTCGCGCAAAGGCCGTTCTTTGTACTTTGCTAGTCTGCTACTTCCCTTGCGTTTATTGATGAACACCCGCTTTTTGCTGCTGGTGCTGCTGGCATTGGCCGGGGCCCCGGCGGCGGCCCAGCGCCCGGCCGCGGCCCGCCCCAACGTGCCGGCCGAGCTGGACGCCCTGGGCCTGCACCTGGTGCTGACGGCCGAAGCCCAGCGTCTGGTGCAGCTCCGGGCCGATGCGCTGGTCCGGCACCAGCCCTCGTTTCAGGCCCGGGTCGATTTGGCCGACGCCGCCTTCCCGCTCATCGACCAGACCTTGCAGCAGGCGGGCGTGCCGCGCGATTTCCGCTACCTGGCCTTGCAGGAAAGCGCCCTGCTGCCCGACGCCCAGAGCGCGCACGGGGCGGTGGGCTACTGGCAGCTCAAGCGCGAAACCGCCACCGGCCTGGGCCTGCGCGTGGACGGGGCCGTGGACGAGCGCAAGCACCTGGCCGCCAGCACCCGCGGCGCCGCCCGCTACCTCACCCAAAGCAACGCCGCGCTGCGTAACTGGCTCGATGCGCTGCTGAGCTATTACACCGGCCTGGGCGGCGTGCGGCCCTACACCCTGCCCACCGACGCCGGGGCCACCGAAATGGCCATCACGGCCGATACCTCGCCCTACGTGCTGATGTTTTTGGCCCAGAAGGTAGCCTTCGAGCCCGCCTGCGGCCTGAACCCGCACCCGGCGCGGCTGCGCGAGCTGCGCGGCCAGCGCGACTTCAACTACGCCGAAGCCGTGCCGCGCCTCAGCGCCTGGGATTTGTTTTGGGCGCGGCTGTGGCAGCGAGTGCAAAACTGGCTGGACCAAAGAACCTACACGCACTTTTGGCGCTGGGTATTTTATGCCTTGTTCGTGGCGGCGGGCGTTTTCGTGGTGCTCAAGCTGTTGCAGGTGGACCTCACCGGCGTGTTTGGCCGCGGGCCGCGCCGGGCCCCTTTGGCTTACGACGCCACCGCCGAGAACATCCACGAAGTCGATTTTACGGCCCGTCTGGCCGAGGCCGAGGCCACCAGCAACTTCCGGCTGGGCGTGCGCCTGGGCTACTTGCAGCTGCTCAAGCAGCTGGCCGACGGCGGCTTCATCGACTGGCAACCCAACAAAACCAACCACGCCTACCTGGCCGAGCTGCCCGCCCAGGGCCCCTTACGCGCCGATTTCCGCGAAATCACCCGGCAGTTTGAGTACGTGTGGTACGGCGAGCTGGGGCTAACGGCCGGGCAGTACGCGCACGTGCGCACCGGGCACCGGGCCCTGGCCGGCCAGCTGGCGGGGGCCCCGGCCCGCCGGCCCGCCTAATTTTTTCCGCTGTGCCCATGACGACATTTCGCTGGTATGTGCTCGGGTTGCTGGCCTTGTTCGGGGCCTACGTGGCCCTGGAATACTACCGCCCCAAGCCCCTGGACTGGTCGCCGACCTACATCAACAAGGACAAGATTCCCTACGGCACCTTCGTGCTGTTCGACCAGCTGCCGCGCCTGCTCGGCACCGATTCGGTGGCCACCGTGCGCCAGTCGGCCTACGTGCAGCTCACCGGGCCCGGAGCCGGACGCCACCGCGGAGGAGGAGCGCTTTGCTGAACCGAACGCTGCCCGCGACTCCACCGCAGTGAGCGTGGACAGCCTCGGCGAACAACCCCGCCCCACCGCCTACGATTCTACCGAGGCAGAGACGCCGCCGCCGCCCACCGCGGGGCCCAACGTGCTGGCGGCCAGGGCCAATTATCTGTTTATCAACGACGGCTTTGGGGCTTCGGAGGCCGACGCCCGGGCCCTGCTGCGCTTCGTGGCCCGGGGCAGCGACGTGTTCATCGCGGCCGACGGCTTCCGGGGCCGCGCGCTGCGCGATTCGCTGGGCTTCGATACCGACGACGTGGCCGTGGCCTCCCGCCCCGGCCCGGCCGGCCTGCGCGTCGCCGATTCGGTGGTGCTGCACTTCACCCACCCGGCGCTGGCCGGCGCGCGCTACCGACTGCCGGCCCTGCTGGCCAGCACCCGCCTGGTGGTGAAGGCCGGGGCGGGCCGGCCGCACCCTG
>NZ_MDZA01000123.1 GCF_001816125.1 Hymenobacter coccineus | reverse complement strand
GCCCGCGCCGCGCCCGGTGTTACCGGGGCCCCGCCGCCCCCGGCCGTACCTTGCCGGCCCCAACCGCTGCCCTTCCCGATGCCCGCTGCCGCGCCCGCCGTTCTACCTCCCCCCGCCCCTGCCGCCACCGCCACATTTCTGGCCGACACGGCCCGCCACCTGCTGGAGCGCTACGGCGCGGGCCCCGACGACGAGCTTTCGGAGCTGGTGGTGGTGGTGCCCACGCGCCGCGCCGTGGTGTATTTGAAGAATGAGCTGGCCCTGGCCCTGCCGCCCGGCCAGGCCCTGTGGGCCCCGCGCGTGGCAGCTATGGAAGACTACATGGTGGAGCTGGCCGGCGTGCAGGTGGAGGAGCCCATTGCCTTGCAGCTGCTGCTCTACGACATCCTGAAGGGCTACGACACGGGCCTAAACTTCGACCGATTCGTGGGCTGGTCGGGCCTGCTGCTCAACGACTTCTCCAACCTCGACCAGAACCTGGCCCAGCCGCGCAAGGTGTTCGAGTACCTCAGCCAGGCCAAGGCCCTGGAGCGCTGGAAGCTGGAGGCGCTGCCCGAGCGCAGCCACCTGGCGGGCCGTGCGTTCAGCTTCTGGGACCAGCTCGAAAAGGTGTACCGCGAATTGAAGCGCCGCATGCTGGCCCAGCACCTCGCCTACCCCGGCCTGGCCTACCGCTTGGCCGTGAAGAAGTTGCAAAAGCGCCTGGACGCGCTGGACGCCGACCCGGGGGCCCCGGCCGTGGCCCGCCACGTGTTTGTGGGCCTGGGCAACTTGTCGAAGGCCGAGGAGAAGCTCATCCGCCTGCTCTACCGCGCCGGGCGGGCCGAGCTGCGCTTCGACGGCGACCCGTTTTACTTGGCCCCCGACTCGCCCAACCGCGCCGGCCAGCACCTGCGCCAGTACGCCAAGCGCTGGGACCTGCCGCTGGGGGCCCTGGGCGGCGGCACCGAGTGGCTGCGCGGCCACGCCCACCACGTGCGCCTGCTGGGCGTGGCCAACCCCAGCATGCAGGGCAAGCTGGCCGGCCAGCTGCTGGCCGAAGCCCGCCGCGACTACCCCACCGCCACCGTGGCCGTGGTGCTGCCCGACGAAACCCTGCTGCTGCCCGTGCTGCACGGCTTGCCGCCCGACGCCGTGCCCGCCTACAACGTGACGATGGGCCTAAGCTTCCAGGCCACGCCGCTGTTCAACCTGGTCGATTTGCTGTTTGAGGTGCACCTCACCGGCATCCGGGAGGGCAGCGCCGAAACCGGCTACGGCGTGCCCCGCTACCATCACCTGGCGGTGAGCAAGCTGCTGGCCCACCCGTTTCTGCGCCGCTACCAACTCTGGCTGAACCAGCAGCCCGACGAGCAGTACCACGGCATATTGGACCACGTGTGCCGCGAAATTGTGCGCTTGAACGCCGTGCTGCTGCCCGCCACCGATTTACTGGCCCTGGGCAAGCACCAGCCGCTGCTCGAAGCGCTGTTCCAAACCTGGAACAACTGCGACGACATCATCAAGGCCTGCTACGCGCTGATTGACTTGCTGCACCAGGTGTACGCGGCCGAAAAGCCCAGCCCCGACCACGAGCCCGCCCTCGGCGCCGAGTACCTGTACCTCTTTTATACGCTGGTTAAGCAGCTCGATTCGGCGTTCGATTGCCGGGAGCAGCGGCTGTCAGTAGCTTCGTTCCGGCGGTTTTTGTACGAGCAGATGGCGCGCACCCGCCTGCCCTTCGCCGGCGAGCCGCTGGCCGACGTGCAGGTGATGGGCCTGCTCGAAACCAGGGCCCTGGACTTCGACCACGTCATCATCCTGAGCTGCAACGAAGGCGTGCTGCCCGCGCCCAAGCGCCAGCAGTCGCTGTTTCCGTACGACGTGCTCCAGGAGTTTGGCTTGCCCACCAACGTGGACGCCGAGGCCGGCACGGCCTACAACTTTTGGCGCCTGCTGCAACGGGCCCAGCGCGTGGACCTGGTGCACGTGCTGCCCGGCGCCGAGGGCACCAAAAGCGGCGAGCGCAGCCGCTTCCTGCTGCAACTCGAAAACGACCTGCGGCCCCAAAACCCGCTGCTGACGGTCGACGACCTGACCGTGGCCGTGGCCGACACCGCCGAAGCCACGGCCAGCTACGCCGGCGACTTCGTGCTGGAGAAAGACGAGGAGTTGCTGGGGGCCCTGCGCGGCGTGCTGGAGCGCAACATCTCGCCCTCGCGCCTGAACGATTTTTTGGCCTGCTCGCTGCGGTTTTACTTCTCGAAAGTGGCCCGCTTCCACCAGAACGAGGAAGTGGAGGAAACGCTGGAAGCCAGCAGCTTCGGCACGATGATGCACGCGGCGCTGGAGAATCTGCTCCGTCCCTTCGAGCAGGACGCCCGCGCCCTCACCGAAGCCGACTTGCCCGACCTGCTCGCCCAAGTGCCCGCCGAGGTAAATAGGGCCCTGCGCCAGGACGACACGGAGCGCTACGCCCGCCCCGACGAGGGCCTCAACCACGTGTACGGCCAGGTGGCCGTGCGCCTCGTGGCCCGCTACCTCCAGGGCTTGCCCACCCGCGAGGGCCTGCCGTTGCGGCTGTTCAGCCTCGAAAAGCCCCTGGCCGCTACCGTGTTTGTCGACGTGCCCGGCTCGGGGCCCCTCTCGGTGCGCCTCTTCGGCATGGCCGACCGCGTGGACCAGCTCCCCGACGGCCGCCTGCGGGTGGTGGACTACAAAACCGGCCTAGTCGATGCCAACGAGCTAAACCTGAGCGGCTACCGCAACCGCTACTCGCCTGCCGAAGCCACCGAGCGCCTGCTCGCCGAGGCCAGCAGCAGCGCCGACAAGGTGCGTCAGCTCTGGCTCTACCGCTTCATGCTGGCCAGCACCGAGAAGCGCGAAACCGCCAACACCGCCATCGTGTCGATGCGCAACCTCGACGCCGGCCTGCTCTCCGCCGACTTGTCGTTCCTGACCAGCGAAGGCCAGGATTTCGTGAAGACTTCCGAGGAATTAATCTCGAAAATTGTGCTTAAAATCCTCGACCCCGCCGAGCCTATTCGCAAAACCGACGACTTCGCCAAGTGCGAATTTTGCGACTACCGCGGCATTTGCGCCCGGTAACCCTTTGCCCTTAATCTGTTTCATCACCGCCCCGTGGGGCCCCACCCCTTCCTAATATGTCCGCCGAAAACACCGCCGCCAAAGACGAATTCATGCAAGCCGCCATCGACGAGGCCCGGATGGGGCGCGCGCAGGGCGGCATCCCCATCGGCTCGGTGCTGGTGCGCAACGGCCAGCTCGTATCGCGCGGCCGCAACAAGCGCGTGCAAGAAAACAACGCCATCAAGCACGGCGAAATGGACGCCCTGATGAACGCCGGCCGCCAGCGCACCTACCGCGACACGGTGCTTTATACCACGCTGATGCCCTGCTACATGTGCGCCGGCACCATCGTGCAATTCAAGATTCCGAAGGTCGTCGTGGGCGAGTCGCGCACGTTTGGCGAGTCGAAGGAATTTCTGGAAAGCCACGGCGTGGAGGTCGTTATCCTCGACTTGCAGGAGTGCGTAGAATTGATGAACGAGTTCATCGCGGCCGAGCCCACCCTTTGGAACGAGGACATTATGGAGTTGTAATTGAACTTTGGACCGCCTGGAATGGGTAGTTTGCGTATGCGGGGGCAACTCCCCGCCCGCTTCCCTCCATGCCGTCCATTCCCCCCCTCTCCTCCGCCCCGAGCCGCGTTGACGGCCGCCTGAAAGTAACCGGCCAGGCGCGCTACGCCGCCGAGCACCGCGTGGCCGGCTGCACCTACGGCGTGCTGGCCACCAGCACCATTGCCCGGGGCCGCATCAAGCGCTTCAACACCAAGGCCGCCGAGCGGGCCCCGGGCGTGCTGGCCGTGCTCACGTACCTGAACGCGCCCAAGGTGCCGGCCTACGCCAGCGCCACGGCTAACCACAACGACCGGGTGGAGGGCCAGGAAATTAAGGTGTTCTACGACGACCAAATCCACTTCAGCAACCAGCCGGTGGCGCTGGTCGTGGCCGAAACCCTGGAACAGGCCCAGCACGCCGCCGCCCTGGTGCGGGTGGAGTACGCAGCCACCACGCCTGAAACCGACCTAGGGGCCCATTTGGCCGACGGCCAAACGGCCAAGGGCGAGCCCGACTACCTGCGTGGCCAGGCGGGGGCCTACGCTGGGGCCCCGGTGCACACCTTTCAGGAATACCGCACGCCCATTCAGGTGCACAACCCCATGGAAACCCATGCCACGGTGGCCCTGTGGCAGGGCGAGCGGCTGACGGTATACAATAAAACCCAGGCCCCCAAGCTGGCCCAGCAGGATTTGATGCGCATGTTCCAGCTGCCCGAGAGTCAGGTGCAGGTGCACTCGCCGTTCGTGGGCGGGGCCTTCGGGGGGGCGTCGCGCATTTGGCCGCCCGAGGTGGCGGCCATTTTGGGGGCCAAAAAGGTGGGCCGCCCGGTGCAGGTGATGCTGGGGCGCGAGCAGGAGTTCAACATGGTGGGCTACCGGCCGCGCTCGGTGCAGCAGGTGGGCCTGGGGGCCCAGCGCGACGGCACGCTGGTGGGCATCACGCACCTGGGCCACGGCAGCAGCTCGCGCTACGAGCTGTTTTCGGAGCGCATGCTGCACCCCACCAAAACCGGCTACGCCTGCCCCAACCTCGACGCGCGCTACCGCGTGGTGCCCCTCGACCTGAGCACGCCCGCCTGGACGCGGGGCCCCGGCGAGGCCAGCGGCTCGTTCGCCATCGAGTCGGCGATGGACGAACTGGCCTACGCCCTGAACATGGACCCGCTGGCCCTACGCCTCAAGAACTTCGCTCCCGCCGACCCCGAGAAAAACATTCCGTGGAGCAGCAACCGCCTGCGCGAATGCTACGCCCAGGGCGCCGAGCGCTTCGGCTGGAAGCAGCGGCCGGCTTCCCCGCGCTCGATGCGCCAGGGGCCCTACTGGGTGGGCTGGGGCATGGCCATGGGCATTTACAAAGCCGAGCGGGCCCCCGCCACCGCCCGGGCCCAACTGCGCGCCGACGGCACCTTGCTGGTGCAAAGCGGCACTGCCGACGTGGGTCCCGGCACGGCCACGGCCATGACGCAGGTGGCCGCCGCGGCGCTGGGCATTGCACCCGGCCAGGTGAAGTTCGAACTGGGCGATTCGTCCCTGCCACCGGCGGCGGGCCAGTTTGGTTCGCACACCATGGCCTCGGTGGGCACGGCGGTGCACGCGGCGTGCACGGCGTTGCAACAGCAACTCAGGGCCCTAGCGGTGCAGACGGGCCGCTCGCAATTTGGCCCGGCCAAGGCAGAGGACTTGGTGGCGGACAACGGGGCCCTGTACCAGGCCCGCGACCCGGGCCGCCGCGTGTCCTTCGCTGAAATACTGCGCCTGCACGACCTGCCGGCCCTGGAGGTGACGCAGGAAGCCAAGCCGGGCCCCGAGGCCAAGGAAAACTCGGGCAAGTCGTTCGGGGCCCACTTCGTGGAGGTGCTGGTGCACGCCCGCACCGGCGAGGTGCGCGTGACGCGGGTGGTGTCGGCCATCGACGCGGGCCGGGTCATCAGCGCCAAAACCGCCCGCAGCCAGGTGCTAGGGGCCGTCACGTGGGGCATCAGCATGGCCCTGATGGAGCAGGCCGTGCTCGACCACCGCTACGGCCGCTTCGTAAACCACAACCTGGCCGAGTACCACATCGCCACCCATGCCGACGTGCCCGACATCGACGTCATCCTGCTCGACGAGCCCGACCCCGTGCTCAACCCCATCGGCGCCAAGGGCTTGGGTGAAATCGGCCTCATCGGCTTCACCGCCGCCGTGGCCAACGCCGTGTTTCACGCCACCGGCCAGCGCATCCGCGAGCTGCCCATCACGCCCGACAAGCTGCTGGGCGGCGGCGTGAGCTAGGAGGAAAAATCACCAACCGCAGCCCGTTGCAACACCCCGTTTTGGGGCCCCCAGCGGTGCCTGGCGCGGCGCTGGCCCTAAACGGGGGCCCCGGCCAGCTGCCGCAGCACCTGCGCCGTGGCCCACTGCCCCGATTCCACGGCCCCGTCGAGCCGGCCCCACTCACTGAGCGAGGTTTCAGCGCCGGCCCAGTGCAGGGCCCCGGCCCAGTGCGGCTGGCGCAGCAGCGCGGGGCCCCGAAGCGGCACCGCGGCTGGGGCTGGCGCGTCACCGGGCACGCTGGTCAGGGGCTCCTGGGTCCAGTCCAGCTCGTGGTAGGCCAGCGCATTTAGGGCCCCGGGGCCGAACAAGCGGGCCAATTGGGCCAGCACCGCCGCCTGCCGCTCGGCCACCGGGGCAGCCCGCAGCGGGTCTTCGGCGGCGAAAAACCCGAACAACGCCCCCCGCGGGCCCGTGGCCGGCGAGGCGTCGTGAATTTCGACCAGGGGCCCCACCTGGCTCACCGCAAAGCCTGACCAGCCCTGCGCCCGCCAAAATGGCTCGTCGTACATTACCACGCTTTTCATGGCGTGGCTCATCCAGGTGGGCACAGCCTGCATCGCCTCGCGCAGCGGCGCGGGCAGCGCGGGCGCAAACCCGATGCTGTGGGCCACCAGGCGCGGCGGCAGCGCCAGCACTACGGCCGGGGCCCGGTGCTGCTCGGTGCGGCCGGCCTGCTCCACCGTTACCTCCACCCCAGCCGGGCCGGGCAGCTGGCGTAGCTGCGTCACGCGGGCCCCAGGTGCAGGCAGCCGGCCGGTAGCTGCTGCGCCAGGGTGCGGCAGAGCGCGGCCGCCCCGCCCGCCACGCGCAGGTACCCCGCCGAGCCCGACGGGTTCGGGGCACCCCGGTGCACGCCCTGA
>NZ_MDZA01000122.1 GCF_001816125.1 Hymenobacter coccineus | reverse complement strand
CGCGCCGATGGGGCCCCGGGCATTGCCTTCGACGAGTTCGCCCTCACGCCCCGGGCACTGCTGCTGTTCTACCGGTTCGAGCTGCCCCACGTCGTCCAAAACTATGAGCCCGCCGATACCTACCGCTTCCCGTACGCGCGGGTGCGGCCCCGGGGCCCGCTGGTGCCGCTGGCCCGCGCCCCAAAAAAGCCGTAGCCGCCAGCGGTTATACATTTGCGCAACATTTCATTTGTGTAAATTTCCATGCTGGCCCCTGTCAACCTCCGCTTCGCCGAACTCATTCAAGAAGTTGGCCTAACCAAAAACGCCTTTGCGCAGTCGCTGGGCAAAACCGCCAGCGTCGTGCAACACCTCATCGACGGCCGCAATAAGCCCGGCTACGACCTGCTGTGCAAGGTTTTTGAGATTTATCCAAATGTATCGAAGGACTGGCTGATGGAAGGCCAGGGCCCCATGCTGCTCACCGGGGCCCCCAGCGCCGCCCCCGCTGCTGCCGTGCCGCCTGCCCCAGCCGTAGCCCTGAAAAAAGCCGCCGAGGCCCCCTCGCTCTTCGCCACTCAAGTGGCCGAGGAAGTTCTGGAAGCTCCGGCCGTCAGTGCGCAGCAGCCCGCGGCTAGTCCGGCGGTGCCATCCGTTGCGCTCCCGGTGGCGGCGGTCGCCTCGCCGGTCGCAACCCCGCCCGTGGGGCCCCCCACGCCGACACCCGCAGTAGCAGCGGCGGCGGCCGCGGCCGACGTGGCTATTGGCGCTGCCCTTCAAACCCAGCACTTGCTGCACCAATTGGCGCTGGCCGAAATGCGTAATCAGCACTTAGTAGAGCAGCAGCACTTGCTGCGCCAAATGTTGGACATGGCCCAAGGACGGTAGTGGGGCCCCGTGCTTGATTATAGTTGACTCAGGTCTGGTAAAGGCCGCGAGGTATGATGGATTTTCAAGATTAGAATCCGGTCGTTTGGTAATACTTCGTATATGATGCGGTAACTGCCTTCTAGCAGCTCCCGCAACAGTTGGTCTCCCGGGGCTTCGGGCAGCGTCCAGCCCATTTGTGGAAATTGATGCAGCGCATCGACCCGGCTGATGATTTTATCGAGCAGTCGTTCCGCGTAGGCCGGCGAGGTTTGCGTGAGGTACTCGTGTAATTGGTGCAGGTCGTCACGGGCCCCGAGTGTGAAGGTTATTTTTGCCATGTACTGGCTTCACGCTTCATTTCTTCAAAGGAAATGGTTTCGCCGCGCTGGCCTTGTTGGCGGCGTTTGTCAAGGTCTTCCAGCAAAATCAGACGCTCAACAAGCTCGTTCAACTCAAAATTAACCGGCAACGTTTTTACGGTTTCGATAACGGCTTCGTGTGTCATGGTGCAGTAGCGGTGGTATGCAAAGCAAGGTACATATGCTGCGATTAGGTTAGTTCATCCAATAAGCCAGTGCCTGTTGATTTGCCGCTTTCCAAAGCCCGGGGCGGCCGCGTATCTTTGCCGTCCCCCAACCCTAGCCCAGCCTTCGTCTTATGAAATTCATCGTCTCGTCCTCCGCCCTGCTCAAGCAGCTGCAGAGCATCAACGGCGTGGTTACAAACAACCCCGTGGTGCCCATTCTCGAGAATTTCCTCTTCGAGATTGAAGCCGGCAAGCTTACCATTACGGCTTCCGACCTGGAAACCAGCATGATCACCGAGCTGCCCGTGGAGGCCCGCGACGCCGGCCGCATCGCTGCGCCCGCCCGCATCCTGCTCGACACGCTCAAGAACCTGCCCGATCAGCCCGTCACCTTCACCATCGACGAGGAGACGTACACCATCGAAATCGGCTCGGCCAACGGGCGCTACAAGCTGGCCGGCGAGAACGCCGCCGACTTTCCCCGCGTGCCGGTGGTGAAGGGCTCGGCCCCGGTTGAAATCCCGTCGTCGTCGCTGGCCCGGGCCATCAATAAAACCATTTTCGCGGTGAGCACTGACGAGCTGCGCCCGGCCATGACTGGCATCCTGGTGCAGCTGGCCGACGCCCAAATCACCTTCGTGGCCACCGACGGCCACCGCCTGCTGCGCTACCGCCGCCAGGACGTGGGCGCCGGCCAAACCGCCAACCTCATCATCCCGCGCAAGGCCTTCAACCTGCTCAAGGGCGTGCTGCCCTCCGAGGCGGCCCCGGTGCGCATCGAGTTCAACCAGAGCAACGCCTTTTTCTCGTTTAACCAGATGCGCCTCGTGTGCCGCCTGATTGATGAGCGCTACCCTGATTACGAAAACGTGATTCCGGTGAGCAACCCCAACAAGCTCACCATCAACCGCCAGGAGCTGCTGAACTCGGTGCGCCGCATCAGCATCTACTCCAACAAAACCACCCACCAGGTGCGCCTGCGCCTGGCCGGCTCCGAGCTGACGGTTTCGGCCGAAGACCTCGACTTCAGCAACGAGGCCAACGAGCGCCTGGCCTGCCAGTACGACGGCGAGGACATGGAAATCGGCTTCAACGCCCGCTTCCTGCAAGAAATGCTCTCCAACATCGATTCCGAGGAAATTACCCTGGAGCTGAGCACCCCCAACCGTGCCGGCCTGCTAATGCCCGCCGCCGCCGACGACAGCGAAAGCATCCTGATGCTGGTGATGCCGGTGATGCTCAATAACTACGTTTAAATCGCTGATTACTCGTGATTAACCGTGTTCGCTGATTGGTAACAGCCAGCGAAACCACGGTTAATCAGTTTTTAATCGGTACCAATAGTTGAATTTGTAAGTCAAAGATTAATCAGTGAAATCACGGTTAATCACGAATAATCAGTGATGAAAAAATCCGAAATCCGCTTTAGTATTGCCCTCGACGACCAGAAAGTGCCCGAGGCCATCAGCTGGTCGGCCACCGATGCGGGGCCCGACATTCACTTTGCCAAGGCCATCAACATTGCCCTGTGGGACCGTGAGCAGGTGGGCACGATGAAAATCGACCTCTGGACCAAGGACATGCCGACCGACGAGATGAAGCGCTTCTGCGTGGACAACATGGGCTCGATGGCCGAAAATATTGTGTCGGCTACCAACGACGTGGAGATGGCCAAGAAAATCCGGGCCCTCTGCAAGGAGCTGTCCGAGTACTTAGATCAGCAGGAGCAGGGCTTGAGCTAGGGCCCCAAGGTTGCGATTGAACAGAAAAGCCCCGCTGGCGCATTGCCGACGGGGCTTCTTTGTTTCCAAGGCAAGCTTAGCTTGATTTTGTAATCTGAGAAAAAGCTAATAGTTAATAGCCATAAGCCAACAGCTTAAAAAGAGCTAGCGGGCGTTGCGGCCCAGGTTGCCGGCGGGGCGGGTGGTGGCTTTGGGGTTGGCCGGGCCGATGGTGGCGTTGTTGGCGCGGCCCGGGGCGGGGTCCCGCACCGACTTGACGAGGGCCTGGGTGGCGACCTGGGTGGCGGTGCTGGCGTAGTCGCGGTCGGCTTTGTCGTAGCGTTTGCGGGCGTCGTAGTAATTGGAGTACTGGTCGGTGCTGAGGACGGCTTTCAACTCCTGGTCGCGCTCGTGCAGGATGCCGGTGCGCTGCTGGTCGAGGACCGGCGCGTTTTTAGCGTTGAGGCGCTCGGCGGCTTCCAGCTTGGTGGTTTTGTCGGCGTTGATGGCGCGCAGGCGGGTGGCTTGGTAGCCGTTGAGGCGCAGGTCGCGCACCATCAGGTCGCTCAGACGCTCGGCGCGGTTGGTGGCTTCGGGGTTGAGGCGGGGGCTGGGCTGGGTCTTGTCTTGCACAATCACCGGCGGCAGGGCTATTTGCTGGGCCCGGGCGGCGGGGGCGGCCAGGGCCAGTAGGCCGGCCAGGGCCCCAAGGGAGAGGAAGCTGTTCATGGGCGGGATGGGTTACGGAAAGCTAAAACGGTACGCAAGGACCGCGCCGCACCCGCGCGTCCTCCTCCATTTCTAACGGTAAACCCGGCCGGCCGGTTGGGTTAAAGCTGTATTTGGGTCAAGATGCCCGGTGCTGTAGAACGGGGTGGTACTCCGTTTCCGAGTGAACGCCAAACGGAGTACCACTCCATTTTACATCACGGGTACCCTGTCTCCAAAATGGTGCTAAAACGTGTTTTGCCACATCATCGACTCCACCGGGCGGTCGGTGCGGTAGTTGTACTTGGCGCTGGGTTTGCGGTTGTAGAGGGTGGCCACGTCGCCCTGCACCAGGAAGTAGATGAGCTGCCCGATGGGCATGCCCGGGTACACCCGCACGGGCACCGACACGCTGATTTCCAGCGTCCAGTGGTTGCAAAAGCCCACGTCGCCTTTGCCCGCCGTGGCGTGGATGTCGATGCCCAGGCGGCCCACGCTGCTCTTGCCTTCGAGGAAGGGCACGGTGGCGTGGGTTTCGGTGTACTCGGCCGTCACCCCCAGGTACAGCTGCCCGGGCAGGAGCACAAAACCTTCCTCGCTCATCTCAAAGGTATCGATTTCGTTGTGGCGGCGGGCGTCCAGCACCGCGTCGCGGTAGGTGGCCAGGTAGCGGCCCAGGTGCACGTCGTAGGAGTTGGTGCCGAGGCAGCTATGGTCGAAAGGCTCGATGACGATGGTGCCTTTCTCAATTTCGGCAAGGATTTGCTGGTCGGTCAGGATCAAAACGGGGCAGGAAAAAAGGTGGGCGGGCGGCGCGGGGCCCCGCCGCAGGATGGAATGGGGGTACTTAAGGGCGGCTACTCGTAGCCGGGCCGCTGGGGCCCCACGGTGCCGTCGGGCGCTTCGTCCTCCTCGTCGTCATCGTCGCCGTAGCGGTCGTCGCGCAGGGGCTTGGGGCGGGCGTCGCGCAGGCGGCTGAGCAGACTGCGCCCCGGGGCGGGCGGGGCCACGTCGGGCTCCGGCTCGCCCTCGGGCGCCAGGTACTCGATGCGGCGCTGGAGGCCCGGAATGACGTTGAGCACCAGGTGCAGCAGCAGCAGGAAGCTGCTCAGGCTGAGCAAGAACGTGAGGTAGTCGAGCCAGTTGTGGCGCGGGGCGGGGCCCTCGGGCTGGGGCGTGGCTACAGACGAATCGTCGCCGGTGGCGGCCGGGTTTCCATCAGCGGTTTCGGATGCCTCGGCGGTGGGGCGGGCGTCGTCGTTGCTGTCGTTGGTGGTGAGGGGAGCGGCCATGGGCCCCTCGGCGTCGGGGGCTACGGCGGCCGCGTCGGCGGGGGCCCCGGCGGCGTTAAACTGGGCGTCGGCCTGCTTGATGAGGCGCTCCTCGGCCCGCACCAGGGCCACCCGCTCGTCGCGGGGCAGGCCGTGGATGAAAAACTCAAAGTTGCGGTCGCGCAGGATGCTGTTGAGCTGCTTGTTGAACTCGGCCAGCGACACAGGGCCCGTGCCGAAGCGGTTCTTGTAGCGCTCGGCGCTGGCGTTGTAGTTCTGGAACAGCTTCTTGAGGCCGGCGTTGTCGCCGAACTGGTCGAACTGCCGGCGGGCGGCGGCGGTGCGCAACGTCACCGGGAACTTGCCGCGGGTGAAGGACTTGTCGTACACCGTTTCGAAGGTGCGGAAGTTCAGCTCGTCCACCGTTTTGTCGAATAGCGCTTTGTTGGCCTGGGCGGGCGTTTGGGCCGGGGCGAGCCGGGCGAGCAGCAGCAGGAGCGCGAGAAAGGGAAGTTTTAGCATAAGCAAAGGAGCAGCGCACGGGAAGTCGCCGGGCAAAGTTCGCACACTTTACACGGGAAAGGTTCGCAAACGCCGCCGGGGGGCAGCCATTGCGAACCTTTCCCGGGCGCCGGGGCCCCATTTTAGCGGAGTAGGACGCTATAATCCGTGGGCTTCCACCAAAGATTCGCGGCAGGCGGTGAGGTACTTGTCCACTAGCTCGTCGGTGATGGCGGTGGAGATGAACAGGGCCTCGAATTGCGAGGGGGCCAGGTAGATGCCGCGCTCCAGCATGGCGTGGAAGTAGCGACCGAAAGCAGGCAGGTCGCACTGCTTGGCGTCTTCGAGGTTGTGCACCGGCTGCGCCGTGAAGAACAGGCTGAACATCGAGCCTACCCGGTTCACGGTGTAATTCAGGCCCAACTCCTGGGCAATTTGGCGGGTGCCGTCGGCCAGGCGGCTGGTGGTGGCGTCGAGCTGGGCGTACAGCTCGGGGTGCTCGTGCAGGTGGCGCAGCTGGGCCAGGCCGGCGGCGGTGGCCAGCGGGTTGCCCGAGAGCGTGCCCGCCTGGTACACCTTGCCAGCCGGTGCCACCTGGTCCATGATGTCGGCGCGGCCGCCGTAGGCCCCCACCGGCAGGCCCCCGCCGATGATTTTGCCCAGCGTCGTCATATCCGGCACGATGCCGAACAGCGCCTGGGCCCCACCGGGCGCGAGGCGGAAGCCGGTCATCACCTCGTCAAAAATCAGCACGATGCCGTGCTCGGTACACAGGGCCCGCAGGGCTGGCAAATAGCCTTCCTGCGGGGCCACCAGGCCCATGTTGCCCACCACAGGCTCGAGGATGATGGCGGCAATCTGGCCGGGGTTGGCGGCCACGGCGGCCTGCAGGGCGGGCAGGTCGTTGTAGGGCACGGTGAGGGTATCCTGGGCCACGCCGGCCGTGACGCCGGCCGAGTCGGGCGTGCCCAGGGTGAGGGCCCCCGAGCCGGCCGCGATGAGGAAGGCGTCGGCGTGGCCGTGGTAGCAGCCCTCAAACTTGAGGATTTTGGCCCGCCCCGTGTAGCCCCGCGCCACCCGGATGGCCGACATGCAGGCCTCGGTGCCGGAGTTCACGAGGCGCACTTTCTCGATGCTGGGCACCATCGTGGTAATGAGCTGGGCCAGTTCGCTCTCGCGGCGCGTGGGGGCCCCAAAGCTGAGCGAGTGGGGCAGGGCGGCGCGCACGGCGTCGAGCACTACGGCCGGGGCGTGGCCCAAAATCATGGGCCCCCAGGAGTTGATGAAATCGACGTAGCGGTTGCCGTCCACGTCGGTGAGCCAGGCGCCGGCGGCGCTCTGCATGAACACCGGCGTGCCGCCCACCGAGCGGAAAGCCCGCACTGGGGAGTTGACGCCCCCCGGAATCAGGTCTTTGGCCTGGGTGAAAAGGGCGTCGGAAGTCGTTTGGTTAAGCATGGAATTCGGTTGGCAATTAACAGGTTTCGGTGCCCCGTTAACAAGTAGAAAGGGGCATTGATGCGAATGGCTAGCTTTTTTTGCCGGCTGCTGGCTTGGTGCACCCAGGCAAGCCACCTGGGGGCCCTGGCGATTACCGGGCTGCCGGCGAAAAAGCCGGCAGCCCGGCGCGCTACTTTACCACCCGCATTTCCAGGCCGTCGAGCTTAGTGATGGGCACTACCTGGTTGTCGCGGAAGCCGTTGGGGTAGGCGTAGCCCTGGAATACGGCGCCCGGCGCGGGCGCTTCGGTGGCCAGGCCGGTTTGAAACGCGGGGCCAAACTCGGCCAGCGCATTGCCGAAAAACAGGAGCATGTCGAAGCCCTGGCTGGCGTAGGCGCTGGGCGGCAGGTGTTGGCGCTGCAAGTACAGCTGCCGGAAGCGGTGGTAGCCCAGGGCGTTTTCGTCGATGTACTTGGGCTGCACGAAGTAGATGCCGGGTCCGTTGAGCTGGCTGGGGTCGAGGCGCGGGTTGTCGAGCCAGGCCCCCGAGGCCAGCAGCGGCGGCCGGGTGGCGGCCGGCGCGGCGCGCTGCACGCCCAGGAAATAGGGCCCCGCCTTGCGGTCGTCGGAGGCCACCACGAGGTGGCCGGTGCCGGCCAGGTCGAGGCCGGCGCTGGCGGCGGCCAGGCTCTCGTCCACGTCGGGGTTGAAGCGGCGGCGGGCGCTGACCTTGCCGCCCAGGGCTTCAAACGTGGCCTGGTAGGCGTCGGCGAAAATGGTTTCGTCGTGGGCATCTTCGTGCAGCAGCACGGCCGGGCGGCCAATGCCGAAGGCATCGGCGGCAAACTGCGCCGCCAGCCGGCCCTGGGTGGCCGCGCCGGGGCTGTTGAGGTAGTGCCAGGGGTTATCAAGCACCAAGTCGCCGTCCTGCGAGAGCGGGTTCACGCACACAATCTGGTGCTCCTGGGCGTAGCGGGCCAGCAGCTTGGCGCCCGACTTGTACACCGGCCCAATCAGCAAATCCATGCCGGCTAGCTCGGGCAGGGCCAGCACCTGCTTCAGCCGCAGGGTATCGGCCCCGGTATCGTAGGCAAACAATTGCACCGGGTGGCCGGCCCGCTGGAGCGAGTCCTGGGCCAGGCGCAGGCCAGCGTAGAGGTCAGTCACAAACTGGTTTTTGCGCTGCTTCTGCCAGCTCGGGTCGTCGAACTCGAAGGGCAGCAGCACGCCCACGTTGTAGCTGGTTTTGCGGGCCGTGGCGTGGGCCGCCACCCGGGGCCCCAGGGGCCCGGCGTAGCGGGCCGCGTCGAGGCCAAACTGGGCCACCAGCGCGTCGAGCTGGGGCCGGTCGGCCTCGGTGCCGAAGCCGTTGGGTACGGCCAGGCGGTCGGCGTAGGCGCGGGCCAGGGCGGCATCGTCGGGGGTGCGGCGCAGCAGGCGCTGCCAGGTGCCGTGGTCGTTGAGGCGGGGCAGGTAGCTGGCTTTCAGTGCATCGCGGGCGGGACCGAAGTCGGCGGGCAGGGCCCCCAGCGTCTTCAAGGCCGTGTCATAGTCGCCCTGCTCCAGCGATACCTGGCCTTGCAGCAGCAGCGCTTCGTTGAGATTGGGGTAGGCAGGGTACTCGGCGCGCAGCAGGTTGAGGAGCTGCTCGGCGTCGGCCCACTGCCGCAGGCGGGCGTTGGCTACGGCGGCGAGGTAGGCCGCGTCGGCGGCGTGCGCGAAGCGGGCCCCGGGCTGGGCCAGGGGCTCCAGCTCCAGCAGCGCTGCGGCGTATTGGCCCTGGTCGAGCTGCACTTTGCCAGCCCGGTAGTGCGAATCCGGGCTACCCGTGCGGGCAGCGGGCTTGGCGGTAGCAGGTTTGGTGGGGGCGGGTTTGGCAACGGTAGGCTTGGCCGCGGCAGCTGCGCCGGCGGCGGGCTTGGCAGTGGCAGGGCTACCGGCAGCAGGCTTGGGAGTAGCGGAAGTGCCAGCGGCAGGCTTGGGAGCAGCAGAAGTGCCAGTAGGTTTTGCTACGGCAGAAGCACCAGCGGCTGGCTTAGCCGCGGTGGAAGTGCCAGCGGTGGGCTTGGCTGCGGTGGGGGCGGGAGCCGCCTTGGCCGCGGCTTTAACGGCCGGCTTGGACATGCCAGGCCTGGCACCCGGCGCCGCAGTGGGCGTTTGGGCCGCGGCGGCCAGCGGCAACAGGGCCCCCAGCAGCAGGCGTGGCAGCCGGAACCGGCGGGTAAAAACAAGGGGCATGGGCAGCGCGGAATGAGTGGGCCCACAAAAGTACGCAAGGCCCGGGGCCCCCGGAGGGCGTTGTTGCCGCCGGGTGCCGACCAATAAGCAGGCAACGCCGAAACCTCACCCCCGGCCCCTCTCCTGCGGAGAGGGGTGCCAATACCTGACCGTTGTAAGCTGAACGAGTATATTGAACGCACCCCTCTCGCAGAGAGCGGGGGTGAGGTTAACCCTTCGCCGCCGCCGCCGTGGCCTCCACAAAAATGCGCGTGAACTCGGGGTGCTTGGCCCGGATGGCGTGCTCCAGCCGGGCGGTGGCCGCCACCGTCTCGGCTGCTGACAGCTCGGGCCGGAAGCGCACGTCGAGCGCCAAAATGGCTTCCTGGGGCCCTAGGTACATAGAAAGGGGCGGGTGCAGGCGCGCCACGGCGGGCTCGGCGGTGGCCAGGGCGCGCAGGCTGGTCAGGGTGGCCGCGTTCACGCCCTCGCCCACCAGCAGGCCGCGGGTTTCCGCTAGCATGAACACGGCCATGCCAATCAGCAGCACCCCGATGGCCAGCGACGCGCTGCCGTCGAGGTAGGGGTTATTCAGCAAGTGACCGAAAAACACGCCCGCCAGCGCAATTAACAGGCCCACGAGCGCGGCCAGGTCTTCGAGCAAAATGGCGTACACGGCCGGGTCGCGGCTGGCGCGCAGGGCCTGCCAGAAGCCGGCGTCGCCGCGCGTTTTGTTGAACTCGCGGTAAGCCAGCGCGAAGGCCGTGCCCTCAAACAACACGGCCAGGCCCAGCACCCAGTAGTTCCAGGTAGGGTCGGAGAGGGGCGCGGGCTTTTGGATGTGAATCCAGCCCTCGTAGAGCGAGATGCCGCCGCCCACCGCGAAGATGAGCACGGCCACGATCATCGTCCAGAAATACAGCTCCTTGCCGTGCCCAAACGGGTGCTCGTCGTCGGCCGGCCGGGCGCTGCGGGCCAGGCCCAGGAGTATCAGCATCCCGTTGCCGCTGTCCACTAGCGAGTGGATGCCCTCGGAAAGCATGGCCGCGCTGCCGGTAAAAAACGCCGCCGCGAACTTGGCTACGGCAATGGCCACGTTGGCCCCAATGGCCCCGTACACCACGGTTTTGGAGGAAGAGCTACCCGCCATAAAATGAAGTTTGGATGAACGACTGGTACGCGCCCCGGCCGCGGGGGTTGGGTGCGGGGTAAGGAAACCCCGTGAACGGTCATGCTCATCTGGTGTTCGCGCAGCCGAGGCATCTCTGCTGCGGCAGCAGCTAAAGCAGTTTCCAAGTCGGCGTACCCGGCGCTGTAGAACGGAGTGGTACTCCGTTTTGACGTTCGCCCGGAAACGGAGTTCCACTCCGTTCTACAACGGCCGCCCATTTGCCTGAAAACTACGGTAGCTACTCAGCGGCAGAGATGCGGCAGTGGCACAGACGCTGGACGAGTACAACGGCCCGGTACGCCTGGGGCCCCCGGGCCGTACTTTCGCCGGCATGGAGCCCACCTTGCCCTTCACCCGCACGCGGGTCACGCTGTTGTTTGTGCTGGCCGCTTCGGTGGGCCTGAGCCTGTTCCTGATTGCCGGCCGGGTCGTCGTCACGCACCAAATCCGGTTCCTGTTCCTGGCCTGGAACCTCTTCCTGGCCCTCATCCCGTACGCGCTGAGCACGCTGCTCGGACTGGCCCGGGGGCCCCTGCGGGCGCGGCTGCTGCTGCCGGTGGGGGCGGTGTGGCTGCTGTTTTTCCCCAACGCGCCCTACCTCGTCACCGACCTCTTCCACCTCGACGAGCGCCCCGACGCCCCGCTCTGGTTCGACCTGGCCCTCATCCTCTCCTGCGCCTGGAACGGCCTGATGCTGGCCTACGCCTCGCTGGCCGACATGCAAACCCTGGTGCGCCTGCGCCTGGGGCCCCTGGCCGGCTGGGCCTTCGCCACGGTGGCGCTGCTGCTCAGCAGCTTCGGCATTTACCTGGGCCGCTACCTGCGCTACAATTCCTGGGACATCCTCACCAACCCGCTCACCCTTTTCTACGACATCCTCAACCGCCTGCTGCACCCCTTCGCCTACCCCCGCACCTGGGGCGTAACCATGGTTTTCGGCGCGTTTTTGCTGCTAGGTTACGGGACCGTGAGGGTGCTGGGGCGGGCCCAGGCGGAGTAGGGGGAGTATGATATACAGAAAGATTTAGGAGATAAAATGTGACATAAAAATATGGTTTCATTTATCCTTATTGATCAAATCTGCTAAAGGTTTTAGAAGAATCCTGTAGTACTCCTTTGTGTCTGCATTATCTATTATTAGTTTTCTGACTGAACTTTCATAATTTTCTCTAGTCAAACCAAGTCCTGTTGCAATACCGGTGAGGACTGGAGTTTCTCTTATGGGATATCTACAAATCAAATCGTTTAGTCTGTCCTCTTGTATTAGTCTATCAAATAATGCTTCTTCCTTCTGTATAATATCTCCTAAATCACACTCATATTTAAACTTGTTGCGTTTTGCTATGTCTTTATGTTTTGGAAGAGCTGTCATAATGTTGTTTCTAATCCACTTCTCACAAAGTCTAGAACACAATCTTTCTTTATGCGGTAGAATATTTCTTATTATTCCTGAAATAGCATTTGTATAAAGTTGGTTTTCGTCTGCTCCATTTATTTCTGCATATCTTTTAGCAATCTTTTTAACGACTTCTAAATTGTAATAAAGAGATTCTACAGAGTAACAATTTAGTGCGATAATGCCCTTGTCTGATAAATTATTTATTTGTACTGATGTGCGGTCATCAGCGTCGATTAATCCGTAAGCATTAATCCAATGCAAATTTTCAGTTTCTCTTATTCCTTCAACTGCTTTTTCCACTTGGCTGCAATTTCCTTGGGGAATAATTGTTAAATCTGGAAAAATAAGCTGATAGATTTGCCTATCTAAACTTTCATTTTCCCCTTCAACAAATAATATGTTGCGTTTTGCACCAAGTATGTCGCGTTTTACGTGATTTGGTATTTGATCCGCTTCCAGTATTAAGTCTGCATCCCAACTTATTATATTTGATCCATTCCATTGGCAGTTTCTTAAAAGTAATATACTCGATTCGGAATGATCAATGGGTAAGAAAACGTCGTGTGTTGATATAACAAAGACACAGTCTTTTCTTTTTTGAAATAATGAAGATAATAAGGGCGATATTATTGACCGATGTAAGTGCTTTTCAGGTTCATCAAGGATTATTAATTGATTAGGTTCAGTAGTTAGGACATCAGTGCATATTAAAAGTGCATTTCTTTCCCCGTCAGATAGTTCAGCAATGCTGTAAAAAGGACTATCGTTTTTAGATGCAAATAACTTATCATCTTTACCAAGAATTATTTTGATTGGAATATTTGCAATTGCTAATAATTCGTTTATTGATTGTATAGGGGCTTGAATATTAGAAAATGATTTAGCTAAATCAATATTTTTTTCGTCAACTGCGTTTGCTATGCTCCTTGCTCTAATATTTTCTGAATTAATCAGATCAAATATTGATATGCTTGATCTTTGGCCTGAATAGTCGTCCTTCCAACGAGATTGGATTTGATTGTCACTCTGTTTCATATACTGCTCTGTTTGTACTTTCGTAGAAGATGTCATGTCCATGGAATTACTGCTGAACCAAGTCTGCCTATGGGCCTGAATTCTTTTTGCGTGACTGTAATTTCGTTGGAAAAGATTGTGCATTAAGGTAGACTTGCCAACGCCATTTGCACCGAGCACAAATAATGCTTTCCCTTCCGTTAGTGGTATATTTATTTGGCCGTTATTGGAAGTTGGTATTAGGAAACTGTATTTGGATTCAGGCATTATACTGTTGAATGATTTAGTGTCCTCGTAAAGCTACGCTTAATTTGAACATCTATATTGTCTATATTATTTATGTCAAAAATATAGACAATGACGTGTAAATCGCTGCCCCTACCTTCGCGGCCATGCCTGAAATGACTTGGCCGCGCCTGCTCTCGCAGCGCCGCTTCCCCGATCAACAACTGCCGCTCACCAGTGCGGCGCCCGTGCGCGGGGCCTTCGTGCAGGACTACGACCGGGTGGTGTTCTCGTCGGCGTTCCGGCGCTTGCAGCGCAAAACCCAGGTGATGCCGCTGCCCGAAACCGACTTCGTGCACACCCGCCTCACGCACTCGCTCGAAACGGCCGTGGTGGGCCGCTCGCTGGGCCGCCTCGCCGCCCGCCACCTGCTGGAGGCCGACGGGGCCCTGGCCGCGCAGCTGCCCAACCTCGACCAGGACTGCGGCGACATTGTGGCCGCCGCCTGCCTGGCCCACGACATTGGCAACCCGCCCTTCGGCCACTCCGGCGAAGACGCCATCAGCAGCTACTTCGCCAGCGCCGCGGCGGCCCCGTACCTGGCGGGGTTGTCGGCGGCCGAAGTGGATGATTTGCAGAACTTTGAGGGCAACGCGGCGGGCTTCCGCATCCTCACCCACACCTACGCGGCGCACAGCACCGGCACCGCCGGCCTGGGCCTCACCTACGCCACGCTGGGGGCCTTCACGAAGTACCCCAAGCCGAGCGTGGTGGTAGCCGGGGCCCTACTCGGCGGCGCGTCGGAGAAGAAGTACGGCCACTTCCAGGCCGAAAACGCCCGGTTTCGCCACGTGGCCGCCGAGCTGGGCTTGCTGCCCAAAGACGCGGCCGCCGGCTTCTACCACCGCCACCCGCTGGCGTTTCTGGTGGAAGCCGCCGACGACCTCTGCTACCGCATCATCGACTTCGAGGACGGCCTCAAGCTGGGCCTCATTGCCCCGGAAACCGGCCTGCCGCTGCTCAAAGCCATGCTCGGCGACCCGGCCGGGCGCGTGGGCAGCGTGCAGTGGCACGACTGGCGCGAGGAGCTGGGCTACGTCCGCGCCCGCCTCATCGGCAAGCTGGTGGGGGAAGTGGCCACGATTTTTGCCCGCCACGCGCCGGCCATTTTGCGCGGCGACTACGACCAGCCGCTAATCAAGGAGCTGGGCTGCTGGCCCGATTTGCAGCAGGTGCAGCGCCTCAGCGTCGCGCGCCTCTACCGCAGCCGCCCGGTGCTCGAAATTGAAGCTGCCGGCTTTGAGGTGCTTGGGGGCTTGCTGGATGCATTTTTGGCCGCCACCTTCGACGCTGCCGCCGGCCACCGCGCCCGCAAATTGCTCGACCTTGTGCCCGACCAGTTCCGCGCCGTGGGGCACCAGGCCGGGGCCTCCGCCTACGAGAAAATCCTGCTCCTCACCGACTACGTGGCCGGCATGACCGACCAAAACGCGCTGAGCCTCTACAAAACCATCAAGGGCATCGAGCTGCCGAAGGGGTTTTAGGGCCCCGGGCCGTAGAGACGCGACACTTCGCGTCTCAGCCGTTGAACGGTCGTCGCTGAACAATAATTGGGCAGCGGCAACTGGGCCGCGATAAAGACGCGAAGTGCCGCGTTTCTACGGCAATGCATGCTTGAAAATGAAGGGTTTGTGAGGACGAATTGCTGTTTTTAGCATAACCCCGGGGTTTATTCCACCGTTATTAAACGTTCGGTTTCCACCCTAACCCGCTGAAATGGCTGCTCCTCAATTCCTCTTTGCCACCGGCATCGAAAATAGTAACCCCACCATCCAGAACGGCAAAGTGCGTGTCGACGAGTTGGAAAAATGCGGCCACTACCAGCACTGGCAGAAGGATTTTGACTTGGTGCAGGAGTTGGGCATCGAGTTTTTGCGCTACGGGCCCCCACTGCACACCACCTGGCAGGGCCCCGGCAAGTACGATTGGTCGTTTGCCGACCTCGCGTTTCAGGACCTGCGCCGGCGCAACATCGTGCCCATCGTGGACCTGTGCCACTTCGGGCTGCCCGACTGGCTGGGCAACTTCCAAAACCCCGATTTCCCCAAGCTATTTGCCGATTACGCACGGGCGTTTGCGCAGCGCTTCCCGTGGGTGCAGCTCTACACGCCGGTGAACGAAATGTACGTTTGCGCCGAGTTTTCGGCCCTTTATGGCTGGTGGAACGAGCAGCTGGCCAGCGACAAAGCCTTCGTCACGGCCCTCAAGTACATCGTGAAAGCCAATGTGCTGGCCATGCACGCCATCTCGGCGGTGCGGCCCGATGCGCTGTTCATTCAGAGCGAATCAAGCGAGTACTTCCACGCCGAAAACCCCGCTGCCATCAAGCCCGCCGAGTTGCTGAATGCCAAGCGTTTCTTGTCGCTGGACCTGAACTACGGCCGCCGCGTGGACTCCGACATGTACGAGTACCTGCTCGACAACGGCATGACGCGCGACGAGTACCACTTCTTTTTGAAGAATAACCGCCGGCACCAGTGCATCATGGGCAACGATTATTACCAGACCAACGAGCACCGCGTGCGCGCCGACGGCAGCACCACGGCGTCGGGCGAAATATTTGGCTACCACACCATTACCACCCAGTATTACGACCGCTACCGCCTGCCCGTGATGCACACCGAAACCAACCTCTGGCAGGGCCCCAAGGGCGACGAGGCCGTGAACTGGCTCTGGAAGGAGTGGGCCAACGTGCTGCGCGTGCGCAACGACGGCGTGCCGGTGCTCGGCTTCACGTGGTATTCGCTCGTCGACCAGGTAGATTGGGACACGGCCCTGCGGGAAAACAACGGCACCGTGAACCCGCTGGGTCTCTACGACTTGCAGCGCAACATCCGGCCTGTGGGGGAGGCCTACAAGCAGCTCATCAGCCAGTGGAAGCGGGTGCTGCCCGCCCAAAGCCTGGCCCTGCAGCTGCCCATCGTGATGCCCAACCAAAGCAACCAGGCCTGGGCCCGGCAAAAGCAAGCCGATGCCCAAGCCGCCGCGCAAGACCCGGCCATCGCCGCCGCCGATACCCCGTTGCAAGGCGCCCATTAATTTCTCCGCCATCCCATGCGCTTCCAAGACAAAGTAGTGATTATCACCGGTGGAGCCGGTGGTATCGGCTTGGCTACCGCCCAGCGCCTGGCCTCCGAAGGGGCCCGCATCGTGCTGGCCGACCTCAACCAGGCCAACCTCGACGCCGCCACGCCCGAGGTGCACGCCGCCGGGGCCCCCGACGTGCTGGCCAGCCTCTGCAACGTGGCCGACGAGGCCCAGGTAGTGGCCACCGTGCAGGCTACGCTGGCCAAGTTCGGCCGCCTCGACGTGGTGGTGAACAACGCCGGCCTGATGCAATTCAAAGCCCTCGAAGAGCTGACCGGTGAGGACTGGCTGCGGGTGCTGAGCGTGGACTTGCTGGGTGCGTTTTACTTCACCAAGCAAGCGTTTTTGCACATGAAGCCCGGCGGCGCGGTCGTGAACGTGTCGAGCGTCCACGCCATTGCCACCGAGGCGCTGGTGGCGCCCTACGCGGCGGCCAAGGCGGCCGTACTCTCGCTCACCCGCTCGTCGGCCATTGAAGGGGCCCCCAAGGGCCTGCGCATCAACGCCGTGCTGCCCGGCGCCATCGATACGCCCATGCTCTGGAACAACCCGAACGTGAAAAGCGGCGTCGAAAAAATCAACCCCAGCGACGTAGGCAAACCCGAAAACGTAGCCGCTGCCATCGCCTTTCTAGCCTCCGACGATGCCAAATTCGTGCAAGGCTCCGAGCTGCTGGTCGACGGCGGCCGGCTCGACCATTTGTAGGGCCCCGGGACCCTGATTATTAGCCCTAAAAAAGCCGCTGCGATATTTCGAAGCGGCTTTTTTGGGCGAGTTAAAACGGTATTTAATTAATTAAATAATTAGTTTCTTCTTCGTGTAAAGCCACCATGTTGGCTAGCAATTGCTCGATTAGTTTGCGGCCCTTCCACACCGATTTTAGCTTGGCGCGAATCTGCTCGGCGGTTTGCACAAATTCTTGCTCTTCGGCGGTTTCGTGGCCTTCAAAGGCCATTAATTGTTCGACCATTGGCACAGTCATTTCGGGGTGAAATTGTAGGCCCACAATGCCGTCGCCCCATACGAAGCCCTGCGTGGCGCACCCCGCCGACATGCCCACCCGCAGGGCCCCCGGCGGCACCGTGAAGGCATCGAGGTGCCAGTGCAGCACGGCGGCTTTCTCGGGCCAGCCGCGCAGCAATGGGTGCTCCAGGGCTTTGGCCGAGAAGCGCACCGTCCAGAACCCGATTTCCGGCTCGGCATTCGGTCGCACTTCGGCCCCCAAGGCTTGCGCCACTAATTGGGCCCCCAGGCAGATGGCCAGCGTAATTTTCCCCGCCCGCAACACCTGCTGGATAAACACCTTCTCGTCGCGCAGCCACGGAAACCGGGCTTCGTCGTGCACGCTCATGGCCCCGCCCAGAATCAACAACCCGTCAAAATCGGCCAGCGCCGGAAACACTGGCTCAGGCTCGAACAGCCGCGTGTACGTCAGCGTGTGGCCGTGCGCCGCCAGCCAATCGGAGGCGTGCCCGGGGCCCTCGTCGGGCAGGTGTTGAAGGCAGTGCCAAATCACGGATTATGTGGATTAAGGCGGATTAATCGGATTTTGGGGACGATTTCTTTTGCCTGTTTTGGCGTTGGGGATTCCTATTGTGTTGTTTCTTAGAGTATCAGCGGGAATGGCTGCGGACGAAGCGTTTGAAGCAGAGGCTGGCCTCACCGAAATTGATGAGCAAGCCCACTTCTAGCCGATAGGCATTCAGGTAATTAATGATTTGAGCGTGGTTGAGCGGATTTAATTCAGTCAGCGCTTTTATTTCAACTAAGACACAATCATCAACCAAGAAATCTACTCGCCTGGCCCCCACTTGTGTTTCCAAGTAGAATACCGGCAAATGAACTTCTGACTCAAAGGCTAAGCCAGCCCTTGTCATTTCTAACGACAACGACCGGTGATAAATATTTTCAGGAAAGCCGCTGCCCAATGCTGAATGCACTCGCATTGCTCCGCCAATAATTTCTTTTGTCACCGCATTGTGGCGCGTATCCAACAACATAGTAACAAAACATTTAATTAAATAAAGCAGCTCAAAGGTAAATCGTCCCCAAAATCCGACCAATCCGTCTTAATCCGCAAAATCCGTGATCATTTATTCCCACTCAATCGTCGCCGGGGGCTTGCTGGAAATGTCGTACACCACGCGGTTGATGCCCCGCACCTGGTTGATAATCTTGTTGCTAACCTCGGCCAGGAACTCGTAGGGGAGGTGCGCCCAGTCGGCGGTCATGCCGTCCACGCTGGTCACGGCGCGCAGGGCCACTACCCGCTCGTAGGTGCGCTCGTCGCCCATTACGCCCACGCTTTGCACGGGCAGCAGCATCACGCCGGCCTGCCACACTTTATCGTACAGGCCGTGCTCCTTTAGCAGGTTAATAAATACGCCGTCGGCGCGCTGGAGCAGGTCTACTTTCTCGGGCGTGATGTCGCCGAGGATGCGGATGCCCAGGCCGGGGCCCGGGAAGGGGTGGCGGTTCAGGATTTCGCCGGGCAGGCCCAGCGTGGCGCCCACCTCGCGCACCTCGTCCTTGAAGAGCATGCGCAGCGGCTCCACAATTTTGAGGTTCATCTTCTCGGGCAAGCCGCCCACGTTGTGGTGGCTTTTGATGGTCACCGATGAGCCATGTACCGATACCGACTCAATCACGTCGGGGTAAATGGTGCCCTGGGCCAGCCAGCGGGCCCCTTCTACCTTCTGCGCCTCGCGGTCGAACACCTCGATGAAGGTGCGGCCGATGGCCTTGCGCTTCTGCTCGGGGTCGGAGAGGCCGGCCAGGGCGGTGTAGAACTCGCTGCTGGCCTCCACGCCGGTCACGTTCAGGCCCAGGCCCTCGTAGGCCTTCAGCACCGAGGCAAACTCGTCCTGCCGCAGTAGGCCGTTATCCACGAAAATGCCGTGCAGCCGGGGCCCGATGGCGCGGTGCAGCAGCAGCGCCGCCACGCTGCTGTCCACGCCGCCCGAGAGGCCGAGAATCACTTGGTCGTCGGGGCCGATGGTGTTTTGCAGCGCCGCTACGGCCGAATCCACGAAGTGCTCGGGCGTCCAGCTCTGGGCGCAGCCGCAGATGTCAACGACAAAGTTTTTTATCAGCTGCTTGCCTTCGGTGGAGTGCGTCACCTCGGGGTGGAACTGGATGCCGTAGGTGGCCTGGCCTTCGATTTCGTAGGCCGCCACCTGCACGTCGGGCGTGCCGGCAATGGCCAGGAAGCCTTCCGGCAGCGTTTTAATGGTGTCGCCGTGCGACATCCACACCTGCGAGCCGGGCGTGAGGCCGTGCAGCAGCGGGTGGTGCTGGTTAAGGTGCGACAGGCGGGCGCGGCCGTACTCGCGGATGGTAGCGGGCAGCACTTCGCCGCCGCCCTGCTGGGCCAGCAGCTGGGCCCCGTAGCACACGCCCAGCACCGGCACGTGGCCCAGCAAGTGGCCCAGGTCGGGGTTGGGGGCGTCGGCGTCGCGCACCGAGCAGGGCGAGCCGGACAGCACAACGCCCCGAATGTCGTCGCTCAGGGCGAGGGTCGGGGCGTGGGTGTAGGGGTGAATTTCGCAGAAGACGTGCAGCTCGCGGATGCGCCGGGCAATGAGCTGGGTGTACTGCGAGCCAAAATCCAAAATGACGATACGTTCCATGCCACAAAGCTAATCGCTGATTATGCAGATTAACCGTGATTTCGCCCATTCCATCACAGATTAGCCGTGATTAACCGTGATGACGCTGATTTTTTTTGCTGGTTCAGACGAGTACAAATTATTGATAGACAATGCTATGGAGCAGCGTAATTATGGTCAACCGGAAGAAGGCAGGCATGCAATCAGCGCCATCACGGTTAATGAGGCTAATCTGTGATTACCTTTGCAGCGGCAAGTCAGAACGACCAGCTCCTGCTGAACTCCCCCAGGACCGGAAGGTAGCAAGGGTAGGCGGTCGATGCGGTGCGATTTTGGCTTGCTTTTTTTTGTCCTTTCCCGTCGGCCCCGGCGCTGCTCCGTTTCGCTTTCTGGCGAGGCAGCGAGTAGCTTTGGGGCCGATTCTTTTTGTATTAGCTGTTAGCTGGCAGCCGTTAGCCGTTAGCTTTTGTTCTGGTAGCCGGTTTGAAAAAGCAGCTAACAGCTAATAGCCATCCGCTAACAGCTTAAACATGAAGTTCTTCCTCGACACCGCCAACATTGCCGAAATCCGCGAAGCCGTGGAGCTGGGCGTCCTCGACGGCGTGACCACCAACCCCTCGCTCATGGCCAAAGAAGGCGTGCGCGGCGTCGACAGCGTGCTGGGCCACTACCGCCACATTTGCGAGCTGGTGGACGGCGACGTGTCGGCCGAAGTAATTGCTACCGACTATAACAGCATCATCCGCGAGGGCGAGGTATTGGCCGACTTGCACCCCAACATTGTGGTGAAAGTGCCCATGATCCGCGACGGTGTGAAGGCCATCCGCTACTTCTCCGACAAGGGCATCAAAACCAACTGCACGCTGGTGTTCACGGCCGGGCAGGCCCTGCTGGCCGCCAAGGCCGGCGCTACCTACGTGTCGCCCTTCGTGGGCCGCCTCGACGACATTGGGGCCGATGGCCTCCAACTCATCGAGCAGATCGTGCAGATCTACGGCAACTACGGCTACGAAACCCAGGTGCTGGCCGCCTCGGTGCGCCACGTGCCGCACCTCATCCAGTGCGCCGAGATTGGGGCCGATGTGGTTACCTGCCCGCTCAGCGTCATCCTGGGCCTGCTCAACCACCCGCTTACCGACAAGGGCCTGGCGACTTTCTTGGCCGACCACGCCAAGGTGAATGCGTAATTAAATGTGAAAATGTGGCGGATGTGGAAAGGTGAAAATGCGTTTGATTCAAGTACGAATTAATAATTTCTCCATTCTTTACATCTCTGCATCCCGCACATTTTCACATTAATTAATATGTATATCATCAAAGTAAAGGGCAAGGCTAAAATCCCTGATTATATCCAGCTCCGCGACGAGCAGTTTGTGCTCATTGCCTATTTCCGGGCCGACCGGCCGCTGAAGGATTTGCACCGCTACGGCCTGGAGGGCAAGGAAACGGCGCTGGCGGCCGTTATTTCCGAGTTGGAATTTGGCAAGCTCCGCCCGCTCACGATTTAACATTGCGCGATGTCCGAATTAATCGTTGAGCTGCGCGACGCCACCGTGATGCAGGAAACGCAGGCGGTGCTGCAAGGCGTGTCGTTTGCGCTGGAAAAGAGTGACTTTGCTTATTTGGTGGGCCGCACCGGCTCGGGCAAGTCGTCGCTGCTCAAAACCCTGTACGCCGACCTGCCGCTGCTGGTGGGCACCGGCACCGTGGCGGGCTTTGCGCTGCCGCGGCTGCCCGTGGGCAAGGTGCCGTATTTGCGCCGCCGCCTGGGCATCGTGTTCCAAGACTTTCAGCTGCTGCCTGACCGCACGGTGGCCGAAAACCTGCTGTTCGTGCTCAACGCCACCGGCTGGCGGGGCAAGGCCCGCAAGCAGCAGCGCATTGCCGACGTGCTGGGCCGTGTGGGCCTAAGCAGCGCCGCCAATCGGATGCCGCACCGCCTCTCAGGCGGCGAGCAGCAGCGCGTGGTCATTGCCCGGGCCCTATTGAACGAGCCGACACTACTGCTGGCCGACGAGCCCACCGGCAACCTCGACCCGGAAGTGGCCGATAGCATCATGCAATTATTTACGGAAATTAATTACGCCGGCACCGCTATTCTCATGGCCACGCACAATTTCCAGGTGATTGAGAAGTATCCGCACCGCGTGCTCACGTGCCAGGACGGGGCCCTGCTGGATTCGGCCCGCAATTAATTAACGCCCGCCATGCCCGGCTTGTCGGTATTAATTCCGGTGTACAACCGGCCGGTGGCAGAATTAATTGAGGCGCTGCTGGCGCAGGCGCCGCAGTGGCCCGGGGCCCTCGAAATCTATTTATTGGATGACGGCTCGGACGAAACCTGCCGCTGCCTGAACCAGCCCCTGGGGGCCCTGCTCGGCGTGCGTTACCAGGAGTTGCCGCGCAACGTGGGCCGCGCCGCCGTGCGCAACCAGCTGGCCGCCGGGGCCCGGCACGAGTGGCTGCTGCTGCTCGACAACACCGGCCAACTGCCCGACGGCCAGTTCTTGGCCCGCTATGCCGCTGCCCTGGGTGGGGCCCCGGTGCTGGCCGGTGGCGTGTGCTACGCCCCGGGGCCCCAGCCGACCCAGCGCTGCGCCTGCGCTGGCGCTACGGGCAAGCGCGTGAGGTGCGCCCGGCGACCCAGCGCCAGGCCGCGCCTTATAGCCAGCTGTTGGTAAATAATCTATTGATCAGTAAGGAATTGCTGCTGCGGTTTCCGTTGGATGAAAGCCTGCGCGGCTACGGCCACGAGGATACCCAGTTGGGCTGGCAGCTGGCCGCCGCCGCCGTGCCTGTGCACCACCTCGATAACCCCGTGCGGCACGCGGGGCTTGAAACGGCCGCGGTTTTCCTCGAGAAATCGGAGCAGGCGGTGCGTAACCTGGCCCAGCTGCTGCGTCAGGGCCGCGTGGAACCCGGCGCTCGGTTGGTGCAAGTGGCCCGGCGGCTGCGCCGCGCCGGCCTGGCCCCGGTGGCGCAGGCAGTCCTGGGCGCGGCGGCCCCGGCCCTGCGCCGCCACCTGCTGGGGCCCCGGCCGCGCCTCGCGGCCCTCGACGCGCTGAAGCTGCTGTGGCTGCTGCGGGCGCTGGCTGCCTGAGTGGGGCCCCGCCCGGTTACCTTTGCCCACCCCGCTTACCCGCTTATTTTGCGCTTGACCCCGCCGCCTATCCCCATCCGTCTGCTCGAATTGGCCGCCGAGCACGCGGCCCTGCAACCGGCCCTCGACGAGGCCATGCGCGAGGTATTAGAAGAAGCGGCATTTATCCAGGGGCTCGCCGTGGGGCAGTTTGCGGCTGAGCTGGGGGCTTACCTCGGCGGGGCGCACGTGGTGCCCTGCGCCAGCGGTACCGACGCCCTCACGCTGGCGCTGCTGAGTCTGAATTTGCCGGTGGGGGCGGAGGTCATCGTGCCTGCCTTCACCTACGTGGCCACGCTGGAGGCCGCCGCCCTGCTGGGCCTGTGCCCCGTGCTGGCCGACGTGCGCCCCGACACGTTCAACCTCGACCCGGCGGCCGTATCGGCGGCCCTCACGCCGCGCACCGGGGCCATCATCGCCGTGCACCTGTTTGGGCAATGTGCTGATTTGGAAGCGCTGGGGGCCCTAGCTGCTGCCCACGGCGTGGCCCTAATTGAGGACAACGCCCAGGCGCTGGGGGCCACGTTTCAATTTGCTAGCGGCGAAGTGGTCCACGCCGGCGCGGTGGGCGCGGTGGGCACTACGTCGTTTTTCCCCTCGAAAAACCTGGGGGCCCTGGGCGACGGTGGGGCCCTACTCACCCGCGACCTGGCCCGCGCCGCGCTGCTCCAGCAGCTGGCTAACCACGGCCAGAGCCAGAAATACCACCACCAGCGTATCGGCCTCAACTCGCGCCTAGACACGCTGCAAGCCGCGCTGCTGCGCGTGAAGCTGCGCCAGCTGCCCGCCAACACCGCCGCCCGCCAAGCCGTGGCAGCCCGCTACGACGGGGCCCTGGGCGATGTGCCCGGCCTTACAATTCCGGCCCGCGACGCACGTAGCAGCCACGTATTCCACCAGTACACCGTGCAGGTAGAGGGCCCCGGCCGCCGCGATGCCCTGCGCGACCACCTATATCAGTGTGGTGTGCCCACAGCGGTCTACTATCCGGTGCCGGCGCATCAGCAGCCCGCCTACGCCTACTTGGGCTACCGGGCCGGCCAGTTTCCGGTGGCCGAGCGGCTGTGCGAAACGGTGCTCTCGCTGCCCTTACACCCGCTACTGACGGCGGACCAGGTAAATTACATAGGAGAGGCAGTGGGTTGCTTTTTCGACGGTCGGAAATAAGGTGATATGAAAATTAATAAGCCCCCGTTCACCCGCCGCAACATCATTTGCACCGCTTTGTTAGGTACTACCGCCGCCGGTTATTGGATGTGGACAGCGCCGCTGAACGCCGCAATCAAAGCGGCCGCACCAAGGGGAAGCAGGGGCGAAGCGGAGAATTATTTATGGCTCTTTTGATAGCATTGGCGCTTTATGCAATGCCATTCTTCGTGGCAACGCTGTCATCGGTTTTGCGAAGGAGGTATGAGCTTATGATTACGTGACTGTTGCTATTGGGACTGCTCCCAGCCATCGTATTGGGATGACTTACTGTGGACGTTGTTTAGTATCAAATGCACCGGGTGGTTTAATGGAATTGGCGCGGTTTCCTCCGATAATTTTGCTTTTGGCCTTACGTTTTTGACCGGTTCTCTACCTATTCGCTTTGCCATTTGCGGCGTGGGCCACATCGGCCGGCGCCACGCGGCGCTGGTGGCCCGCCGCGCCGGGGCCCAGTTGGTGGCGCTGGTTGACGTGCAGCCGGAGCTGCGCGGCGGCCTAGCCGCCGAGTTTCCCGGCGTGCCGTTTTTTGCGTCGCTCGAAGAATACCTTGCCCGGGGGCCCCAGGCCGACGTCCTCACGGTAGCGACGCCCAACGGGCTGCACGCCCGGCAGGCGGTGGCCGGTTTGCGCCACGGCCTGCACGTGGTGGTCGAGAAGCCCATGGCCTTGATTGTGGCCGACGCCCGCGCCATCCTAGACACGGCCCAGCAAACCGGCCGCCGAGTGTTTGGCGTGATGCAAAACCGCTACTCGCCGCCCGCCGCCTGGCTCAAGGAGCTAGTGGACGCGGGCCGGTTGGGCGACATCTATTTGGTGCAGCTCAGCTGCTTCTGGAACCGCGACGCCCGCTACTACCGTCCCGGCGGCTGGCGCGGCACCGGGGCCCTCGATGGCGGCCCGCTCTTCACCCAGTTCAGCCATTTCGTGGACTTGCTGTACTGGGTATTCGGCGACGTGGCCAACCTCTCGGCCCGCTTTCGCAACTTCAACCACCAGGCCATCACCGAGTTTGAGGACAGCGGCCTCGTCACGTTCGACCTGGTGCGCGGCGGCAGCGGCACGCTCAGCTACAGCACCGCCGTGTGGGACCGTAACCTCGAAAGCTCCCTCACCGTGGTGGCCGCCCGCGGGGCCCTAAAAATCGGGGGCCAGTACCTCGACAAAATTGAGTACTGCCACGTGCAGGATTACGCCCAGCCCGCGCTGCCCCCCACCAACCCCGCCAACAATTACGGCCCCTACCAGGGCTCGGCCGCCAACCACGGCCACGTCATCGACGACGTGGTGGAAACCCTGCAACGCGGCGGCTCCACCAACGCCGCGGACGGCGTGAAAGTGGTGGAAATCATCGAGCGGATTTACGCACTACGATAGTCACGCTGCTACTTGGGAAGCTTCGCGGCAAATGCGGCATCAAAGTCGCGGAAATAGCCACAATTTTTTACCAATTCAGCGTAGTCTAATTGGGCACACACTTCTTCACAGTCGTTTTCAGAGTATTCTCCTCGTTTGCCCTTCCGGGATGCCTCTTGCAAGTTTCCTTTAGGGTCTATTATGCGCATTGGGTCAGCTTGGGGATTGCAGGTGCATTTATATAGAGTATTGAAAGGGCCAATGTGAGCCATAATTAGGGCTTCAAACTCATATATATGGAGTAGAAAAATCCCTTTTCCACCCACACATAAATTAATAGCATTAAACTCATTTCGTCGTTTTTGCATCTGCGTGACGTCCGATGCCAGCGCATCCAAGTCACGGGTAAATACAACTATATCGGGTTGTTGCTCTGCATATTGCTTAGGTAGCATCCGTAGCGCTTTGGGACCTGCTACTTTATCCGCTTTCAAGTTTTTGAGCAATGTAAAGACCTGAATGCGCTCCTTATACTTCTGCTGAAGTAATACTTTTAGCGCCGCCGTATCATTCGGCGATTCACCCAGCAAGCCTACGCGGACTACTCTCTTTTTCTTGGTAGACATGAAGAGAAGACAGGGCTAGTTATTGGTTTCTAATGTGCCGTGGCGCCAATAATCACTCAGAAAACCAATCTCTTGCATGTACTTCTTGGCTGTGACAATCTGCGCCTTTTTCAGTTTGCGGAATTGAGTGCCTTTCTTCTGATCCAATTCGCAAATGGTGATACGGTCTAACTCATCCTCTTCCAGCATATCCAGCACTTGCGGCGAGTGCGTGGTGATAATAATTTGATGTTTTTTAGACTGTTGCCGGAGGAAAAGTAATAGCTTTTCCAACTGGTCAGGATGAATGCCAAGTTCGGGTTCTTCTAAGAGAAGAATTCTATCATAATTATCAAGTTGATGGGGGTCTTCCGTTGGAATGAATAAAAACGATGCAATAATTTCTGAAATAATATAGAAAAGACGCTGGGTTCCGCTTGATAAAGCACTGAATGGTAGCCAATCATCTATGATTTTAAAATCTAATCTAATACCTTTTATAATAATTTGTTGTTGAATTGAATTAGTGTATGTATTATAAGAGGCTGTAAGCTGAATATCATTTATCGGTGTAAATAGCCTTAACTCAGGTAATAAACGACTCAAATAAAACTTCTCTACCTCATTAAGAGATGAATGAATCGCCTCATGGCTAGGTAATTTCTGCCTTTCCCCTGATAGTGCGTGAATAGAAAGAAACGAGCGAGCTATGCCTGATGCAAATAATTGAGAAAAGAGCGAGTTGCTATCGATATTGTATCCGATTGAGCGGAAATTTATTTCAAAATCCTCCGCCGTATCTACTATTGGATAACGATTAGGAATGCCGTGAGCAATTGTTACAAGCTGCAAAAGGGATAGTTTAGTTTTATATGGCTTTGTTCCTGTAAACTTTGATTCGATAAATGCTTCTTGAAACGAATTAGCTTCAAATTCTTTTCCTTTTACTAATAATCTAATCGTTTGTTGCCTATTCCTTGATGTTGAATTATAATTTTTAAAAGGATTGGTGGTTAAATTGTCTTGCATGGCAGATTCAATTTCTAGCTTATCTCTGCCATTAATAGATAAATTAACTTTACCAAGAAAATCAGGCTGTAATTCTCCTAATCCGTTCTGGATGCAGCGCACAAAATTCGTTTTTCCCGACCCGTTAGGCCCAATAATGATGTTCAGCCCCGGCTTAAAGTCCACTTTAGTATCTCGGATAGACCGAAAATCCTTGATATGTGCCCGCTGTAAATAATACGGCTGCTCCGAAACGGTTGGGACTTCGGGTGCGGGGGCTTTTGATTTCTTAGCCATATTGATTATAACGCTGCTGCGGGTGATACAAAGGTATAGCCTGATTAAATGGGTGCGCGTCCATAAGGGTTTACCGACGCCGCCCGCGCAGCTGGCCCAGAGCCTTGGCCCACAGCGCATTTACTTCCGGCGCGGCGCCGGTGAGCAGGAGGCCAGCTCCGTAGAGCACCGTGAGCGTGCCGCCGCGCAACAGCAGCGCCAGCCAAATGCTGGGCGGCACGGGCAGCAGCCACGCCGCCAGCCCGGCCGCCGCCGCCAGGGCCCCAATGAGCGGAATGCGCCGATCGAAGGGCTGGAGGCCGTAGGTGCGCCACACAAACCAGGTGCGCAACAGGTTGATGCCCACCAGGGCCAGGCAGTTGGACAGGGCCGCGCCGGCCAGGCCCAGGCGCGGGATGAGCAACGCGTTCAGGGCCACGATGGCCACGGCCAGGCCGGCGTTGAACACCAGATCGAAGCGGTAGCGGGGCGAGGTGAGCACGATGATGCCGTTGACGCCCGTGATGCCGTCGACCAGGCGGCCAATGAGCAGCAGCAGCACGGCGGTGGTGCCGGCGGCGTAGGCCGGGCGGTGGATGAGGCCGTACACGAACTCCAGGTTCAGGCCCAGGCCCAGGGCTAAGTAGCAGCCCAGCACGGTGTTGAGGCGGGTGGTGCGGGCGTAGAAATCTTCCATTTTACCCATCGCCCCC
Source organism: Hymenobacter coccineus (assembly GCF_001816125.1). Classification (GTDB taxonomy): domain Bacteria; phylum Bacteroidota; class Bacteroidia; order Cytophagales; family Hymenobacteraceae; genus Hymenobacter; species Hymenobacter coccineus. The sequence continues at coordinate 22,866 of NZ_MDZA01000122.1, read as the reverse complement.
TCTTTCCAATACTCGGCGATGAGCGGGAACGCCGTTTTGTAGAGGGCCCGGAAGGGCAGCGTGAGGGCCGTGCTAATGTTGAAGGCAATGGCGTAGATGCCGGCCGCCGCCAGGCTGAGCTTGGCCCCCACCATCAGCGCGTCGATGGTGACCATGATGGTGCCCGAGAGGTTGCTCAGCAGCGCGAAGCCTCCGAAGGCTAGCAGTTCGCGCAGGGGCCGCACCCGCAGCACGGCCCGGGTGGGCCGCAGGTGCAGCTCGCCGATGGCCAGCAGGTAGGCCGCCAGCAGCGCATCCACCAGCGCGTAGCCGCCCACGTAGGCCAGCACGAAGCCATCGAACGAGAGCACCCCGCGCCAAAACAGTCCGGCGGCCCCCACGATGTAGAGCCGCAGGAAAATATCCTGCATAAACGATGAAAACCCGGTGTGGAACAGCGACTTCAGGTAGGCGTCTTGCAGCGAGAGCAGCAGCACGGCCAGCGTGAGCAGGAGCACGGCCGGGTAGTTGGGCCCCAGCAGGGCAGCATCGGCCGAGAAGCGGCTTAGCACGAAGCTTTTGCCAGCCCACAGCGCCGCCGCTACCGCCGCGAAGCCCACCAGTGGCACGCCCAACAGCAGCGGCAGAAAGCCCGAATGGCCCTTCGCCGAATCGCGGAAGTACGGGAAGTAGCGCAGCGCCGTGCTGGCAAACCCGAAGGCCGCCAGCTGCGCCGCCAGCGTGGCCAGCGAGACAAGTACCGAGGTGAGGCCGAGCTGCGCCGGCGTGAGCAAGCGCGTGAGCACCAGCGTGCTGCTCACGAACCCAATGCCCAGGCCGATGTAAGAAATCAGGGTGTTGCGGAGGCCCTGGCGTTGAACAATGCCCAAGTGGAGAGATGAAAAAAATAAAAGTCTGGAGCCCTACGCCGCCGGAAACTGGGCCCAAATTTCGGTACCCGTCAGGAATGCCGCGCCCCGGCCCCGTAGCCAGCCCATAACTTCGTGAAACTGCCGGGGCCCGTTGGCAGTGTTGGCCGGGTCGAAGTTCTGGTTGTGCCACAATACTGAAGCCACGCCGCCAAACTTCGCAACTTCGGACAGCATGGGCACTAGGGCCGGTAATACTTCGTCGGGGCCCAACTGCAAATAATTGGGGTGGTGCAGGGTAGCATCCATGATGTTTAGCGGAATTTCGAGAAAACAATAGGCTTGCCCGTGCTGAAAATCAAAGGGAAAGAAAGGGTGGCAGTAGGAATTCCGAAACCCGAAATGCTCGGCAAAGCCCAGCGTTGAGTCGAAAGAAGTAGACGCCCGGTCTACTATATCGGGGGTCAGGCGCGGCTCCCACCGCAGGTAGTGGAAGCGGTTGCCGCCCTCTTCTACATCGAGTACCTGCTGCTGTTCGTCATCAAAATGAATGAAATTATCAGCCGTGCCGATGCTGGCGTGCAGCGCCACCTCGTGGCCTTGCTCTGCCAGTTTGGCCAATCGTTGCCACAGCCGAGCCGTGAGGCGGTAGTCGGCATTAGGGGTACCGTCGGCTCCCGGCCGGTGCGCGGGTAGCACGAAAAATGTGGACCGTGCTCCGTACTGCGCCGTGGCGGCGGCCACAGCTTCGAGGTTGTCCCAGGCGTCGGGCTGTGTGCAGTGCCGCCACAGCTGCTGCCCAAAATTTAGTAGCTGGCCGTTTTGCAGGGCTGCTTTGGCCGGGGCTTTCCAGGCGCTGCGCAAGTTGTCGAGGTCGTGGCTGATGAAGGCGGCGAATGGGGCCCGGGGCCCCAGGTATGCGGGTGCAGGGGCTGGCCAGTGGCGTGCTCAATGGTTACACGCAGCACATCGAAATAATAATTCACCACCGGCAGCGCCACGAAGCCGTAGCGCGCCTGCACGCTGGCTGCGTAAGGAAACCGCCCGTGTTGGTCGCGTGCATCGGAGAAATATTCCTGCCAACCGCTGAGCAAATAAAACGCGGCCGAAATTACGTCGGCGTTGATTTTGGCCCGGCCCGACATCATCGTTAGCAGGGGCCCTGCGCTGTCGTCAAAGAAAAAAGGTACTTGCTGGCCGTGCCACTCGCGCCAATTTGGTTCAACTGGGTAAGGCTGGGGTTGGCTGAAAAACGCTTCCGCCAAGTCAGCCACTTCTACCGCGGCGCCGCTGCCAGTGGAGCCCAGGGCCCCCACGGGCGCGCCGGGGTACACCCGCGCGAAGTGGGCCCACACATAGGCCAGCCGCACCGCGGCCGTGACCGGCGCAATGGGCGGCAGGGCGGGAGCAGGGGCAGTGGTGGGCATGGGGGCGAAGGTAGCGCGGGTAATGAGCGGGGCGGGCTGCGGCTTTTCGCCTGGCTGCCCGCTAATCGTTGAATCGTTGGCAAGCGGTTGTTTGGGGCCCCAACAATTACCGGGCAGCCGGCGAAAAGCCGGCAGCCCGCCCCGCCTGGCGAATTGCAACCAACTACGCCGGGGCCCCGGGCGCTTCTTCCAGCCACGCGCCTAGCACGCGGGCAGCCAATGGCTGGCTGTGGCCCTCGTCGGGGGTGCCAAGGGTGGCGTTATAATAAGCGGCGCGGCGGTAGAGGTCGGCGGGCTTGTGTTGGGCCAGGGCCCCCAACAGGGCCCCCAGGGCGGGCAGGTCGGCGGCGCGGGGCACCAGGCCGTTGGCTACGTAGCCGTAATAATCGTCGGTGAGCGGGTTGGCGGCGAAGCGGTAGTAGACGCTGGCCACGTTCAGTAGGGTGGCTTCGAGGTGGGTGGAGGTATCGGCGGCCACCAGCGCGTCCTGGGTGGCGAGGAACTCGAACACGTTCTGCTGCCGGGCGTCCGACCACTGCACCTGCGGCAGCTGGCGGCGCAGTGGCCCAAAGTCGCGGGTGTCGCTGGGGTGCGGGCGCAGGGTGAGCGTGAGCGCTGGCAACGTCTGGGCGAGGTAGGCCAGCGTGTCGGCCAGGGCCGGCAGCGGGTCGTGGATGTTGCAGGCCAGGCCCACGCGGCGCACGGCGGGGGCGGTGTTGCGGCGGGCCAGGTAGGCGTCGGCCTTGGGCATGCCCACCAGGGCCACCCGGCCGCGCACGGGACCGCAGCGGCGGTACTTGTCCAGCGCGTCCTGGCCTTCGAGCAGGCTTAGGTCGAAGCCCAGGGGCGGGAAGTTGGCGCTCACGCTGGCGTGCTGCACGTAGGCCGTGGGGATGCCCTCGGCGCGGCAGGCCAGCAGCAGGGCGCGGGTGTCGTCGTTGTGGTCGTTGGCCAGCACCACCGCCCGGGGCCGGTAGTGGCGCAGGGCCCGCCGGTACACCTCGTAGTAGCCGATGGCGTAAAAAATCAAGTCGAAAAACCGCCACGCCCGGGGCCCCACCAGGCGCCAGAGCCCCGCCAGGGCTCCTGGGTACTGCCAGTAATACAGTAGCTTGCGGCGCAGCGAGAGCCGCTGCACCGCGCCGTTGTAGCGCCCAATGTTTTTGCCTTGCCCGGCCACCAGTAGAGCCCCCGGCTGGCTTTGCTGGATGAATTGCAGGGCCTCGTAGTTGTTGGCGCTCACCACGTACAGCCAAACCGCCCCGCGCAAATCGGCCTGGTTCCGGATGGGCTGGAACAAGTGTCCCACCAGCCGCAGGGCCGCGTAGGCGCCCACCCGCGCCAGCCGCTTAAGCGGGCTGGCGGGTGAAATGCCGCTGAGCGCGGCTGGCGACAAATTATAAAAATGCGTTGTAAAACGGGCCTGGAGAACGTTGTGCATTCGCTCAACCAGGCCCGAACTCAGGGGCTGGTTTGCTACAGCGGCTGGCTTATCCAATGTGGCGAATCAGCATAAATGCCTCGGCAAAGGGTTGCCCAATCACCACGCCCCACCGCTGTGCCAGCACGCGCAAGGCTTCTGGCGACCGGGGATGGGGGTAGGCCCGTTTTTCAAACTCATATGCCTCCATGCCGGCAATTTTAGCGGCCACGTCTTCCTCCGTTACGGCCAGAAAGATGTTTGGCAGGAAGGGTTGCGGATAGCTGGCGGCCTGCCATTCGGTTGAAGACGGGGTTTCGCAAGCCAGCAAAGTGCGCATAGGTTCGCCGGGCAAAGGACGGCAGGCCGTCACCACGGCTTCGAAAGTGCGCCGGTGGTCAATGTTGGTGTCGCCGCCGTGGTGGGTAAAAATGACCTCGGGCTGGTAAGTTTCTTTTTCTTGTTCCACCACTTTCACCAAATCCAATAAGTCCACCGAATCGAAGCGGTTGTCGGCAAAATTATAAATGCCGGTGGAAGCGTAGCCCACCGCTGCGGCAGCGTGCGCAATATTGGCTCGGTGAGTCGCCAGCTCAGTGGCCCATTGCGCGGGGGCCCGGGTGGCAGCGCGCGAAGTCAGCCCTTCGCCTAAGATGACGGCCCGGGCCGTGCACCCGTGGCGCTGCACCAGCCGGTGAACGGTGGCCCCTAGGCCCAGTAATTCGTCGTCGGGGTGGGCCACTACCACCAGCAGGCGTTTATTCTCCAGCGTCAGCATCCGGCGAAATGGCTAAGAGGCGGCGGTACTCGGCGGGTAATACGCTGGTAAAAGGCTGGCCGGTGTAAAATTTAATGCCCCGGCGGCGCAAATAATCCCGAAAATCTTCCTCCGTGGGAGTGAATATACCCGTGGTGCGCAGCGTGTCCAGGTGGAAGGATATGTCGTTGCAGTGTATCACGTGTTCTGTCGGTAAGTAGCTTAGTTGCACTACCAGGTCTTTGTACTCGGCCATGCGGGCGTAATCTTCCACAATGCGGCGTACCAACGCTTCGTTGCGGGTGGCATCGTGCGAGGGATAATAATTCTCCTTCAGAATGCGCACGGGAATGCCGCCAGCTAGGCATCCATCGGGCAAATCTTTATTAATAAGGGAGTTAGTGCCGATGACCACGTTGTTGCCAATGCGGCGGTTGGGGAGCACTGTAGACTTGGCCGGTAGCCAAACGTGGTGGCCGATGGAAACGGGCCCAAAGTCAGCCGGGAACCCGTCCAAAATCGGCAAGAACGAGCCGTGCGTCCACACGGCCACGTCTTCGCCAATGCCCACGTACTCGCCAATGCTAATGGGGTGGTTGACGTTGAGCGTAATGCGGGCGCAAATCATCGAGTAGGCCCCCACCCGCAGGTGTGCGTCGGGGCTGAATTTGCCGCCGTGCCCCACCACCACGTTGGAATCCCAGAACACGTATTCGCCGACCTCGATGGTGCGGGCCGTGAAGCTATTGGTATTGCCGATGACGGTATGGGCCCCAATTTCCAGGCGCTGGCCCACTAAGAATACGTTGTCGGCGCCAATGCGCACGTTGTCGCCCAGCACGCATTCGGTGGCCCGAATTTGCGTGTTGGGCCCCACGTGTACCTCTTGGCCTATAACAAGGCGTTCGGCGATGATGTAGCTGCCGTTGGCGAAGCGGTGGATTTGCATGGGCGGGGGCAAAAAATAGTTTTTGATACTAAAGCACCGCCCACGTAAGGGCCGTACCGCGTCGGATGGCTTGCCGTGCCGGGCGGCCCAACACTTGGGGCAGTAGGGCCGGGGCTAGCCCGTGCCCGGGGCGGATAACGCGTAGGTTTTCGGCGGTGAAAAGCTCGCCCTCGGCTACGTCTTGCACCACGTAAATGGACCGGCGAAACCCCAGCGACTTTTGCTCTGCGGCCGTGGGCCCGTAGGCAACCGTGCCCAGCGCTTGAGCGGCCTGGCGGCACTCACGCACCAGGTGCGCCATCTCGGCGGGCTCCATCGAAAAAGAGCCATCGGGCCCGCCATCGGCGCGGTCCAGCGTGAGGTGCTTTTCAATGACGACGGCCCCAAGCACCGTGGCGGCGACACTTACCCCCGTGCCCATGGTATGGTCGGAGAGTCCCACGTGGCAGTTTAGCAAGTCGCGCAGGTGCGGGATGGTGCGCAAATTGGTATCGCGTGGTTCGGCGGGGTATGTGCTGGTGCACTTGAGCAGCACGAGTTGCTCGTTGCCAGTGGCGCGCACCACGTGGGCCATGCGCTCTAAGTCGGCCAAATCGGCCATGCCAGTAGAGATGATAACCGGCTTGCCCGTGCGCGCGGCCCGCTCAATAAGCTCGGGCCAATTATTCTCAAACGAAGCGATTTTGTAGGCAGGACAGTCGAGGGTTTCTAAAAAATCCACTGCTTCTGTTCCAAAAGGCGAACTAAAAGCTACCAAGCCCCGCGCCTGGGCCCGTGCAAAAATGGGCGCGTGCCATTCAAAAGGCGTAAAGTTGGTCGTGTACAGTTCGTACAGCGACTGTCCTTCCCAGTCAGGGTTTGCCCCGCGCACCATGAAATCAGGGGCTCGGCTGTCCAGCGTCAGCATGTCGGGCGTGCTGGTTTGGATTTTTAGGCCCTGGCAACCAGCGTCGGCTGCCGCGTCCACAATGGCCAGGGCCCGCTCCAGCGAGTGGCCGTGGTTGCCCGACATTTCGGCGATGATGAACGGTGGCTGGCCGGCACCGATGGAGTAAGGACCCAGCGAAATATCTTGCATGGCGAGGTTAAAAGCCCGAATTTAAGGCCAACTCAAAGACTTCAAACGTCCGGCCGTTACGTTGCACCGTTGGCAAGCGCGCAAATCGCAGGCGCTCAAATACCCGCATCGAAGCTGCATTATCGGCCCATACCTCGCCCCGCAACACCCAGGGCCCCGGCCGTTGGTGGCGCAGCCAGTGCAAGGCCCGGCGCAACAACCGCGTACCCAGGCCTCGGCCGCGGTGCGCAGTGGCCACCGAATAATCAATCAGTCCCACGGAGCCATCAAATTCGATGCGTACTTGCCCGACGGGTTCATCCGCCAGTTCAACCACCAGCAGGTAAGTATCCCGGACTTCGGTCAAACGACGCGCAAACCAATTTTGGTGATCGGACCAAGCGATGGACTCTGGATGAATGGCGTTGTGCCGCACAGCGGGGTCGTTGGCCCAATCTAAGTACAGTGCGCAGTCGGCTGCTGTAGCCCGCCGCAAGCGAAGCTGGGCAGTTGAGTGCAATTCTTCGAACGCTGCGGTGAATCGTTCAGCAGCACGGCCGTCGAATAATTCAGCCTGCCGACTGCGCATTTGCGTTGTTATACTAGGCAAGTCGGTTGGTTTTAAGGAACCTAAAGCGGCTAGGGGCAAGGCTAGTCCGCCGTCTACTAAGAACGTAAAAATGCCTTGCTGATTAGCGGCTGTGGGGTGCAATAGCAGCAGGCCCCCGGCGGCGGCGCATTCGTAGGCCATTCCGCTAGGCGGACACACCATCAGGTCGCAGGTGCGGAGCAGGGCCGCTAATGGTTCGGCGGCTACGTTGTGGTGCAGGCGCACTTGGGGCAAGCTGGCTGCCATTGTGGCTAGCGCTGCTTGGTGTGGGTAAGCTGCGCCCGTTACGACGTCAAACGTACAGCTGGGAAACACCCGAACGAGTTGAGGGAGTAAAGCAGCGGTTTGGTTGCTGGGGTCGGCCCCACCCATGCTTAAAAATACACGGCCGGTCCAGAGACGTTGGGCCGGCAGCGGTGCTGGCAAACGAAAAGGCCGGCGCAACAGGGCGTAAGTGGGCCCCAAAAGCAATTGGGCCCCAGGAGTGGTTGCGTACGCTCCTGGCAACACGCCACCGGCTTGGTTAATGACCGCATCGGCCCACGCAGGCGGTGTCACCAAATCGTCGATGCAAATCAACCCGAAGTGCTTTTTCGAGACTATTTCTTGATAAAGAGAGCCAAAATGATAGCCGTCAAGAACCAATAAGTCGGTTGGCTGTAATAATCCACTTACCCACGCTGCTTCTTCCTGTGAATCACCAACGGCTGGGGGAACAACCAACACGCGGCATTGGACTGCAGCGGCCTGGGTTTGAAGCAAAGCGTTGGGTTCGCGCAGCACCAACACGCACTCAAAACATGGGGCTAGCATGTCAGCCAAAGCCAGGCAACGTACTACATGCCCCAGCCCAACGCGTGCGTTGCCATCGGCGCGGAAGTACACAGTGGAGCGGAGGGCCCTGGCCACGGCTTACAGTTTTTTTTGTTCGACGCGCGCATTAATGGCCACCAATTCGGGGTGGGTATCCAGCAACGAGATGAGTTCTTCGGCCGTCATGTGGCCCGCGTCGTAGTCATCAAGCAACTGGCGCAACAGCTCAAAATCTGCGGCTGTGTCCACCGTGAGGCGGTAGCGGCTGGCGTCAGTTGGCCGGCGGAAATGCGAAAACCGGACGTTATCTGCCCGATTCTGATGCAAAAAGGGCGTTACGTGTTCCCGGTCTTCGGGCCGGGTGGCGTGCGCCGCCGCCTCAGCTAACATTTTGCTCGAAAAAATCTCAAAATCAAAGCCGCGCGGGTAAGTCCGTTCCAAGGCATTAGACAGGTACAACTGATCATCGGCGGCCGCCAAATAGCGCTGGATACCAGCTGCAATCAGCTCGGGCGCAATAAGCGGGCAGTCGCTGGTTACGCGTACTACCACATCCAATTCATGGGCGGCGGCGCACTGCTGGTAGCGCGCCAGCACGTCGTGTTCGTCGCCGCGGGTGCAAGGCAAGCCGTGGGCGGCAGCAAACTCAGCCAACACATCATCGGCCGAATTGGTGGTGATGGCTAGGTACAGTGGGGCCCCAGCAGCGCGCAGCCGCTGCACGTGCCACGCCAGCAGCGGTTGGCCGCCCGCCTCGCGCAGCACCTTCCCCGGCAAACGGGTGCTGGTCATGCGGGCTTGGGAGATGATGCCGACTCGCATTAGGTCCCCACTTTCTCTAGCAAATACATACTGTCGATGTTGCCGCGCTCGGCCTCGGTTTGGTATGGGTAAAATTCCTGTTTTACCAACCGCAACTCCGGAAACTGGTTGGCGAAGAGCTGCGCATAATTGGCTTTCCACAAAAAGCCTTCATTGCCCCGGTACGGAATGGCGGTGGTGGCCTCCGCGTAATATTCGAAGCCCCAGATGTAGCGCCGCGAGCAGCGCACCATCTCGGCCATGATGCGGGGTAGATCGGCCGGAGCGATGTGAATCAACACCCCGTTGGTGCACACCACGTCGAAAGAATTCGCTTCGAATGGTAGTTCGAAGCCACTGCCTTGCAGCAACTGTGCACTAGGTACCATTTCACGGGCACGTTCCACAGCGTAGGCTTGCAACTCGATGCCGTGAAGATTCGTGAACCCCGCCGACTGGAGGCCTAGCAACTGCAAGCCCGTGTTGCAGCCAACCTCTAGAATGCGCGCATTTTCGGGCAAACCGCCCAAAAAAGCTGCGTTCATCTCGGGTTTGGTGTGGCCCCATGTAGCTCGATAGAATTCGTTCCACTCGGCCAGCGGGCGCAGGTTGCGGTCAGTATAGGCCCGGCCGAAGTCGCCGGACCAGAATTCTTCTTGTTGAGTGGAAGTCAAGGGAGAAGCTATAAATACAGGTAATAAAAAGAGGGCCCTAGAACGGCTAGCGAGCCAAGAACTCTTGGATGCAGGCTACCACGTAGTCCTGCTCAGCATCGGTCAGGGTGGGATACAATGGCAGGCTGAGACAGCGGGCGTAGTAGGCCTCGGCCTGCGGAAAGTCGCCCTTTTTCCAACCCAGCCGCTCGTAGTACGGCATGCGGTGCACCGGAATGTAGTGCACCTGGGCAAAAATTTGCCGGGCTTTGAGGAAGTCGTAGAGGCCGCGCCGGTCGGCCAGCTGCACCACGTAAAGGTGGTAGGCGTGGCCGGGACGGCCGGGGGCTAGCACGTCCACGCCCGGCAGGGCAGCAAAGGCATCGTCGTAGCGGGCGGCCAGCTGGCGGCGGCGGGCCAGGCCGGCATCGGCGCGGACCAACTGGCTGCTGCCCAGTGCACAGTTGATATCGGAAATGCGGTAGTTGTAGCCCAATTCCTGCATTTCCATATACCAGCCGCCCTCGCCAGGGTTCACAAACGAAGCTTCGTCGCGGGTGATGCCGTGGGTGCGTAGGCGCAGCAGGCGGTGGTAAAGGCGCTCGTCATTGGTGGTGACCATGCCGCCCTCGCCAGTGGCAATGTGCTTGACGGGGTGGAAGCTGAAAATGGCCAAATCCGCCAACTGACCGCTGCCGCAGCGCTGTTCTCGGCCTGCAGAATCAACAAAAAAGCCACCCGGTGCGTGGCAGGCGTCCTCAATAAGCCAAATCCCAAACTCGTCGGCCAGGGCCCTGGCTTGTTCTAAATCCACGCCCAGCCCAGCAAAATCTACCGGAATCAGGCCTTGAAAATAGCCTTTCGGATGGGCCCCCAGTAGGGCCCGCACCTTGGCCAAATCAATCAGGCCGGTCGTGGGGTCGATATCGGCAAAGTGCACCTCGCCGCCGCAGTACAGCACGCAGTTGGCCGAGGCCGCGAAGGTGAGCGGCGTGGTGATGACCCGCTGCCCGGGCCCCACGCCCAGCGCCAGCGCGCACAAGTGTAGCGCCGCCGTGCCGTTGCTCACGGCCACGGCGTAGCGGGCCCCGATGTACTCGGCAAACTGGGTTTCAAACGCGGCCACGCGGGGCCCCTGGGTCAAAAAATCGGCGCGCAGGGCCTCGGCCACGGCAGCCACGTCGGCGTCGGTGATGTGCTGGCGGCCGTAAGGCAGGGGGTAGAGGGGCGGCAAGGAGGATAATGCAAAGGGATGGTGCAAGCCAAGAAACCAACCTGCACTCAAGACGGACCTGCTTGATTAAAGTGCAAATATAAACCCGTGCCGCTGCAGGCGGCTATATTTACCCTGCCGTAATCCTACGCGTGCATTTGCTTACCCAATACGTCTTTTGCGTTGTCTTTTTCATTGGTTATATATGAAAATACGTCTACCTCTGTTTTTTTTATTTTTTATAGCAAGTGCGCTGCAACTGCGTGCGCAGATTCAAAACCAGAACTGGTATTTCGGTTCTAGAGCGGCAGTAAGTTTTGCAGGTACAACACCTACTGCCCTTACTGGCAGCGCAATGGACACGTACGAGGCCACTGCCAGCGTTTCGAGTGCAACGGGCAATTTGTTGTTCTATACCAACGGCGAAATGGTGTGGAACCGTAACAACCAAGTGATGCCCAACGGCGGCAATTTGGGCGGTGATAATTCGTCCACGCAGGGAGCTACTATTGTTCAGAGCCCAAACGATCCGCAATCCTACTACGTTTTCATGATGCCCGAAACCTCGCGCCAAAACTTGGTGGGTGGGTTGCGCTACTTCACTGTAAATATGGCCGCTAACGGCGGCTTGGGCGACGCTGAGACAGTTGCGACCCTGTACAACCCTGCTGCGGAGAAGCTGAGCGAACGATTGACAGCAGTGCGCCACCAAAACGGCCGCGATGTCTGGCTAATAGCGCATAACTTCCCCGGCAATACATTCTACGCGTTTCTGGTGAGCCCCGCAGGTATTGCTACGGTGCCCGTTGCCAGCAGTGTGGGGATAGTCCAAAGCGGTGGCGGCGGCAATTTTAACGCTAACAACTCGGTCGGTTATCTGCGGGCTTCGGCCGACGGTAGCCGGTTGGCCCTGGCCCAGCGCACGGTGCCGCCCGAATTATTTAGCTTCAACAAGGCCACGGGCCAAGTGTCTGGGGCCCTATCACTGAATCAAAACACGTTCGGAGCCTTCTACGGAATAGAATTTTCGCCCGATGGCTCAAAGCTGTACGGTTCTACCATTGACGGGTACGGCATTACGCAGTGGAACCTAGCAGCCGGTTCGGCAGCGGCCATTGTGGCTTCGGCCGTTCGCATAACCAACGCAGCAGGCTCTTTTGGGGCCCTGGCCACCGGCCCAGACGGTAAAATTTATGCCAGTGTTTACACTAGCAGTTACCTAGCGGCTATACCAAATCCCAACGCGCTGGGCGCGGCGTGCGGTTTCGTTGGAAATGCAGTGTTCCTGCAAGGTGCAACGTGCCAATATGGCCTTCCCAATGCTCCCAGCTCATTTCCACCGGTGCGCCGGTGCTCACCCTCACCGCCACCGCCAGCTGCGCCGGGGCCCCGGTGGCCTTCAGCGCCACCCTGACGCCCGCCGTGGCCAACGCCGTCATTAGCTGGAACTTCGGCGACTCCGCCGCGGGAGCGGCCAACGTGGCCACGGGGCCCGCCGTGAGCCACGTCTACGCCAGCGGCGGTACCTACACCGCCACCGCTACGGTGGCGCTGCCCACCGGCACCCTCACGGCCCAGCAAACGGTGGCCGTGGGGGCCCCGCCGGTGCTGAACCTGGCGCCCCGCCAGCGTATGCTGTGCGCCGGCCAAACCCTGAGCATCGGCACCAGCGGCCAGCCCGCGGGCACTACCTACCGGTGGAGCGACGGCCCTACCACGGCCACCCGCGACGTGCGCGCCGCCGGCCGCTACGTGCTGACCGCCACCTCGCCCCAGGGCTGCACCGCCCGCGACTCGGTGGATGTGCAAGTGGCGCCGCTGCCGGTGGTGCGCCTCGGGCGCGACACGGTGTTCTGCGCCGAGCAGCCCGCCATCCAGCTCAGCGCGGGGCCCCAACCGGCCGGTACCACCTACCGCTGGCAGGACGGCAGCACCGCGGCCACCTTCGCGGCGCTGCGGCCCGGCCGCTACCGCGTGGAGGTGCGCAACGCCGCCGGCTGCACCACCCGCGACTCGCTGCTGGTGCGCGACCAGCCCTGCCCCGTCACCATTCCCAACATCATCACGCCCAACGGCGACCCGCTCAACCAAGCATTTGTTCTTAAAGGGCTTACCGCCGCCGATTGGAACCTGGCGCTGTTCGACCGCTGGGGCCACCGGGTGCACTACCAGGAGAAGTACGACAACTCCTGGAGCGCCCCCAACCAGCCCGATGGGCAGTACTACTACCTGCTCGTCAACCCCGCCACCGGCAGCAAGTACCAAGGCTGGCTCCAGGTACTGCACTGATGATTAGCGGGGTTTCAAAGTCGGCGCACAGCGTCGCGCCAGTGTGCTCCGCATAACTATGGGGGCTATTTGAAAAGTAGGGGCCCCATAGTTATGCGGAGCCGTTATGCATTGATTCCGAACCTGCTTTAGGCCACAAAGTCGGCGTCCACGTGCCGCCGGATTTCCTCCTGAATCTGGGCTGCGTCGAGCCACTCGTCGTTGTTGGCCGAGTCGTAGTGGAAGCCCAGCGGCACGCGCCGGCCGTGGAAGTGGGTCACAAACTTGTCCACGTTCCAATTTGGCGTGTTGGGCAGAATCACGTAGTAGCGGTCCAGCTCCACGGTGCTCAGGGCGTCGGTTTCGGTAATCATTTCCTCGTGCAGCTTCTCGCCGGGGCGGATGCCCACGATGCGCTGCTCGCAGTCGGGCCCGATGGCGCGGGCCACTTCGGTGATCTTATAGGACGGAATTTTCGGCACGAAAATCTCGCCGCCCCAGGCGTGCTCCAGCGCGTACAGCACCAAGTCCACGCCCTCTTCGAGCGAGATGTTGAAGCGCGTCATGTCGGGGTGGGTGATGGGCAGCACGCCGGTGCGGCGCTCCTTCAAAAAGAAGGGCACCACTGAACCGCGCGAGCCAATCACGTTGCCGTAGCGCACCACCGAGAAACGCAAATCGCGGCTGCCCTTCATGTTGTTGGCGGCCACAAACAGCTTATCGGAGCACAATTTGGTGGCCCCGTACAGGTTGATGGGCGCGGCCGCCTTATCGGTGCTCAGCGCCACCACGTCCTTCACGCCGCAGTCGAGGGCGGCGTTAATCACGTTTTCGGCCCCAAAAATGTTGGTTTTGATGCACTCCATCGGGTTGTACTCAGCGGCGGGCACCTGCTTGAGGGCGGCGGCGTGTATCACGATGTCGATGCCCTCGCAGGCGCGTTGCAGGCGCTGCGGGTCGCGCACGTCGCCGAGGAAGTAGCGGATGGCCGGGTACTGGGCCGGGCTGAATTCCTGGCTCATCTCGTACTGCTTCAGCTCGTCGCGCGAAAACACCACCAGCCGCTTCACCTGCGGGAATTTTTCGAAAACGGTGCGCACGAACTGCTTACCGAACGAGCCGGTGCCGCCCGTGACGAGGATGGACTTGTGGTTGAGGTCGAGGGCCATGAAAAGCGAAAGAGGGAAAGCGCAAAAGTACGCACCCGGGCCGGGCGGCGTAAATTTGCGCCATGGCCGAGCCTGTGAAACTGCTGATTTGGGACCTGGACGATACCTTCTGGCGCGGCACGCTCTCGGAAGGCCCCGTGGCGCCCATCGCCGAAAACCTGGCCTTGGTGCGCGCCACCGCCGCCCGGGGCCTGGTGCACACCGTCGTCAGCAAGAACGACCCCGCCGCCGCCGAAGCCGAGCTGACGGCCCTAGGCATCCGCGACTTGTTCGTGTTTCTGCGCATCGGCTGGCAGCCCAAGGGCCCCGTCATCAAGGAGTTGCTGGACGCCATGCAGCTCCGGGCCCCCAACGCGCTGTTCCTCGACGACAACCCCGTGAACCTGCGCGAGGCCGCCTTCTACAACCCCGGCCTGCAAACCGCCGACCCCGCCGACCTGACCGCCCTGGCCGGGGCCCTGGTCGCCAGCGGCAAGCCCGACCCCGGGTTTTCGCGCCTGAAACAATACCAGCTACTGGAGCGCCAGCAGCAGGCCCGCGCCCAGTACGAGGGCGACAACCTAGCCTTTCTGCGAGCTGCCGGCGTGCAAATCGAGTTCCGCGAGGGCCCCGACGTAGTACCTGATTTGGCCCGCATCGAGGAGCTAATTAACCGCTCCAACCAGCTCAATTTCACTAAGCAACGCGTGAGTACCGAGGAGCTGGCGGCCAGTTTCGCCGACCCGGCCTGCCGCTGGGGCACGGTGCGCGTGCGCGACCAATTCGGCGACTACGGCTTGGTGGGCGTGTTTTGCTTGAATACGGCCGAAAACCGGCTGGAACAGCTCGTGTTTTCGTGCCGCATTCTGCACCTCGGCGTCGAGCAATTCACTTACGCCTGGCTGGATTTTCCGGCGCTGGATGTGCAGGGCGAAGTGGCCACCGAATTGAACAGTACCGACCAGCCTGATTGGCTGACGGTGGCTGCTGGGGCCCTCGCCGCACCGCCCGCGCCCGCCGCTGGGGGCCCCAAGCTGCGCGTGTTTCTGAAAGGCGGCTGCGACCTGGGCCAGGTCACGCCCTTCCTGCAAGCCTTCGATTTGGATGTGCGCGAGGAATTCAACTTTCTCAACGAAAACCAAATAACGGCGCACCTGGAGCACACCACGCTGCTGCGCCAGACCCGTGAGCTACCTGCCGCTGAGCAGCAGCGCCTGGCCCAGCGCCTGCCGTTTCTCGGTGCCGAGGCCTACACTACAGAATTATGGTCTGGCGACTACGATGTGCTGGTATTCAGCCCGCTGATGGACTATACCCAGGACCTGTACCGCGAGCGGGCCACGGGCCTCGCCATGCCTTTTGGGGGCTACCGAGACCTTACGGCCGAGCCGCCGGGGCCCTTGGCGGCCCGCTACGCCCAGCGCAAGTTTCGGGGGATGAACGAGGCCTTTTTGCGGCAGTTTGCGCAGAATTTCCAGTACGAGGGGCCTATCAGCCCCGCCCAGTTCCGCGAAAACCTGGCCTGGCTGCGCCAGCAAGTGCCGGCATCCGTACCTATTTTCTTCCTCAACGGCACCGAAATCGAGGTGCCCAACTCAGGCGAGCCCGGGGCCCCCCAGCGCCACGCGGCCCTGAATGCGGTGTTAGACGATTTCGTGAAAACGGCTCCCAACTGCTTTGTGGTCGATGCCCGCCCGTTCATTAATCAGCGCGCCGACGTCACCAACAACCTGCGCCACTACCAGCCGCGCCACTACCGCACCCTGGCCCAGCACCTGGCCGCGGCCATCGGTGCGTGGCGGGGCCGGCAGCTAACGCACTCGGCTTGGGCCGATTGGCGCGCGCGCCTTTGGAACCGGGTGCCCGCCAAGCTGCGCGGGGCCGTGGCGCGGCTCACGTAGCCTGGCTTCGCGCCGGGGCCCCCACAATGGCGGTCAGCTGCCCCGTCAGGGCCCGGCGGGCGTAGCGGCCGTGGCTGGCGGCGGGCAAATCCAGGTTGGGGTTGATGGCCCACTGGCGCAGCAGCGCGTCGAGGGTCTCCTGCATCAAGGCGGCGTCGGTGTAGGGCAGGGCCTGGCCAGCGCCGCACTCTTGCAGCAGATTATCGGCGTCGGAACCGGCGGGGCCCACGCACAGCACGGGCTTGTTGGCTGCTAGGTACTCGAATATTTTGCCCGGCAAAATCCCCCGGTTGCGCGGCACGTCGGGGATGGCCATTAGCAATACCGTGGCACGCAGCAGCTCGGCCACCGAGGCGGCGTGTGGCACAAACGGTTGGTATTCGGTGATTTCAGTCAGGCCAGCGGCGCTTATTTGGGCGCGCAGCGCGGCGCTCACCTGGCCCACGAAGCGCAGCTGCACGGGTACGCCGGGGTGGCGCTTTAGGGCCCCGGTTAGGGCCCCCAGCAGGCCACCGAGGTGGTACAGTTCGGTGATGGTGCCGGTGTGGGTGATGCGGAAGCAATCGGCCGGGGGCTGCGAGGGCTGGCCAAAATCGGGCGCGTCGTAGCCATTGGGCAGCACGTGAATTTTGCCTGCCGCCAGCCCCGGCACTTTGGCCCGGAACAGGCGCTCGGTTTCGGGCGAAGTCACGAGTACGGCGTCGGCCTGCGTCAGCACCTGTCGTTCGTAGCGCGCGTCGAGCCAGGCAGCCAGGGGCGTGTGGTGCAGGTCCTTATAATAGTAGATGTCCGTCCACGGGTCGCGCATGTCGGCCAGCCAGCGCAGGCCGTGGCGCTTTTTTAGCTCCAGCCCGATGAGCTGCGTGGAGTGCGGCGGCGAGCTGGTGAGCACCGCGTCGAAGGTTTCGCCGGCGGCCAGCAGCGTTTCCACGGCCCGCAGCGCGTGCTTGTTCCAGCCCCGGCGCGGGTCAGGAATGAACAGGTTGCCGCGCACGAAGCGCAGCGCTTGCTGCACCAGCCCCGGCTTGCCTTCGTTGGCGAAGCCGCCGTAGGGCACGGCGCGGCCGGTCAGCTTCTTGTAGCTCTCGAACGGCTCGGAGGTGGGCGTGCGGATAACGCGTATGCTGGCCGGCACGTCGGCTGCCAGGCTCTCGTCGAGCACGGGGTAGGTGGCCTGGGCAGCGTCCACGGTCACCACGGTGGCTTCCACGCCAAAATCGGCCAGGTATTTCACCCATTTCAGGCAGCGCTGCACGCCGGCCCCGCCCGAAGGCGGCCAGTAATAGGTAAGGACGAGCAGGCGCAACGGGCGGGTTTCGGGCACGGAAGTGTTAGTAAGCGGAACGGGCGAAGGTACGGCCCGGACCGTTTTTCGCCCGTTTGTGGTTACTTTTGAAGGTGATTTCGGGCCCAGTTTCCGCCCGGGGCCCCGCCGCGGGCCCTGCGAAATCCTCCCCTCCGTCAACCCCATTGCTTCATGTTCGATAACCTCTCCACCAAGCTCGACCGGGCCATCAAAACCCTCAAGGGCCAGGGCAGCATCTCCGAAATCAACGTCGCGGCCACCATCAAGGAAATCCGCCGGGCCTTGGTCGACGCCGACGTTAACTACAAGGTTGCCAAAGACGTAACCGACAAGATCAAGGACGAGGCGATGGGCCGCGACGTGCTCACGGCCGTCTCGCCGGGCCAGCTCATGGTCAAAATCGTGTACGACGAGCTGACCGCGCTCATGGGCGGCGAGAAGCAGGACATCGTCATCAAAGGCGACCCGGCCGTGGTGCTGCTCTCGGGCCTCCAGGGCTCGGGCAAAACCACGTTTGCCGGCAAGCTGGCCAGCTTCATCAAGAAGCAGAACCGCACCGTGCTGCTGGTGGCCTGCGACGTGTACCGCCCCGCGGCTATCGAGCAACTCAAGGTACTCGGCGAGCAGATTGGGGTGGAAGTGTACAGCGAGGTCGAGAACAAGAACCCGGTCGAGATTTCGCGCAACGCCCTCGACTACGCCAAGAAAAACAACAAGAAGGTGGTCATCATCGACACCGCCGGCCGCCTGGCCGTGGACGAGCAGATGATGCGCGAGATTGAGGCCGTTAAAAGCGCCATCAACCCCAGCGAAACCCTGTTTGTGGTGGACGCCATGACCGGCCAGGACGCCGTGAACACCGCCAAAACCTTCAACGACCGCCTGAACTTCGACGGTGTGGTGCTCACCAAGCTCGACGGCGACAGCCGCGGCGGCGCGGCCCTCAGCATCCGGGCGGTGGTGGAGAAGCCCATCAAGTTCATCTCGACGGGCGAGAAAATGGAGGCGCTGGACCTTTTCTACCCCGACCGGATGGCCCAGCGCATCCTGGGCATGGGCGACGTGATTTCGCTCGTTGAACGGGCCCAGCAGCAGTTCGACGAGGACGAGGCCAAGCGCATCAACGCCAAGATTCGCAAGAACCAGTTCAACTTCGACGACTTCCTCTCGCAGCTGGACCAGATCAAAAAGATGGGCAACATCAAGGACTTGATGGGCATGATTCCGGGCATGAGCAAGGCCATGAAAGACGTCGAAATCGACGACGACGCCTTCAAGCCCGTCGAGGCCATCATCAAGAGCATGACCAAGGAGGAGCGGGCCAACCCCGACCTCATCAACGGCTCGCGCAAGCGCCGCCTGGCCAAGGGCTCGGGTACTGACATTCAGCAGGTAAACGCCCTGATGAAGCAGTTTGAAGACATGCGCAAAATGATGCGCACCATGAACAAGATGAGCCAGACCAAAGGCGGTATGGCCCAGATGGCCAAGATGATGGGCGGCCTGAAAGGGGGCCCCGGCGGCATGATGCGCTAGCTCAACTGTAGACGTATTTGCAACAAAAACGAAATGGCCGGGAATTTTTTCCCGGCCATTTCGTTATCTCGTAGTGAAAGAATAGTTTTTTAAGGTGTTTTGGTTTAAAAAGGGACGGGGCCATGCCTCGTCCTTTTTTCATGCCCAGTCGGGCCCCTGAGGGCCCCGGGCGGCTAGTGCACCACGCGTAGCTCGTAGCCGGCGGGTGGGCCCGGCACGGCCCAGGCCCCCACGCGGCTGGGCCCGTAGCCCAGGTTCACCTTCACCCAGGCATCGCGGGTGGGCAGCATTTCCATTATTTCGTGGCGGAGGCGCACGAGGTCGTCGTGCAGGGCCTGGTATTGCTGCTGGCGCTCGTCGGCGGCCTGGTCGTAGCTGCCGGTGGCGGGGCGTTGCTCAAATTCTTCGGCCGATTGGGCGCGGGCGGCGGCCTCGCGGGGCGCGTCGTTACGGGCCAGGCGGGCCTTGCGCAGGCCCTCTTCTGCTTGCAGGTAGGCCTTTACTTTTTCTTCGAGCGGTTCGAGGGCGGAGGCGAGGTAATCGAGGTTGGAAGCCATGAGGAGGGGGAATGGATGCTAAACATACGCCGCGCCGGGCGCGGCCGTTGGCCCAGCGGCTGGATTAGGGCCCCACGTTTCGGAATGCACCCGGGTAATTGGGGCCCCTGGCCGGTGCGCTCGACCTGGAAAATAGCCTTGAATGGGGTGTCGATTTAAAGCATAATAATGCAAATTGAAATAAAATATGGTGTTATACCCGGATGGGCTATAATAGATTTAATTCTGTTGCAATGCCGAGGAATAATATTACGGTAAATAGTATTGCTTAATAACGATTTAGTGGGTTTTGTTGTGGGTTAATTGCAATTGTATTGATTTCGTAATCAACATAATATTTGCATGCATTGGGCAAATAAAATAATGAATATCAATACTATAAAGAATATAATCACAGCCATTTTATCTGTTTGTAGTGTATTTTAGCAGATAGTCAAGATGGATTTGCGTTGTTGTTAGTAGCTGACAAAAGTTTGTTGATCGGACACACTTGTTTGTTTTCTATCTGCTTTATTTGTGTGAGAAATATGCTTTTGATTGATAAATATCATCACCTCATAATTATATTTTTTCCTAGAGTATTTAAGCCATTTTGCTGCGGCCAGCAGCGTGTCTAATCATCTAATTCTAGTGTTTGATGGAACTACAACTACTGCATGAAACCCCCAACCTCGCTGTTTTCTACGACCCGGCCAACCAGTGGCTGTTCGTGGACTGGTGCGGCGACCTGACCCTGGCCTTGGTGCAGGACAACTGCGTGGCATTGGCGCAGCGGTTGCTGGACGTGCGCTACGCACGCATCCTCAACAGCAACGTGGGTGTGACCAGTATGGCCCCCAACGTGCCAGCGTGGCTCGCCCGCGAGTTTTTGCCCTACCTGCGGCAGGTAGGTGTCCAGCAGGTGGCCTGGGTGTACTCGCCCAACCTGCGCGTGCGGTGCTACACCGACGCGGCCTTGTACAGCCCGGACGCCCCGGCGGTGCACGTGTTTGACGACTTGGAATCGGCGGTGGCGTGGCTGCGCGCCGTGCCCCGCCTGCCCGCCGTGGCGATGGCTGCCTAGGCCCCAGCGGGCGGCTTGGGCTTGTTGCGCTGGCACTTTTCGCCGCAGTACTTCACCTCGTCCCAGCTGTTGCGCCACTTTTTGCGGTACTCGAAGGGGCGGCCGCAGGTGGCGCAGATTTTGGTGGGTAACTGGCCTTTGCGGAGCTTGTCGGGGAGCATGGAAGGGGGAAACAGACGGCTGTGCCCGTGCAACGCGCGGCGGGGCCCCGAAGTTTTGGTTACTTTTCGGGCCTGATGACTACCCTCACCGCTCCCGACTTGCTAGGCCAGGCCCTGCTCGACTACCACGGCGGCCGCACCACGGCCGCCCTCACCGTACACTGCAACGCGGCCGATGACGAGCCGCTGCCCGCCGCGTACTTCTTCCGCACCCTGCTGCAAATGCCTGCCCTGGAGCGCCGCGCCCTCGACGAGTGCCGCGGCCGGGTGCTCGACGTGGGCGCCGGTGCCGGCTGCCACGCCTTGGAGCTGCAAAGCCGCGGCTTCGAGGTGAAGGCCGTGGATGTATCGGCCGGGGCCGTGCAGGTGATGGGGGCCCGCGGCGTGCGCACCGCGGCCCGCCACGACCTGTTTGCCCCGCTGCCGGCCGGCGAGCTGCCCTACGATACCATTTTGCTGCTTATGAACGGCCTGGGGCTGGCCGGCACGCTGGAAGGGCTCGACCGCTTCCTGGCCCACGCCCGCACGCTGCTGGCCCCCGGCGGTCAGATTCTGGCCACCTCGTCGGATGTGAGCTACCTCTACGAGGACGAGGAAGGGGCCCTGGTGCTGAACCTGAACGGGCCCTACTACGGTGAGGTAGAATACACCTGGACGTATAAAAAACAGACCGGCGAGCCATTCCCGTGGCTGTTCATCGACGGGGCCCTGCTGAACGATGCGGCTGCCACCGCCGGCTACCAAGCCGATTTTCTCGACGAGGAAGAGGACGGGCAGTATTTGGTGCGGCTCGTGCCCGTGGGCTTGGCCGAGGCCGACAACCAAGCCATTTAACTTCCGTATCCCCACCCGCTGGGCCGCCCCGTGGGGGCCCCAGCGGGCGGGCAGCCATTTGCTTTTCTTCACCATGCCCGCCGAAAACCCTGCCGAAACCTCTGCCGAATACACCGCCACCTACCGCACCCGCTGGGCCGATATGGATCCCAACGGCCACATGCGCCACTCGGCCTACGCCGACTACGCCGCCGACCAGCGCGTGGCGGTGCTGGCCCGCTGGGGCTTCGGGGTGGCCCGCTTCGCGCAGCTGCGCCTAGGGCCCATCCTGTTCCGCGAGGAAACCAAATTCCTGAAGGAAATCGGCATTGGCGAAGAAATCCGCGTCGATGGCCACTTGGCGTCGGTAACGGCCGACGGCGGGCGCTGGACCATTGTGCACACCATTTACAAGGCCGATGGCCGGGTGGCCGCCACCGTAACCGTGGACGGCGCCTGGATTGACCTCGACCGCCGCAAGCTGACCGTGCCGCCGCCCGAGCTGGCCGCTGCCTTCGCCGCCATGCCGCCCTACGTGGCCCCGGCGCCCCGCGCCGGCTAGCCGCGGGCCGCTGCGAGGGGCGGGCTTGCCTTGAAAGACCGGGCGATGCGGTCGATTTGCTGCTGGTGGTGCAGCAGGTGGTCAACTAGGTGGTCGAGTACCTGGTAGATGGTGATGCGTCCCGCGCGTGGGTGTGGGTAAATGGCGCGGTCGAGCAGGCGGCCGGGGTACTCGTTTAGCAGTTGTTCGAGGCGGCGGCGCGTGGCCGCCCACTCGGCCTGGATGGCCGGCAGTGCAGGTACGGGGACCCCGTGGGTGAGCTCGGCTACCCCGCGCGGGGCCCGAAACCGCAGTCCCGGCAGGCGCAGGAGCAAGTTCACCAGCACGATGCGGGCCCGGGTGAGCAGGCTGGGCTTGGCCAGCTGCTCGGCGGCAACCAGTTTTTTCTGTACGTAGCCGGTGATGCTGTTCTCGACCAGCAGCAGGTGGTGCACGACTTGCGTGGCGGCCCACTTGCCGGGGGCGGGGGCCAGGGTGGCGTCGGGGCCCAGGGCTTCGGTGGTGGCCAGTAGGCGCTGGGTGGCCCGTTCGAGCTGTTCGAATTTGAGGTTCAAGCGGTGGTTCATGGGCGGGGCGGGGCGCGGTGGGGGCAGCCGGGGCCCTGGGTTCCGCAATTTTAGGGCCGCAACCGGTAGCTTTGGCCGCTGTGAGCCCCGTATTTTTTCGCCGTTTGCCAGCCGCCGCGGCGCAGCCCTGGCCGTGGCCGCGGCGGTGCGTCGTGGTGCTGGCCCTTTACGCCGCCTACCTGCCGCTGAGCGGGGCCGACCGGCTGCCGTTCGACGCGGGCGAGTACTGGGGCTTGGCGGCCACGTTTTTTGGGCCGGGCCTGCGCTTTTCGCTGCTGCACTACGCCGCGCCGCTGCGCGGCTACTTGGGGCCCCTGCTGCTGGTGCCGGTGCGGGGGCTGTGCTACGCCACGGGCTGGCCGGCCCTGGTGGGGGCCCAATTGATGGGACTTGGTTGGGCCGTGCTGCTGTACGGGGTGGCGGGGCCGGCGGCGTGG